>JBKQRA010000175.1:0-6256 GCA_052144065.1 Methylovirgula sp. | reverse complement strand
CCGGCACTCCCGGTCTACAGTCGCGAAGGACTTGACGATGGGCTTCTTCGCAGGTTGGATCAGTTTGTGAACGCCCCGGATGAGGCAAAACAAAAGTCGATGCGGCGGCTAAAATTGCAAGAGTTGCAGCTCGTCCGTACCTGCCGAGGATAGAACGCATATTCGACACCGCCCCAATTTTTATGAAGCCGCCTTTTCTTGCGCGGCACGAATGCGCCAAAGGTCTTCGATATCGCGAAGGCGCGTCTGTCAGCAACCCCGCTTACAGCGCGTTCCGTTAACCTCGCAATTTTCCTTCGCGTCCCCCGTCCTGGCGTGCTGATAACAGGACGCCGCGCGCGCTTGGCAGTCTGCGACGCAGCGCTGAGCCTGCGGGGTCATGATGCGTAGCTCGGTGTTTTGCGCCATTGCCACACCAGCAAACAAGGCACATGTCGCGATCATAGCAAGGCCACGCAATCCGGTCCGCTTTACACCAAATGTCATCCGATTCTGCATTCTTCTCTCCTCTTGATGTTTGTCATCATGCCCAATGGATTCGCGCGATTTCGAGCTAATGTTGGCAGCAAGCTATTACGGGCAAAAAATCTCTTCGCGTCGTCGCGATCGTCTGAGCTGTTGGAGCTATGGTTTCGATCCGCATTTCTTGTCCAGAGCGGCGCTGAGTTGGGACCCTTCGCTCCCGCCTTTTTGGTTGATATGCAGATCTTTAGAATAGTTCAGTTGGTATTCGATCCCGTTTAGAAGATAGTCGAGCGAGACATCCTTGGTCGTGGACCAACTTCCATCGGAGAGCCGACGAAATTCATCGCAATGGATCGCCTCGTCCAGCGTCTGTTTTGTGCCGCAGGCGCTGAGGGAGCAGGCGAACAGCAGGACCATTAATACGCGACTGAGATGGGCCATGAGTTCTCTACCTAAAGGACCAAAGCAATGACGCTCCACGGTCTCGGACGATCTAGCACCTAAGCGTGAACGACTTCTGGCCAACCAGAACGGTCGAGCCGCGTCACCGTCGCGCTCCGCCTTTGCGAATCTGCGAAAAACCCTCAGCGGTCGCGTCTTGCTTATCGGGTCCGAGCCATCCGATCAGTAGGAGCACTCCACATTAGAGAGGGCCTTGCACTGTGATCCCCGACAATAATGATTGTAGCCAGCAGGTACATAGGTCTCCCCCGGATGATAAGTTCTCCAAGCCGTGGCGCGGGAGAATCCCATCTGATGACAGAACCGGTTCGCTGCGGGCCAACCGCAATCGTGCGCATAGGAGACGCACCAGTCGAGAGGAGCACCGCCCTCGCGCGGCGCATGATAAATGTCGTAATCGACCTGAATAACATCGGTCGTCGCCGGCATTGAAGCTCCAATCATCATGGCCTGGCTTGCCGATGATGCTGCGAGAGCGATGCCCAAGCTCAATAGGGCGCTTGTGAAAATTGTCCGCATTCCATATCTCCTGGCCGTTTGTGCCCGCCAAATCGAAGCGATGGCGCGTTAGTCCATAAGCCGCCAGCCAACAGCGATCGCACACGACATCGACGCCCCCCGAAGAGCATGGATGCTATAAATTCAGGACACGGCTCTGCCAACGGCACTTTTTTCGTGCTTTTCTGAACGGCGGCCCGTTTCGGCTTTTGAGAAGGCTATCTCGGCCCATCGCCCCAAGGCCGCCATCCCCCCTTACACGCTTGGCGGGTTCATTGATTTGCGGCGAGCGCCTCGAGTTCCGCTTTGGCGCTGTCGTATTCGAGGAAGGTCTTCGGGCAATCCTCGGCCGCAAGGCCGATGAGGTGCTTTGCTTCGTCCTTTCGGCCCCCCTGCAAGGCAAGCTCGCCGCCGTAGAAATTCGCTTCGCAGACTTCGCCCTTCTTTGTATTTGCATCGGAATCGTCCGCCGCGGCCAGCACGGCCGGCCAGGTCGACTGGCCGAGGTAGAGGCGAATGACGGGCGCCGGCCACTTGGTCATGTCAATCCGCTTGGCCGCGTCGGCAAGTCGGCTTGGCAGATTGCTGCGCTTGCTGACGATCTCGACCCACAGCGCCGTGTAGGCGTTTTTAGGGTCCGTTTCGCTTGCCAGATTGAAATCGGCGAGCGCCTTGGGAAGCGCCCGAGAGTACAGGTAAGCGATGCCGCGGTTTTTGTAGGCCAAGACGTCTTTCGGATCGAGCCGGATCGCCTCGGAATAGTCCGCGATGGCGCGGTCGAAATCGCCCTTGGCTTTGTAGGCGCCGCCGCGGTTTTTGTAAGCGACCTCGTCTTTCGGATCGAGCCGGATCGCCTGGTCGAAGTCGGCGATGGCACGGTCGAGGTCGCCTTTGGCCGCATAGGCAACGCCGCGGTTGTTGTAGGCGGCCGCCTGTTTGTCCCGCGTTTCTTTGCCTGTTTCGATCAATGCTGTGCAGGCCGTGATCTGACGGTCCCATTCGACATCACGATCGCCGGTGCAAAGATGCCATTGCGGTGAGGGTTCTGCATGCGCCGATTGCAGACCCACCAAGGCGAACAATGTGCAGGCGAGCAGTAGACAGGCAGTCACGCGCATCTTCATCCCTCCAGATGTGCAGTCCAATCTAGCACGAGCGTTCCCCTACGAACTTCATCGAGACAGCAGCTCGGCTTTATGAGCAAAAGCGCCGCGCGGCTTCAAACGCCACTGCGCTTGAAGCGGACGTCGGGAGATGGGTGTGGTGGACCGTGAGTGGACCTACCGACCCTTTGGATCCAACTCTCGAGAAGCCAGTTCAAGGCTTCCACCCTTGCGTGAGTGCCCTCCCAAACGTGACGTGATCGCCCCTAACACTTATCCGGGTATCCCCTCTTGCCCGTGGTGGGTACGCTCTTGGCCATACAACGGCTGACGCAATTCGCCTGGCCACTACACATCGACATGCACTGAGCATGATAGGCTTGGCACCACGCTCGCTCGGCTGGATTGCGCGGATCATAGCCGGTCTGCGCGTATGCGTACGCAGGAACGGCCATAACGAACGCGGCTGCCGCGATGATGGAGCGGGAGCGAAGTGATGATTTTATCATGGGAGGTCCTTTCGAGCGCGCATGGCCTATAGTGATCCGTTGGGCGCGGCCGCGCGACAATGGACGTCAAGCGGTGGGTGCGATGGACGACGAGCGGACGCGTAGGCCTTTCTGGATCTCCGTGACGTGCCATTGTTGGATACCGACCTCGCAAAAGTGCCTACAGCGCGCTGATGCCGAGCGGATTAACAACCGAACGCCCTTTTGCATCGTTGAATACAGGCCTTGTCGAGAAACTCCCAGTGGTTGCGACGAACACGTGGACAGTGATCAATGCACTCTCCGTGTAAAGTGACGTTGCAATCGATTCTCAGTATCTCTGACCGGTAGCCCTCACGAGGCGTCCACTGAGCGAGAGAACACACCGGCGTAATCAAAACTCCCAAAGTCGCCGAGAGCACGATCGCGGCGAAGGAGATGGAGCGGAAGGATATTGACGGAGGAGTCATGTGAGGGTCCTTTCGAGCGCGCAAGGTCCATAGTGATCTCTTGAGCGCGGCCGCGCGACGGCTCAAGGGAAAGGCAACGACGTGCGGGCCGCGGCCAATGTCTCAGTCACGTCACATCCAGACACATGCGCGGCGCATGTCGCCCGGCGCTTTCTGCCGCTATCCTTCCCCTCGCCCCGTATGAGGAGAAGAGCTACCTGAGCGTCCTCTGGCACTCATATATGCAGCCTTGTCGTACCCGAAGTTCGCAATCTTGCGGATGTGTCCAGCGGTTTGGATCATGCGCGCAGTCACGATTCATACAAGCTACGATGCAGTGATCTATCTGCTCGTTAGTCGGATAGGCCGACGAACCAGTAGGCATGATGACCCCGGTTACGAGTGAGGCAAAGCCAGCGATAAGAGCCTTCATGACAATCTGCCTCATACTCAAAGGTAGCGCTGCACCTCATCGCGAAAATCCGGACTTGCGCAATGAACGAGGGCTAAAGGGCAGCCCGTCAGTGGCAGCGGTCCACCGTGTGGCAGTTTTCGCCATTGTCATCGCACACCGTCGCGGCCCTGCACTGATGCGTGGCTTGCTGCACGCGCGGCGAAAAAGTCGTCATGCCCTTGTCGATGATGCCGGGGCCGGTCACGCTGGCTGCGTTGAGCAGTCCGGTGAGACCAAATCCGAAAGCAAACAAAGCTGGCAATAGAAGCGCTCGCATGGGTATTTCCTCCGAATGAATGACCGCGGCGCGAGTCGCGCGACGGCGGGTTGGCTGGTCAGGCGTGATAATCCTCGAACCTTATCGTTGGCGCCGGCAAGCGCTTACACAGTTTGGAAGATAGTTCTGCTGGCAAAAATGGTTCGCGCCACACATACCCTCTGCGGTCTTATGGCACTTTTCGATGCATGAGGGCCCCGGCTTGCCGATCCACACGCGCTCCGCTCCGACGGCTGTCGCCGTGAGGAAGATGGACGCGTATAGGGCCGCAATGCAGATGCCGATGACGTGGCGTTGTTGGTGATATTGCATTGGCGGTTCCTCCCGCTGAACGGACGTGGAACAGCAGCCCACGATTGTCCCCATCAAGCGCGCTATGAGTGCAACCGATACCAATTCCGGATAGGCCGTGCCAACGGAACTTTTTTCGTGCATCTGACACGGCGGCATGATTGTCGTGAACCCGCACAAGATTGCGGTGTCTACAAACTCCGAACGCATTCGATACATCGCTGTTACTTAGCGCGTCGCCATCTTGAACATGATGTCATGCCCGGCCATCGTATCCGCGACAAATCGATCGTAGGCGGCGACGAGGCTTGGCGCGAGGGTAATCGCTGTTTCTGAGTATTGGAGCAAGGAGCGCTTTTCGGCCTCTTTGATCATCTTTCGGATATGGGTCCGAGACACGCCGAAGCGATCCGCCAGACCGGCGAACGACACCTGCATCGGCGTTTCGGCTTTATTGCGATGTAACAGCTTCAGCAAAATCATCGTGCCGGCGTCGCGTTCCATGAAGAACATGACAGAGGGATTTGCCGCCATCAATTGCGCGGCATAGGCAGCGAATTCCCGGCAGATCTTCCGTAACTTCGTCTGAAACGTCGGATCATGCTGCATCGGCTGATCATAGCCCGTCTCCGGAAACATCACTTGAAGCGGTCGATAATGCACGGCAAGCCATTCTAAATCATGGGCAATCATTTTTTTGGTCGGCGTGAGGATACGAACGCGACGATCGATGGCCGGCGTCGACAGCGTCAAATAGCCTGCGTTGACGAATTGGGAGATCAGTCCGTCGACCCGGCGCGCCGTCGATAGCCCATAGGGCGCGATTGTCTGTTTCAACAAACCAATCGTCGGCCAAGTCGCGCGATCCGCTGGGTCATAGCCGGCATAGATAACCAGGGCAGTGAAAAAGACGATGGATCGGGTGGCCTCAATCAGCAGGCGGTTCATGAGCTGATTGTTTTCGTAGAGGGAAAAAAGTCCCTCGATATAGGCGATCCGCGCAGCAACAAACTGCGGGTGGGACAGAATTTCTTCGGGCGTATGAGGTGCGGCAGGCGCGCTTTGTCCGGAATATGCCTCGTCTGCGGAACGACTGAAGCCGGGTGTGGTTTGCATAGGGCAACTCGGTATTCGAAAGCCGGAATCCGGATTTCAATATACAGGCATTCCCGGATTGGGGACATTGGCACCTAGCAACATTGGCGCCGCAATTGCGCGCGACGCGAAACAGTCCAGAATCGCCTTCGACGCCTCTGAATTACTTCGTCGGGGTCTGTCGTTCTGCTGGCCTTATGCTGTTGGCCAAGAAGCGTTTTTCCGGTCATAGCCGCTGCAAACTCCTGTCGCGATGGGCCATGAATGCCACAAAAGGGCCTGTCAGCAACCATTCGGATGAAGGATATGTCCGGTCTGTAAGGCGGCATTTGCGACCATAGGCGGAGTCGACGGCGGTAAAGGCCGGCAAGCGACTGGAACAGGACGGAGATCAATATGGGGTGGTTTTCGATCGGCTCCCGACGGGAGTCCTTAAGACGAGCGATAAGCGCAGATCATCTGCCTCACCGCGCGGGCCCGACGCCGGCCCGATGGCATTCACTGTCCCCGGCTTTCCTCGCTTTTGTAGCCTTGGTCGGTCTCGGCGTGACGGCTCACGCCGCGATGGTGGGCGGCGCCTTCATGGGCCATAACGGATCGACGATTCAGGAATTTAATGACGGCGTCCGAGTGGAGTATCGGTATTCCAGCGTCCGAACGGGACTGCCGGCCAT
>JBKQRA010000174.1:0-9063 GCA_052144065.1 Methylovirgula sp. | reverse complement strand
ATACCGCTTCGTCTTCTTGGCGATCTCGGCCATCCGCCCACGGCTCTGCTTTGTCCACATCCAGAGCTTGAATCATAAATCAGCCTCAGGCGGAATCCAAAGGGAGACGATTTTCAAAACAGTCTCTAAGAGGCAACGTCTTGCGCTTCAAGCACGGGCCGGCGGTCGCGACTGTCCAGCCGCTTTTCTACCGAGATATAATACGTAATAAGCAACTACTACGCATATTAAAGTATAGAATTTCACACTCGTAATAGCACATATGAAATAATACACTGAATTAAGAAACGATTATTGATTACATGTTTTTTTAACGAAGACCGCAGCGTGCCTTGCGGCGGCTCTTCGTGTCCGGTTGCCAAGCGCAATATCTGTCTTGCAAGGGATCAGCTACAGCGGCGCGCATCAACGTCTGCGTCACCGTAGCTCTGTTGCCGCATGGCGCAGTGGCCTTCGCAAGACGGCAGGACTCGAGCAGCCTTCGCCTCGGAGGGGCTTGAGACAATATGTCGGGCTCAATACTACTTGCGACAGCGATTGCCGAACGGCGCTCCCGCCTTCTTGCGCTGAGCATCTCCTTGCTGTCAGCCGCGATCTTCGCGGCCCTGGCACCCATTGCTCAGACCAAATTACCAGAATTCCAAGCCTTTATCCCGATCTACGAAGCCGCACTTGCCATCAGCGATCTCGTGACCGCCAGCCTTCTGTTCGCGCAATTCGCGATTCTGCGCACGCGCGCGCTCCTCGTTCTCGCGTCCGGCTATTTCTTCACGGCAATCATCGTCATTCCCCACGCGTTGACCTTTCCGGGCGTCTTTACGTCACAAGGCCTCTTCGGCGCTGGCGTGCAGACAGCGCCCTGGCTCTATCTCTTATGGCACCTCGGCTTCCCATTGTTCGTGATCGCCTACGCGTTGCTACGGCGGCGCAACGGCAAGCCTTTATCCCGCTTTCCGGCCGAGGCCACAATCATCATGGCAATGGTCGTTGCAGCTGTGACGGTCTGCATAATGACTGCGCTTGCTGTCGTCGAAAATGAAGCGCTGCCGACTTTAATCGTCGACAATCACTTCGTTCCCCTTTTCGCGCAGGTCGCGGCGCTCACCTGTCTTCTTAGCCTCGCCGCGCTGCTTCTGATCCTGATCCAGCGCCAGCACACAGTGCTCGACCTTTGGGTCGCCGTCACCATGTCCGCCTGGCTGTGGGACATCATGCTGAGCTCAATCCTCGCGGCGCAGCGCTTCGATCTCGGCTATTATGCCGGCCGCATCTACGGTCTCATGGCCGCGAATTTCGTTCTCCTTATGCTGGTGCGCGAATCCGGCATGCTCTACAGCCGCGCCATTCGTCTGCTCGCCAAGGAGCAAAAGGAACGCCGGCGCAACATCGCCGAGCGCCGGCGTCTCTTCGAAACGTCGCTCGACCTAATCTTGGTCGTCAATTCCAACGGCATGATCAATCGCGTCAATCCGAGCTGCCATCCGATCCTCGGCTTTGTTGCGGAAGAGATGATGGGGCGCCCAGCGGCGAGTTTCGTCGCACCCGCCGAACTCGAAAACGCGAATGCCGCCATGCGCAAGGTCCGCCGCGGCGAGATCATGCGTAATTTCGAATGCCGCTACATACATAAGGACGGCTATCTCGTGACGCTGTCCTGGACCGGTCTCTGGTCCGAATCAGACCAACTCTATTTCTTCTTTGGACGCGACATGACCGAACAACTGATCAACGAGGACAAATTCCGTCTCGCCGTCGAGTCTTCACCGAACGGAATGATCATGACTGATGCCGATGGCATCATCCAACTCGTTAATGCGCATGCGGAGACGCTTTTCGGCTACAGCCGCGAGGAATTGATCGGACAATCGGTCGATCTCCTGGTGCCCGCAAGTCTGCGCGCGCGGCATCGCCAACACCGGATGAAATTTATTTCGCACCCACAAACCAGGCAAATTGGAAGGCCGCGCGAATTGTTCGGCGTGCGCAAGGACGGCACGGATTTTCCGGCAGAGATCGTCATCAATCCGATCGATACGCCGGCCGGCCCGCTCGTCCTCAGCGTCATCACCGACATTACCGAGCGCAAACGCATGGAGCGCATGAAGGACGAATTCGTCTCGACCGTCAGTCACGAACTGCGGACGCCCTTGACGTCCATTGCCGCGTCGCTCGGCCTGCTGTCGCGCGGCACCAATATGAATCTGCCGGACAATGCCGCACGACTGATCTCGATCGCGCAAGCCAACAGTCAGAGGCTCGTGCGCCTAATCAACGACATTCTCGATATCGAAAAGGCCGAGTCGGGCAAGATGGTCTTCAACACCGTCCGGATCGACGTCCGCGGCCTTGTCGAGCAAGCAGTAGAAGGCAGCCAGGGCTTCGCGAGCGATTTCGGCATCCATTTGCGATTCGATCGAAATTCGGCGACGGGCGATGTCGCGGCCGACTACGATCGCCTCACCCAGATCGTGACCAATCTGATCTCCAATGCGATAAAATTCTCGCCCCGCGACGAAGACGTCCTTGTTTCTGTCGAAGCAAGCGAGACGAAGGTGCGCATCAGCGTACGCGACCATGGGCCCGGCATTCCGGAGCATTTCAAGGCACGCGTCTTTGAGAAATTCGCCCAGGCGGATGCGACGGACGCTCGCCAAAAAGGCGGCACCGGCCTTGGCCTCAGCATCGTGGAGCAGCTTGTCATCAGGCTCGGCGGCGAAGTCGCCTTCCGGGACGCGCCCGATCGCGGCACGATCTTCTATGTCGATCTGCCGCGGCTTGAAGCGCTTACTATCAATAAATTCCCGAAAGGCCTTGCCGACGGCACCGTCCATGTTCTGATCTGCGACGACTATCCGCTCGCCGCCAATCTGCTCGCCGAGCAGCTCGGCGAATTCGGATTTGTCTCCGACATAGCGACGACCGGACGCGAGGCGGCCGAGCGCGCAGCCGCTTCCCGCTATACCGCCATACTGATCGATCTCCAATTGCCCGATTGCGACGGCATCAGCCTCATTCAGCAATTGCGCGCGCAGCCGCAAAATGAGGATACGCAGATCATCGTCGTCTCGGCCGATCCAGAGCGCGGACGCGACGACGGACGCGCCTCGAGCCTCGACGTGCTCGACTGGCTGCAGAAGCCAGTCGATATCGATCGCTTGAGCCGGCTGATCGACAGACCGAGCCGCCGCTATTCGAGGCTGCGTCCCCGCATCCTGCACGTCGACGATGATATCAATGTGCTGCGCTATATCAGCCAATCGCTGCAGTCGAATGCCGACATTGTCTCGGCCGACTCCCTCGAGGAGGCGCGCCGCGCGCTGGCGAACGGCCATTTCGATTTGGCAATCGTCGACATTGCGCTCGCCACTAACTCGGGCTTGGATCTTCTCCCGGAGCTGAATGACGAGGCCGGCAATCCGATTCCAGTAATCGTCATGTCGGCGCAGGGCGCAAACCCCACTTGTGCCGCACAAGTCCAGGCGGCGCTGATCAAATCATCATCATCCATCGACCAGCTGATCACGATCCTGCGCCGCCGGATCGAAGGCCCGCGCCTCAACGAGAAGGAATTGACATGACCGGAGTCCGTATTCTCCATGTCGATGACGAGCCGGATATTCGCGAAGTGGTCGAGATGTCGCTCGAACTCGATCCGGCTTTCACAGTGAAAAGCTGCGCCTCGGGAACCGATGCGATCCGCCTCGCGAGCGACTGGACGCCCGATCTCATCCTTTGCGACGTGATGATGCCGGTGATGGACGGGCCGGCGACGCTTGCCAAGCTTAAACAACAACCCACGACTCGAAACATACCGGTGATCTTCATGACAGCACGTGCACAGGCGCGCGAACTCGAACAGTTCAAAGCCCTCGGGGCGAGCGGCGTCATCGCCAAGCCCTTCGATCCCTTCTCGCTTGCGACCTCGGTCCGCGATCATCTCTATTCGACCGGCATGGTGGCGCTGCGCGCGAATTTCTTGAAGCGGCTGCGGGCCGATGCTCTGGCTCTGTGCAAATGCCGTGTCGCGCTGACGGATGATCCGACATCCGCCCCGCTCCTTGAACAGATCCGGGCCTTCGTCCATGCGCTGGCGGGCGCCGCGGGGATTTTCGGCTTTCAGCATGTGAGCCGCGAAGCCGCCGCCCTCGAAACGATCCTCATGGAAAAGCCGCCACAGCCCGACGCCGTCGAGCGGGCGCTCGATAGCTTGCTGGCGAGCATCAAACGCGAATAGATAGCGTCTTCACGGATAATCATCGATGAACATGCGATTGCAGGGCCTAGCTGTGCTGTGCGCCGCTGTTGCGGGCGTCGCAGCGCTGCGTCCGCTCCCCATCCAGGCAGGCCAGCAGCTCTACGGCTTCAATGTCATCGTCGCGCCGGGCCATCCCTTTGGCAGTGCCGCTGCACTGCAGGCGCTCACCGCGGCGCGAAGGCTCGGCGCCAATACGGTCGCGATCGTGCCGTTTCTCTGGCAGAAGAGCCCGTCCGATGTCCGGCTTGTGCGCGGCACGGATATGCCCGACGATGAATTGCGCACCGCCATACGCGAAGCCCATACGCTCGGCTTTTCGGTGATGGTGAAGCCGCAAATCTGGGTGCCGACCAGCTGGGCGGGTGCAGTTGAGCCGACAAGCGAGGCCGATTGGCAGGACTGGTTTCAGCGCTATCAGCGCGAGATCATCCACATCGCCCGTATCGCCGCCGCCGAAAATGCCGACATCTTTGTGATAGGTACGGAACTCACCAAAACATCGCAGCGGCTGGAATGGGGCCCGCTGATTGCCGCTATCCGCGGGGTCTTTCCTCGCAAGCTCACCTATGTCGCGCATAATCTCGATGAAGCCGAGACGGTCCCCTTCTGGCCGCAGCTCGATGCCATCGGCGTGAGCCTCTATCCGCCGCTCGGCGCCGATGATGACCGCGCCGGCCGGCTCGCGACCATGCGCGCGATTGCCGATCGTCTCGACGCGCTCGCCGATCGCTTCAAAAAGCCGGTCTATGTCGCGGAAATCGGTCTTCGCTCGGCGGTCGATGCCGCGGCGAAGCCCTGGGAAAGCGCCGAAGAGCGCACCGCCGATCCAGATCCGATGCTGCAGGCAGATGTACTTGGCGATTGGGTCAGCGTGCTGCGCCGGCCGGCCATCGGCAGCGTGCTTGTCTGGCGCTGGTTCACCGATCCCGCCGCCGGCGGCCCATCGGATACCGACTTCACCGTTCAGGGCAAGCCGGCGGAAGCGGTCTTGCGCTGCGCCTGGAAGGTCGAATGCCGGCACGAATGACCGTGCGGCGAAGACCTTAGAACCGATACCAGACGCCGGCGATCAGGCCTTTCTCCTCCAGCGCATTATGTTCCTCATAGGTCGTGAACAGGCCGGCCGACAGCGACCATTGCTTCGTCACGTCATAAACGACGCTCACCTGGACCTTCGAGTAATTGTAGCTCGAAAAGACCGGCAGATGACTGCCTTCGGAGATCACGCTGAAGGACTGCGCCAGCAGCATCCATTGCGGCAACGGCCTTATGCCGAGAGTGACATCGCCATGCACCTCGCTCGGAGGCCCTGAATAGCTGATACGCTCCGCTGCTTGCAGATCGACGAAGGCCGGCATCCGTCCGACCATGAAGCTGTAACCGACGAGGCCGCGCACATCGGTCTGGAATCCGGTGTAGCCGATAGCTGCCGGATTGGAATTGTCGAAGGTGCCGGGAATGCGCATCGTCACTTGGCCGGAAAAAACCCAATTGTCGATGTGCAGGAAATTGTAGCGCCCGCCAAGATCGGTATAGCCGAGGCCCGTACGCTCCGCGTTGGTCGGCGCGCCGATCTCGATATGATCGAGCGTCGGCGAGAAGATCACGGTCAAGCGATCGGTGACGCCATATTCGAGCAGGCCTTGTGCTTCGATCTTGTCGTAGGAAGGTGACAGGCTTTTCGATCCGATGAACGCCTCGGGCGCGGTGCTCGGCGTTACCGTCACGATCGCGCTGCCCTGCCCGCTATCAAGCGTCCAGGCTCCGGCATGCGCGACATTCGGCGATAGGCCAAGGACGCCAATAAGCGGCCAGAAACTCTTGCGGCCGATAAACACGGGAGTACTCCACGCAACACGTTACACAACTTTGCAAGCTAGATATCCACTGCGATGAGCTGGTTGTAGCCATCCACCGAAACGCCCCTAACAGCTGAAAGCGCGCGGCTCAAAATCCGCGCCCGCTCGATGCCGCCGCGCACGCCGCCGCTCACGACAGCAACGCTCGCCGTGACATAGTCTTCGGCGATCGACTCTGAATTCGCGATCCGCAGATTGGCGATGGCCTTGTGAAGCGTCTCGCCGATCCGGCTCGCAGCCGCGGCGCTGTGATTGGGAAGAATGACGATAATGACGCCGTTGCGATAGGCGGCCGCGACCGTTCCGATCGTCGCCGCGGTTTGCCGCACGGCACTGGCAACTTTTTGCAATATGCCGCGCGCAACATATTCGCCCTGGCCGGACCGGTAGGCGTCGAAGCGATCGATGCCGATCGCCACCACCGAGATCATCTCTTGCGGCCAGTATTTGCTGAGCGCCGCGAGATAGGCTTCGGCGACTTCGCCGACGAGCAGACCCGTCGCTTCATCGACCCAGACTTCGGCGCGACGATCGCCCCAGGGTCGAAAGGAAGGACAGCAATTCGCGCTCGCGCGCCTGACGCCGGTCGAGCTCCGCCTTGAGTTTGAGCGCCGAGCGGACGCGGGCAAGCAGCTCGATATGGTTCAAGGGCTTGGTGATATAGTCCGTCGCGCCGGCCACGAAGGCGTTCGACAGGCTGTCCATATCGGCAAGCGCGGTGACCATGATGACCGGCAGATCCGAATAGCGCGCGTCGCTGCGGATCCGTGCGCAGGCCTCGATGCCATCGATTTCCGGCATGACGATATCGAGCAGGATGAGATCGATATCCGCATCATCGCCATCGAGGCTCTTTTCGAGGCCGAGAAATCCATAGGCCTCTATGGCCGAGCCGGCCGTGCTCACATCTCTATAGCCGGCACTGAGCAAAGCGGCCTCGGCGATGTCGCGCGAATCTTCCGTATCGTCGACGACTAGAATATGCATTTTTGCCTCCATGGATTTTGCAAAGCATTGACGTTCATTGGTCAATCATTCTTGAGTCAGTTCCGCGCGTAGAGCCGCCAGACCTCGTTCTGGTAGGAAAGCCGATAGCCTGGCGGGCCGTCGCGATAGAGCTGCGGGAACGCACGATTCAACCGGTCTTGCGCGCCGAGAATGGTGCGCGGATTTGGAACGGCGACGAAGGGCGTGCGGATGCGCGAGAACATCATCGCCAGCGCGAAGGAATCATCCGACGGGATGAGGAGCCCGCGCGCGTTGCCGCGCCCGAGCACGACGGCCGGCGCATTGTAGGTATCGACCAGCACGCCCTCACGACCGATGGTCGCGCCGCCGAGCGCCAGCGTATCGAGCCTTTCCGGATCACCGTGATTTTCAAACATGGCGATGGTGCGATCGATATTGCGCGGGTCGACGACGGCGATCGCAAAGACGCCGCCGATCCAGCCGAGCGCCAGCATGGGAATGGCCATCCACAGCCGTTCGCGCATGAGCGGCACGCGTGTCACGACGACGGCGGCCAGGATCGGCGCGGCAATAGCAAGTGGTGCCGGATCGCCGAAAAATTCGCTGCCGACGGTCACGCCCGCTGCGGCGACGACGGCGGCGCAATAGACCATCGCGGGCGCCGCCAAAGGACGCCGACGGAAGATCCAGCTGATCGCTACCGGCACGATGGGGGCGCCGAGCAGCAGCGCCATTGCGACGGCCCCTGCCCCGACGAGAGCCGGCATGCCTTTGACGCCGACGCTCGCCATGCCGGCGAGCCAGGCGGAGAGGCTTTCGGCGGGTGCAGAGAAAAAGCTCCAGCCGCTGCCAGGAAAGACCCACGAAACATAGATGAAGGCGGCGACCGCGAAGGCCGCCGGAAACACCAGCGCCAGCACCACATTCAGCGCCGACCGCGCGACCAGCACGGGTTGGACGGCATAGATGAGGAAAGGCGGCGCTGCGAAAGCAATGGCCGCGCCCATCGGATGCGAGAAGGCGAGACCGAGCAGCGCGAGGCCCGTCTTCATGACCTCCGGCACGCCGCTGCGCGCCCGCAGATCATACAACGCCGTTCCGAAGAGATAGAGAAACAACGCCAAGAACATTTCCGCCGGATCGACGATCGCCGCATGCAGCATGATCGGATGGAAGACCAGGCAGAGCACCGCGGGCGCGGCAATCAGCAACGGCAGGCCGGCAGCGCAAAAGGCACGAAACCAATGGCCGGCAAGGCCTGCTGCAACACCCGCCGCGACAAGCGCCGGCGCCGGCGCCGCGAAAGGCGCAATTGCTGCAACGAGCGCCGTCACCAGAAAGGGGATCGTCGGATAGGCGGCGACGATGCGGTCAATCGACATTTTGCCATTGCCGGCGACGATCGCGCCGGCCCATAGCATCACCGCGTCGTCCGGCACGAGGCTGAGACGGACCGCAGCCGCGGTAAAGGCGAGAATGGCGATGAAGACGATCAGCGCGATGGGCGCCGCGGCAATGATCCGGCTCATGTCGGATGCCCCATATGCGCGAGATCTGGAACCCCGAATTTCGAGACGCCGTGCTGCGTCTTCTCCCAGTAGAAGGGTTTGTGGATCAATTGCCAAAGCGCCTTATAGGCAGCAATCGACATCAAGACCCAATAGCCGAGGATCGTCAGGCTATAGGGAATGAGATTGAGCCAGCCGCGGCGGATCGGCGCCAGCATGGCGAGATAAGTGAAGGCGCCATTGCCGGCGAGAAGATTGAACAGGCTGACGAAGAGAAGGAACTGCGGAAAGGCGATGTCGGCGCCGATCGAGAAGGCAATCAACCAGATGATATAGAGAATCCAACTGATCGGATTGAAGAGGCCCGAGGCGACGGTACCGCCGATAAAGAAAGTGAATCCCAAAAGTCCAAGAAAGCCGGTCGTGCGAACGAGATGCATCGGCCGCCGCAGATGCACGAGAAAGGTCTGCA
>JBKQRA010000173.1:0-10174 GCA_052144065.1 Methylovirgula sp. | reverse complement strand
CGGTCTCTCCAGGAGAGAAGACCGAAGCGGGCGACTAATCGTGTTTTACCCCGAAAGTCAAGGCAACGCGTCTGAGGGAAGCGAATCAGTTTGAGTTTCTGATTTAAACCAAGGCCTTGCATCCCCGGTGAAGACAAAGACGAAAGCCAAGCTCTCCATGAGAGTTAACCCGCAGGCCAAAACATTTGAGGGAAGGTGATCGGCCTGAAACCAATTGGGATCTATAAACAATGCCGGCAAGGATATGACGAACAGTACAAGCGATACCCATCGAGCCCAATTTTTTCTGCGCCAGACGGTAAGCCAAAAGAATGGCAACAATATCAAAAAGATAATAGTACCTCCCACGGCCATCATCCCCATTTGCATGGAAGGCGTCGCGCCCAGCTTTGTAAATGCCGGCTCGGGCGGCGCCAAGGCGATTCCTGCGAAGCCCATAACGGCGGACAAAATCCATAACCATGCAAAGCGTCGAATGTTTCTTGGCATCATTGCGCTGCCCTCTCATGTGAGCCCGCTCCTCCGGCGATCAGCCTCCATCAACATCGACTGACCAGGCCGAAAGGGCAGATTTCGTTAACAAGAGAGTGAATCGCCAAGCACGCCCAAAGATCATAATTACTTTTATCTTCGCCTGCTTGGTGCCTGCCATGAAAAGCTCACGACGTGGTTTCTTCGGTATTAGTGCGGTGTTCGCAGTCGCTGGCACGGCGAATGCTGCCGAGATCAAGGCCGATGATCTCCTATTTCCTCTGCCCGTCACCTCCGTGCCGATCGTCGGCTCGAACCAGCGTTTTCCGGTCCGACGGATCTATTGCATCGGCCGCAACTACCCCGAACATGCGATCGAATCCGGCTCCGATCCGAAAAAGGAACCGCCCTTCTTCTTCGAGAAGCCGACGGATGCGGTTCAATATGTGGCGCCCGGCACGACCGCCGATCATCCCTATCCGACGCTGACCAAGAATTATCAGCATGAGATCGAGCTCGTCGCCTTTCTGAAATCAGGCGGCACCGATATCCCGGTCGACAAGGCGCTCGACCATGTGTTCGGCTACACGGTCGGCCTCGACATGACCCGCCGCGATCTGCAGCGCGGCATGGGCGCCGAAAAGAAGCCGTGGGAGATCGGCAAAAGTTTCGATCATGCCGCGCCCATGGGGCCGATCCACCCGGTCTCCGCGATCGGCCACAAGACCAAGGGAGCGATCTCGCTTGCCGTCAACGGCACGATCAAGCAGAAGGCCGATCTCGCCGAAATGACCTGGAGCGTCGCCGAGCAGATCGCGCATCTCTCGACCGCCTTCGAGCTGAAGGCCGGCGACATAATCTATTCCGGCACGCCGGCCGGCCCGAGCCCCATCGTCAAAGGCGATGTGCTCACCGGCAAGATCGACGGCATGCCCGATCTCATGATCAAGATCGTCTAAGGACATTTTCCATGTATGTTTCTAAGCGCGCCGTCGGCCGCCGCCTCGGCATCGTCGCGGCGGCTTTGATGTGGCTCGCGGCCTTTGCGGTCGGCGCGCTCGCCGCCGCCGTAGCGCCGGAAGAGAAAGCGGCCGATGTGAAGCCGCTCGGCATCGGCCTCGAAGACGTGGCCTATCCCTATCCGGTCCATTTCCTCGATCTCACGATCGAGGGCCAGCTTTTGCGCATGGCCTATATGGATGTGGCACCCACAGCCAATGCCAACGGCAAGACCGTCGTGCTGTTGCACGGCAAGAGCTTTTCCGGCGATTATTGGGCCGACACGATCAAACTGCTGACCGGTCTCGGCTATCGCGTCGTCGTGCCGGATCAGCTCGGCTTCGGCAAATCGGCGAAGCCCGATATCCGCTATTCCTTCGATCTTCTCGCCCGCAACACAAAGACGCTGCTCGACACGCTCGGCATCAAACAGGCGGCGATCCTCGGCCATTCCTTCGGCGGCATGCTCGCGGTCTATTTCGCGCGCGATTATCCGGAGGTGACGCAGGTTCTCATTCTGGAGAATCCAATCGGGCTCGAAGATTACCGCTCGGCGATCCCGCCGCAGCCGCTCGAAACTCTGTTCAAGACCGAGATGGCGCAGACGCCTGCGACCTACCGGGCTTTCATGAAGGTCTTTTTCGTCGGCTGGCCGCCATTTGCCGAAAAATGCGTGCAGCAATTCACCCGGCTGCTGCAAAGCCCGGAATATCCCCGCGCGGCCATGGCGTCGGCGCTGACCTATCAAATGATGTATGAGGAGCCGATCCGGCACGAATATAAGTTCTTGAAGATGCCGGTCCTGCTCATCATCGGGCAGGACGATCACTCGGTCTTCTTCCGCCGCTATGCCTCGCCCGAGGCAATCAAGCCGCTCGGCCATTGGGCCGATCTCGGCCGCCAGGCGGTGAAGGACCTTTCCGACGGCCAGCTCGTCGAGATCAAAGGTGCCGGCCATATCTCGCATATCGAGAAGCCGGCGGCGTTTCAGACGGCGTTGACGAATTTTCTGAAGGCGAAGTTTTAGCGCGCCGACATGGCCGGATTCGCCCCGGCCATCCATGCGGCATCTGGTCAGCCGTCATTGCGAGGCGCGCAGCGACGAAGCAATCCAGTCCTTCTTCATCTGGATTGCTTCGCTTTGCTCGCAATGACGAAACGCGGCTGCGCCTCGGTCAAGCCCACGCATAGGGGCTGCGGTCTTTGAGACTAGCTGCGCGCGGCTTCCTGCTTCTCCAGGCCCGCGAGCAAGAGGCAAAGCGCGATGCCTTCGGCCGCGACCTTCACATCGTTCAAGGACGGGAAGGTCGGCGCGAGCCGGAGATTGGAATCATGCGGATCCTTGCCGCCCGGCCAAGTCGCGCCCGCCGGCGTCAGCGCGAGCCCCGCGTCCTTGGCAAGCGTCACGACGCGCGCCGCCGTGCCTTCCGTCGCATCGACACTGACGAAATAACCGCCTTCCGGCTTGGTCCAGCGTGCGACGCCGGTGCCGGCGAGACGGCGCTGCAGCGCCTCTTCGACCGCAGCGAATTTCGGCGCGATGAGCTTGCGATGGCCGTCCATGAGCTGATGCAGCCCGTCGATATTGCGCAGGAAGCGGACATGCCGGATCTGGTTCAGCTTGTCGGGACCGATGGTCCGCTTGCCGGCCCGCGCGAGATACCATTTCACATTGTTCGGCGAACCCGCGAAGAAGGCGAGGCCGGCACCGGCAAGCGTCATCTTCGAGGTCGAGGCGAAGACGAAGGCGCGATCGGGATTGCCCGCCGCCTCGCAGAATTCAAGAATGTTGGCGACCTCATGCTTCTGCTCGGTGAGATGATGCAGCGCATAGGCATTGTCCCAGAAGAGACGGAAATCCGGCGCGCCGGTCTTCATCGAGGCAAGCCGCTTCGCCGTCTCATCCGAATAGATTTCGCCCGAAGGATTCGCATATTTCGGCACGCACCACATGCCTTTCACTGACGGGTCGGCGACGAGCTTCTCGACCTGATCCATGTCCGGTCCCTGCCCCGTCAGCGGCACGGGAATCATGCGGATCCCATATTCTTCGAGGATCGCGAAATGCCGATCATAGCCCGGCACCGGGCAGAGAAAGGCAATAGAGGTTTCCTTCGACCAGGGCTGCGTCGAACCCGGCACGCCTTTGAGCAACGACCAGACGATCGTGTCATGCATGATCGCGAGGCTCGAATTGTCGCCGATGACGACGCGATCGGCCGGCGCGCCGAGCACCGGCGCAAACAGCGCGCGCGCCTCGGCGATGCCTTGAACACCGCCGTAATTGCGGGCATCCTCGCCGGCTTCGGTGTGATAGTCGCCATTGCCGGGCAGAGCGAGCAGACCGTTCGAAAGGTCAAGCTGCTCGGGCGAAGGCTTGCCGCGGGTCATATCGTGTTTATGGCCCTGGGCACGAAAGCCATCATATTCGCCGCGCACTTTGGCAAGCAGCGCCTGCTGTTCGGCATGAGGGAGTTCGGCGATCAAGGTCATCTATCCAGCTCCAATAGCAGGGATCACGGGCAAGGATCTAAAGGCGAGGAAGGCGTATTTTCGGGCTCTTCCTAATTCAAGCGAAAGCGTTTGCCGCTGCGGCAATCACGCACAGAAACACGCACGCACACAAAACGCGTGGCTCATTTGCCGGTCAGCAGCAAGATCTTTCCGGCATGACTCGAAGATTCCATCATTTCATGCGCCGCCCGCGCGTCTTCGAGCGGGAAAGTCGCATGGATGATCGGCTTCGCCTTGCCGGCATCGAGCAACGGCCAGATTTTCTCACGCAGAGCGGTCGCAACTTCGGCTTTCTGCTTCAGCGTGCGCGAGCGCAAGGTCGAGCCGGTCAAAGTCAGGCGCTTCAGCATCATCAGCATGAAGTTGAAATTCTCGACAATGCTCGATTGCAGGAAAGCGATCTGCACGAGCCTTCCTTCGACCGCGAGGATCGAGAGATTCTTCTGCATATAGGTCCCGCCGACCATGTCGAGGATGACGTCGACGCCACGCTTCTCGGTGAATTTCTTCACCTCTTCGACGAAATCCTGGGTCTTGTAATCGATGGCGAGATCGGCGCCAAGCGTCTTGCAGAAGGCGCATTTTTCCGGCGTTCCCGCCGTCGTGATCACGCGTGCATCGAAGAGCTTGGCGAGCTGAATGGCGGTAGTGCCGATACCGCTCGACCCCCCATGCACGAGAAAAGTCTCGCCCGGCTTCAGCCGCCCGCGGGTGAAGACATTATCATAGACGGTGAAGAAGGTTTCCGGCAGGCCGGCCGCCTCGGCAAGCGTCAACGGCTTCGGCACCGGCAGGCAGAGCGCCGGATCGGCGAGCGCATATTCGGCATAGCCGCCCGAGCCTAAAAGCGCGCAGACCACATCGCCTTCCTTCAAGCCCGTCACGCCCGCGCCCAAGGCGACGATGCGGCCAGACACTTCCATGCCTGGAATATTCGACTCGCCCGGAGGCGGCGGATAATTGCCGGCGCGCTGAATACAGTCCGGCCGATTGATGCCGCCGGCCACGACTTCGATCAGCACTTTGCCTTCGGTCGGCTGCGGCACGGGCGCTTCGCCAACGCGAATCACATCGGGTCCACCCGAGCCGTCGAAATAAATCTGGCGCATCATTGCCGGCAGAGCCGTCATATCGATCTCCCACCCATCGTTCGAGGCGCTCTTCATAAAGGCTTTTTCGCGCCTGTGAACCTTGACCTCCGGCAAAGCCGTAGAAGTTGTTCCACTTTGCCGCGATTTCGGGCTGCGCGTTTAGGGCTGCCGCAAGCGACTTTCTATTCGAGCGCAGCGCCTCCCATCTTGTGCTGATAAGCGGCGGCGGACGCAGGACTCTGATCACCAACTCTGATCACAATGCACGGCGGCGCCGGACAATTGCGCGCCGCTGACATAGATAAAGAGCGGATCAAAAAAATCTTCTGCAATCAGAAGACTTCTAATGGAGAGACGCCCGTGTGAGTCGGCCAGCAGTGGAGCTGACGATGACACGGACGATGATTCACACGACCCGCTTGCGAAATGCAGACGGCCGCAATGCCCAAGCTCCGCTTGCGAGCTTCTTTCAGGCCCTCGGACAATTCTTTGCCCTTTCCCCGCAAGCGCATGACGATGCGATCGCCGAACGCTTTGCCGGCTGCGCCAGGTGCGACTCCGTCGAGCGCGACCTCAACGATGCCGTGACCGGCGACAGGCGCGACCGCGGCCTTTGAGATCGAGGTTCGGCGAATCAACCATTCGCCAGGCGTCCCCACGCCGCGCGGGCTGCGCGTAGAAGCGTTGCAAGCCCCCCGAAAAGCAAGCGCCGCCCGACGGGAAACGGGCGGCGCTCAGGACCTGCATTTGCTCGGCGGATCGCCTCACGCCTGCACGTCAAAGCTGTTGACGGCCAAACCGGCCGATTTGATTGGCGTCACTTTTCAGTGATTGTGCCGAATCCTTTTGCCACAATTTGAGCGGCGGACCTTGTGTCACCTTGCTGGGCGACCGTCACACGCGTATGCCCAATTTGGGACGCCTTTAAACCAAGTTGTGGCATTTGGCATACCACTATCTGGACGTCAAGCACATTTGAAATATTGACTAGTGGCATTTGGTATGCCACTTAATTTGGAGAGAGCAAGGCACATGGCAACTCTACCCAACTCACGCCCGACAGGATCTTCGAAGCGGTCGCTCGACGCCGCGAACGATGAACTGTTCCCGCGAATCCGGACGGAAGAGAGCTTCAAGAGCAAAGTCTATACGGCGCTCAAGGATGCGATCATCAAGATGGACGTCTATTCGCAGTCGGCGCCGGTAATGCTGGACGAACGCGAACTCTCGGACCGTCTCGGCGTCAGCCGGACCCCCATCCGCGAAGCGGTCGCCATGCTTGAGCAGGACGGCTTCCTGCGCACCGTGCCGCGGCGCGGCATTCTCGTCGTGCGCAAGACGAAGCGCGAGATCATCGAAATGGTGCAGGCCTGGGCAGCGCTGGAAAGCATGGCCGTTCGCCTCATCACGCTTGATCCGACGGCAGACGTCGCTTCGCTCCGCCAGATCTTCAAGGAATTCAGCACGGCCTATACGCCGAGCGAACATCTCAACGAATATTCGTCGGCCAACATCGCCTTCCACCAGGCGATCATTCGCATGAGCGGCAGCCAAGTCCTCCGCGACATGACCGATAATCTGCTGCTGCATGTGCGCGGCATTCGCCAGATCACCATCGGCAAGGAAGACCGCGCCCAGCGGTCGATCGAAGACCATCTCGCCATCATCACCGCAATGGAAAACCGCGAGACGGAAAAGGCCGAACGACTGTCCCGTGAGCACACGCTGGGCCTCGCGGCCTTCGTCGAAGAACACGGGAACGAACTGTTCGAGTGAGCGGTCCTCCCCTCGGCTGAAGCCGGGGCTCGATGTCCGCTCACCTGAGTTAACTCGCATCCATGCCGGGGAAACACCGGCGGGATGCAGCGGAAATCGAGGGAGGATGAAATGTCGGCAGCCGTCAAGGCAACCGCCACTGCGAATGTTGTCTCAGTCGCACCTGTGAATTCGAACGAAGCCGCGCCGCAGCAAGAGCTGACCGACGGCTTTCATCTCGTGATCGACGCGCTGAAGCTCAATGGCATCGACACGATCTATGGCGTGCCGGGCATTCCGATCACCGATCTCGGCCGTCTCGCGCAGGCCGAGGGGATGCGCGTCATCTCCTTCCGGCATGAACAGAATGCCGGCAATGCGGCGGCCATCGCCGGCTTCCTGACGAAGAAGCCCGGCATCTGCCTCACCGTCTCGGCGCCTGGCTTCCTCAATGGCCTGACCGCGCTCGCCAATGCGACGACCAATTGCTTTCCAATGATCCTGATCTCCGGCTCGTCCGAGCGCGAGATCGTCGACCTGCAGCAGGGCGACTATGAAGAGATGGATCAGCTCGCCATCGCCAAGCCGCTCTGCAAGGCGGCCTTCCGTGTGCTGCACGCGCAAGATATCGGCATCGGTGTTGCGCGCGCCATCCGCGCCGCCGTGTCCGGCCGTCCGGGCGGCGTCTATCTCGACCTGCCGGCCAAACTCTTCTCGCAAGTGATGGACGCCGCCGAAGGCGAGAAATCGCTCGTCGAGGTCATCGACGCGGCGCCTGCCGTTCTGCCAGCCCCCTCCGCCGTCGAGCGCGCGCTCAATCTCTTGAAGGGCGCGAAGCGGCCGCTGATCATCCTTGGCAAGGGCGCCGCCTATGCGCAGGCCGACGAGGAAATCCGCGCCCTCATCGAAAAGAGCGGCATCCCCTATCTGCCGATGAGCATGGCCAAGGGCCTGCTTCCCGACACCCATCCGCAGTCGGCCTCCGCCGCGCGCTCGCTGGTGCTGAAGGAAGCCGATGTCGTGATGCTCGTCGGCGCCCGCCTCAACTGGCTGCTCTCGCATGGCAAGGGCAAGACCTGGGGTGCCCCCGGCACGCAGAAATTCATCCAGATCGACATCGAGCCGCGCGAGATGGACTCGAATATCGAGATCGCCGCGCCGCTCGTCGGCGACATCGGCTCCTGCGTGTCGGCCCTACTGACAGGCATGGACGATAAATGGGCGCCGGCGCCGGCCGATTGGGTCGGCCTGATCAATTCGCGCAAGGAAGCCAACCTCGCCAAGATGGCGTCGAAGCTCGGCAAGAATTCCGCGCCGATGGACTTCCATGCCGCACTCGGCGCGCTGAAGACCGTGATCAAGGAGCGTCCCGACGCCATCCTCG
Source organism: Methylovirgula sp. (assembly GCA_052144065.1). Taxonomy (GTDB): domain Bacteria; phylum Pseudomonadota; class Alphaproteobacteria; order Rhizobiales; family Beijerinckiaceae; genus Methylovirgula. The sequence goes on along the minus strand of JBKQRA010000173.1, from coordinate 1,960 downwards.
TCAATGAAGGCGCCAACACGCTCGATCTCGCCCGCGGCGTCATCGACATGTATCAGCCGCGCAAGCGTCTCGATGTCGGCACCTGGGGCGTGATGGGCATCGGCATGGGCTTCGCCGTCGGCGCCGCCGTCGAGACCGGCAAGCCGGTGCTCGCGGTCGAAGGCGACAGCGCCTTCGGCTTCTCCGGCATGGAGGTGGAGACGATCTGCCGGTACAATCTGCCGGTCTGCATCGTCGTCTTCAACAACAACGGCATCTACCGCGGCACCGACGTCAACACGAACGGCAGCGCCGATGTTGCGCCGACTGTCTTCGTCAAGGATGCGCGCTACGACAAGATGATGGAAGCCTTCGGCGGTGTCGGCGTCCATGTGACGACGCCTGACGAGTTGAAGCGCGCGGTCGATGCCGCGATGGACTCCGGCGTGCCGACGCTCATCAACGCGGCGATCGATCCTGCGGCCGGTTCCGAAAGCGGCAACATCGGCAGCCTGAATCCGCAAAGCGTCGTGGTTCGCAAGAAGTAAGCGCGCATAGCGATCGGCCCTCCGGCCTTGATCACGAACATCGAGCGGGCGGCGCCGCTGCCCCTCCCCATTCCAAAAGTCGAGAGTAGGTGTCAATGCACTCGGCGATTGACCTCAATGCACTTGTTAACGCCGCCGGCGACGCGATCGTCGCTTGTGACGTCGAAGGCCGCATCACGCTTTGGAATCCGGCAGCGGAACGCATCTTCGGTTTCACCGAAAGTGAAGCGCTCGGCCATTCGCTCGATCTCATCATCCCGGAGCGCCAGCGCCAACGGCACTGGGACGGCTATCACCACACGATGCAGACCGGACAGACGCGCTACGCGACCGATACGTTGCGCGTGCCGGCGCTGCATAAGGACGGCCATACGATCTCGATCGCTTTCACCGTCGCCCTCTTGCCCACGGCCGAGGGCCGCCCCGGTGCGATCATCGCCATCATCCGCGAAGAGACGGCGCGCTTCGCCGAGGAGCGCAAATTGCGCAAGGAACTCGGCGAGCTGCAGGCCAAGCTCAGAGAACAGCACGGGGCCGCATAGACCAATTTTCGATCGTTCAACCCTCGGATTCCGCTGAAGCAGGCGGAGCATTCACGTCCGGATCAGGGCCGTCTTGGCGCTGCCGGAACAACAAATGGTATGGAAAGGAAATGCACCATGAGTAAGCCGCTTGAAGGCATAAAGATCATCGACTTCACCCACGTCCAGGCGGGCCCCGCCTGCACCCAGCTGCTGGCTTGGTTCGGCGCCGACGTGATCAAGGTGGAGCGTCCGGGCTCCGGCGACGTCACCCGCAATCAGCTGCGCGACGTTCCTGGCGCCGACGCGCTCTATTTCACCATGCTGAACAGCAATAAGCGCTCGCTGACGCTCGACACCAAGACGCCGGCCGGCAAGGAAGTGCTGACGAAGCTGATCAAAGAATCCGACGTCATGGTCGAGAATTTCGGTCCCGGCGCGCTCGACCGCATGGGCTTCTCCTGGGCCCACATTCAGGAGCTCAACCCGGGCATGATCCTCGCCTCGGTGAAGGGCTTTTCCGACGGCCATCATTACGAAGACCTCAAAGTCTACGAGAACGTCGCACAATGCGCCGGCGGCGCCGCCTCGACGACGGGCTTCTGGGACGGCCCGCCGACTGTCAGCGCCGCGGCGCTGGGCGACTCCAACACCGGCATGCATCTCGCGATCGGCATTCTGACGGCGCTGCATCAGCGCAACAAGACCGGCAAGGGCCAGAAGGTCGCCGTCTCCATGCAGGACGCGGTGTTGAACCTCTGCCGCGTCAAGCTGCGCGACCAGCAGCGTCTCGACCGCGTCGGCTATCTCGAAGAATATCCGCAATATCCGCATGGCAAATTCACGGATGTCGTGCCGCGCGGCGGCAATGCCGGCGGCGGCGGTCAGCCGGGCTGGGTCTTGAAGTGCAAG
>JBKQRA010000172.1:0-7275 GCA_052144065.1 Methylovirgula sp. | reverse complement strand
GCTGCTCTCGGCTTTTGTGCCGCCCTCTACCGATCGGATCGGCTTTGTGACGCTCGGCGGCGACGGCATCCGTTGGCTTGGCGTCGTGCTTGGCGCTATCGGCGGAACGCTGCGCCTCTGGCCGGTCTTTGTTCTCGGCAAACGATTCAGCGGACTCGTCGCCATCCAGCCGGGCCATCGTCTCGTCACGACCGGCATTTATGCGCATATCCGCAACCCGAGCTATTTGGGGCTCATGATCGGCGCACTTGGCTGGGCGCTCGCCTTTCGATCATTGGTCGGCGTCGTGCTGGCGCTCCTCAATCTCATACCGCTCATCGCGCGCATGGATTCGGAAGAAGCACTGCTGCGCAGCGCGTTCGGCGCCGAATATGAGACATATTACGCCAAGACGTGGCGGCTCATCCCCTGGATCTATTGAGCCGCCAAGAAATTCCGGATCATCGTTCAGAGGAACGGTACTCGATAAAGCTTAGATATGAAGCGAGAGCGTCGATGTCGCGTGGGGACAAGGTCTTCGCAATGAGAGGCATGGGCACGGCAGCCGCGTGAAAACCCTCGTTCCACTGCTCCAATCGCCGTTTCAAATAGCCATAGGACAATCCGCCTAAACGGGGAATCTCCCTGATGCCCTCAGCGCGTGGGCCATGACAGACGACGCAGGCGACGATATTGGACTCCGGAATACCTATCTCATAGATCGTTTGCCCTGCCGCGACCAAGGTCCGATCTCCGTCGTTAGCAGCCTCCGGGGGCAGCTGAGAGAAATAAGCTGCGAAATCATGCGCCATCTCTGGGCTGATGTTTGCGACGGCAGCCCACATAAAAACCTTCGAATACGGATTATCTCTAATATGACTATGAAAATTCAGCAGCTGGCTCTCTATGTATAGGTCTCTTTGTCCGGCCAATCGGGGCGCGGTCGCATTTCCCTCGGCAGAGGTTCCATGACACCAAGTGCAATTTCGCACGGGGACTAACTCACCGGCCAACAGCGGACCTGCGGCAGATAAGACAATCGCGAGGATCGCTATTTTTGATTTGATGAGTTTCATGTTCCAGGTTCCCGCGCTTGACGCATACCGAAACCGGTCACCGCTAAGACGATCTTATTCATTTCAGATAACTGACATAGGCTGCAAGGGCGGCAATCTGCGATTGCGTCAAGTTGTGCGTCGTCGGCACCATGATGGCTGAGATATCTTTCGCCGAACCTTGACCGCGTTCTTTGCCCCAATTCGTCAGTACTTTGACGGTGTACCAATAGAGCTGGCCCGCTAATCGCGGAATCTCACCATGACCCTTTGCATCCGGACCATGGCAAGCAAAGCACGCCGGAACGTTGGCGTCGGGTAATCCCTCTTCGAAGATTCTTTTTCCAAGAGCCAGAGATCCCTTCGGAGCTCCGCCGAATGGACCAGGGTTGAGATCCTTAAAGTGCATCGCCAAAGCAGCGGTAGTCGCCGGGTTCAATGTGTGAGCGACGCTGAACATGACGGGATTTAGCCGCCGACGTTCAATAAAGGCTCGCAACTGATTTTCGATATACTCAGGTTGCTGGCCGGCCAGTCGCGGCATAGGAAAATATCCTCGAAACCCTTCTCCCGAAAGCCCATGGCAGGACTTGCAATATTCCAGCTTGGCTTGAAGCCGTTCTTCCGAAAAACCGTCCGCGTAACCCACTGTCGAGAAGGCAACAGCAAGGACTGCCGTTTGCAATGCAGATCGTAAACTGATGACCTTCATGATCCGGTCTCCGCGTCCTTCGTTGGGTGTCACTGCCTGACTGATCTGCCTGTAGCTTTTCGACGGACGCTATTCGCGTTTTTGTTTGGCTGACTTATTCTAGATAACTGAGATAGGCTGCGACGGCTGCGATCTGCTCTTTTGTCAGCTGATGCGCGATCGGAGCCATAATCGCTGATGTGTCTGGTTCTGCGGGATTCTGACCACGCTCTTTGGTCCAATTCGTCAGCTTGCTGATGATGTAGTCATCGAGCTGCCCGGCCAACCGAGGAAAGTCCCCGTTACCTTTAGCCTCGGGACCGTGACAGGACGCGCAGGCCGGCACATTGGCGCTAGGAACGCCCTGCTCGAAGATAGTCTTTCCCTCGGCCACGAGTTCCTTTGGAGCGCCGCCCAAAGGTTTAGGATTTAGATCCTTGAAATGCGCAGCCAGGCCGGCGACCATCGAAGGGCTCAAAACATGCGCGACCCCAAACATGACGGAGTTTGTCCGTCTGCGCTCAATAAAAGCGCGCAGCTGATTGGCAATATATTCGGGTTGCTGCCCAGCCAGTCGCGGGATGGGAAAAGCACCACGAAAACCTTGCGCCGACACTCCATGACAAGTTTTGCAATAGACTATCTTGGCTTGAAGCTCTTGCTGCGAGACTGAGGGCGTAGGTTTGTCTTCCGCGCGGCCAGTGGCGGTGAAAACAACCACAAAAATTGCGGCGTAGCGTAAGGACACTAAGCTAATGATTTGCATTATCCTGTCCCGTTATCCCTCGCTGCAAGACCACGCGCTGATCGAGATCGACGCCCGGCTTCAAGTTCTGCTTCTGCCACCATATCAGAGGTGGCAAGACCACGATGCAACAGGCTGATTGTGTTTCGATCAGAATGCGACCCAAGCGTAAGTCAGAAGCGTGTTGTTGTCCGACGCATTGTGTCCCAAGCCGTCGAAATTTGTGCTGCCTCCGTAAAGCGTCAGATATTTCGTATATGACACGCCGATACGGGCATTGACCCAAGGGAAGAAAGACGGGCCGCCGTGGCTGAAAGGCAGATAGGCGACGTCGAAGATCAAGCCGTCGCTATTCGGACTGCCGGTCAGCGAATTTGCATAGAGCACGGCATCGTTCGAGCCCGTTACATTGAAGTAGCTGGCCGTGAAGCTGTAAGTGTTGTCGAAGACGTAATCCACGGTGCCGTGGAACGTATTGAGATTGCCGGTCGGGTTTGCGACGGCACCCTGCGCAAATGACGAATCATATTGCGCGAATTCATGGATATCCGACAGTTTGGCTTCGAATGCGTGCTTGCCGTGAATGAACTGATATTGGGCATCGAATCCAATGTCGACAATTTGATCGGTCCCGAAACCGTAGACTCTCCCCGGTATTTCATTGGCGGCCATGCCGAACGTGCCGATCATGAAGCTGTGCTCGCCAAAGGTCGGCGCGATCGCAAATCGCCAATAAGGCGCGACGCCGTCGATCGCAGTCGAGCCTATGGCGCCCGGCTCGCCAAGCGCTTGCAGCGCGGAGACCGAAAGGCTGCGATAGCCGCTGATCTCCGCGTAGACCATGTCATGCCACCACATATAGACACCGGCGCCGACGACCTGGCCGGCAAAGCCGCCTTCGATCATCGTCGCTGGCGGTCCGAATTGCGGTGCGAGGGTGGCCGCCAGATAAGGGAAGCTCCAGGCTGGCGTCGTATTCCACACATCCTGAACGGTCGGATTGTTATTGACGTCCACGCCATAGATGAAATTAATGCCGAAGACTTGGGCCGCGTGCGCGTAGCGGATGTCCGTATTGTCGAGAAAGACATGCTGCGTCGCCCGGTCGTAAGTGCCCTGCACAAACGCGCCGAGATCGCCGTAGATTTGGCCTCCATAGAACAGGCTTGCCTGTTGGAGGACCGTGTTGTTGTTTGAGTAGGTATCGGGTGTCGGCGGCGAATCCTGGTTCTGCTCTGTATGCGTGAATGTGGGCACCACCATCGCCGCGACCGGCGGCGCTTTGGGGAAGCCCAAGCCGCCACCCGCCGTGTAGCCCATGAGTTTGAACTCGCGCCCATAGGGCGTCAGCTCAGGAAAGGCGGTATGACACGCAGAGCATGGCTGCCCGGTCTGCATCGCGAAACTCGGGACTGCCGATGCAGATTGCGGCTTCAATAAAAGGCCGATGCAGAACAACGCTCCGGCGGCAGTAATGACACCGCCCAAAAGAAACCTGACCGACAAGCCGGCCGAATTACCCTCAGTATTGGATCTTGTTTCGTCTACTGTCTGACTTTCGTCGGAAAATCGATCAGCGATATCGCGTCCTTCACTCGATCTTGCTTCTGACATGACGCGCTTCCCGGCACCATCATTGATATTGAAGTCGTGGACGCGGTGAAGACTGTTCTTGTTTATGCCCTAATGTGAACACTTTCGATGGCCGCTGGGAATAGATTTAAATCAAGTTTAGATTGTCACCCGCAATTTTCGCATGCACGTTGCCAAATTACATCAATATCGAATCGGATCTCTTACGGATTAATCTTCCTGCGATCGTCGCTGTTCCAATTGTTGAACTAAGAATTTTCGCGACAATCGACACGCTGAATTGCGCTCGCTGAGCCGCTTAATTCAGCATCGCCGCCTTCACCCACCAATTGGGATGCGCCGCGTCGATCGCGCGCTTGGCCTTGGCGACGGCGCGACAATCCGGGAACAGCGCGAAACAGGTCGCCCCCGATCCCGACATGCGCGCCAGACGACAGCCCGGCGCCGCAGACAGGATCGCCAGCACATCGCCGATGATCGGCGCCAGCACGCAGGCCGCATCCTCCATATCGTTGCGGCCCTTTTTCAGCGCCGCGATCAGCGGATCGCGCGCCTCGCCCGAAGCGATCTGCGGATGCGTGCCATAATGCGTTTCGGCGCCGACCGCGATCTTCATTTGCGCGAAGACCGATTTGGTTTCGAGCGCCTGGCGCGGATTGACGATCAGCACCGGCATCGGCGGCAGTTTGAGGACAGGTCCGAGGCTCTCGCCGATGCCCATCATCATCCGCGCCTTGGCGGCAAGACAGACCGGCACATCGGCACCCGTTGCCGCGGCAGCCTCGAGCAGCCGCGGATCATCGAGCGAAAGCCCATTGGCCTTGGCGAGCAACCGCAGCGCCGCGGCGGCATCCGACGAGCCACCGCCGATCCCCGCCGCAACCGGCAGATTCTTCACGAGATGAAAGGCGCCGAGCCGCAAGCCTTCGACGCGGGCGGCGAGATTGCGCGCCGCCTTGATGACGAGATTGCTGTCGAGATCGCCGGCGGACGACGCGGTCGGCCCGGCAATTGTCAGCCGCAGCTCTTCGCCTGGCGCAAGGGACAGCGTGTCGCCGCCGCGCGAAAAGGCGACGAGACTTTCGAGCTGGTGATAGCCGTCGGGTCGACGGCCCGTCACATGCAGCGTCAGATTGATTTTGGCGGGTGCGCGTTCGGTGAGAAGCACAGGCGCGATCAGCAGAAACAGAGCGATATCATGCGGCCCTTATAGCGCATGATTTGACGGCGAGAAGCCTGTTGCCGACGTCAGCTTGCAAGCGCCTCAGCCGCCGCCCTCTCAGCCGCCGCTCTTGGTCGGCGTGGCTTCGGCCGCGGCGGGCTTGCCCTCGCTGTCCAAGCCATGCTCGATCTTCTGCAGGATCTTCGGCAGATCCTCCGGGTCCGGCGAGAGATCGCGCGCATGGTTCCACTGGAAATGCGCTTCGAGCTTGCGGCCGACACGCCAATAGGCGTCGCCCAAATGATCGTTGATGACCGGATCCGACGGCTTCAGATCGATGGCGCGCTCGAGCTCCTTCACCGCCTCCTCGTAATGACCGAGCTTGTAGTCGGCCCAGCCGAGACTGTCGACGATATAGCCATCGGTCGGCCGCCCAGCCACCGCCTGGCGCAGCATCGGAAAGGCCTCGTCGAGATGCAGGCCCTTATCGACCCAGCTATAGGCGAGATAGTTGAGAACCAGCGGCTGATCCGGCGACAGTTTCAGCGCCTGCTTGAAATCGGCTTCCGCCAAGGGCCATTGCTTGTCGCGCTCATAAGAAATGCCGCGGAAATAGAAGAGCGGCCAATTCGCCTTGTCGGGGTTCTTCAAAAGCCCGATGGCCTTCGTGTAGGTCACCGCTGCTTCGGCATAATGCTTATGCGCGCGCTGCAGATTGCCGAGCGCCGAGAGCACATCGAGATTGGTCGGATGCTGCTCGGCGATCTTGTTGAGATATTTGGTCGCCTCTTCGGTGCGGCCAAGATTCTCGAGGACTTGCGCCGTCTCGATATCGGCCGTCAGTCGCAGCGGATCACTGTCGGGCACGGTCTGATAGAGGTCGAGTGCCTGCTCATATTGCTTCATGCGCTCGTAGAAATCGCCGAGCGTCAGGATCGCGAGGCTGTTGTCGGGATCGAGATAGAGCGCGAAACGCAGATAAATGAGCGCTGCCAGATCATCGCCCTGGCGGCCGCCGGCCGCGCCGAGCCCGTAGAGAACTTCGCTGGCCCCTTCGTCCGGCGTGGAGATGAGTGGTGCGAGCTTCTTGCCAGCCTTGAGTTCGGCCAAAGCCTTCTGGACGACCGGATGATCCGGCACCAACTGATCGAAGGCCTCGTAAGCCCGGATCGCCGCCTCATTGTCGCCCTGTCGGCTCATGAAGCGGGCATAGGCATCGACGAGCCGCAGCGTGTTCTTGTCGGTCTCATAGGCCGCTGCATAGGCCTTGGTGGCCGCCGCCGTGTCATTGCCGAGATCGGCGATCAGCGCTTCATGATATTCGCGGAAAATATCGAAGTTGTGGTCCTGCAGCTTGTCGAGAAGATCGAGCGCCTTTTTGGTGTCGCCGCTTCCGGCATAGGTCCAAGCGGCAAGCAGCGTCGCGGTGAGATCGCGCTGCTGACCGGAACCGTTCTTGGCGAATTGCGCCCGCGCGGCGGAATATTGCCCCGCCTTCATCGCCCGCACGCCGAGCGCGAGATGGGCCAGGCCGCTCGTCGGATCGCGCGCCAGGAGACGTTCGGCGAGGCCGAAGGCGTCCTGCATATTGCCGTTCGAGACAGCGGCTACGAAAGACCGTTCCACCAATTGCTGATTGCGCGGATCAAAACGCAGTGCTTCGCGAAAGAATGTCGCCGCCGCGACCGTGTCGCGATCAGCTCCGGCGATAAGAGCCGCGAGATAATTGCCGGAGGGGCTGTCGCCGACTTCGAAAGGCGTCGCTACGGCAAAATTCTCCTGTTCCCGCGCCACCGCCGGAGCTGCGACCAACAATGCCGCGCTCGATGCGCCGATTAAGACAGAGAGAAGCCAAGCTCCACGCGATGCGAGATGATGCGAAGACAAACGTTCTTCCTCCAGACTAATCTCAGGGTTCTCGGCGTTCGACTCTTCTAACGGGTCTTCCGACTCTTCTAACGAGCCTTCGAGGAACGGAGCTTTGCCGCTCAGAAATCTTGCCGCCTGCGGCTGCGTCGCCGCCGGCCGGGAAAATCCTAGAGCATTAAAG
>JBKQRA010000171.1:0-10914 GCA_052144065.1 Methylovirgula sp. | reverse complement strand
GCGCCGCGGCAGCGGCACCACCACGCCCTTGATCTCGGGATCGCGGCCATCGAAATAGACCCGCATGTCGCCGATCACAGCGTGATCCTGCTGGATCTCAAGCCGCCGCCGGATCGCGCCGACACGGGCCAGAATCTCGCGGACATGGATCGGCTTGCGAACCACATCGTCGACGCCCGCGGCGAAGAGATCGAGCGTCTGCTCGAGCGACGGCGCCTCGTTCATCGCAATGACCGGCGCGCGCGAGCGCTCGCGGATCATCTTCGGCAGGACCTCGCGGTCGCGACAATCGCCGAGAAGAAAAGCCTCGACGGCATAAAGATCGGAGTCGGAGACGGTCGCGACCCATTCGCGAAATTCGTCGGTCCGAAACCGTGCGGCAGAGACGCCTTCATTGCCGAAACGACAAGCGTACCCGGCCGTAACCATCTCCCGTTCATCCACGATCACCAGCACCGAATCGCCCCCCGAATCAGTTGTTTAGGCGTAGGGAACTGTTAACCATGTCTGTGCGTTCGTCAAACTTCGCTTGCGTTTACGGCATGATTTTTGAGCTGTCATAATTCGTCAAAACGCGCATGCAGGACTCGCAAGAGTCGTAGGTCGTTGAAAACAGACTCGTTAGAGTCGCAACGAACGCGATCGGTTCAAATCGTATGGAGACTAATGGCAGAAGGCGCGCGCGGTCGGCGTCCATTTGCCGAAGCCGCTGGCGACCATATTGGCCATGACGGCGCAGACATATTGTTTCTGGGCCGGATTGTTATCGGGGCCGGCGTGATAGCGCGCTGCGGCTAAGGTCCAACTCCCCTCCTTGACGCGCAGATCCTTCAAGAATTGCGCGGCATAATCGACATTCTCCTGCGGATCGAACATGTCGGCGACCGATCGGAAATGCATGCCGTGAAAGTGATGGTTGATCTGCATGCAGCCGATATCGATCAATTTGGCGCCGGATCTGCGCGCCGCCTCGAACTGTTGCATCGCCGCTTGCAGCGTTGCGGGGAAATAGGACGGACCTTCAATATTAAGGGCATAGGGATGCAGCGAGCCGCGCCGGCCCGTCTCGGTGAGCGCGACGGCATAAAGCACACCGAGGGGCACGCCATATTTTTGCGACGCCCGCATCATCTCGCGCTCGCAGACCAGCGAATCATCGGGCGCGGCGCTGGGCGCCGCTAAACTCCGGCTAGATGTAAAGATCGCCAGAGGAAGCGCCAGAAGAGCCCACAGATAATGTGCTATCCGCCGTTTGGCGAATAGCTTGCTGCGGGGAATTGTCGGATCCACCCTGACTATTGCCGTTTCCATTCGATGATCCACCAAAAGACATCGCTTGGCTGCCGCTTTGAGACTGCGGCTGGCCCTGTTGGTCCTGCGTGGCCGACCCGTTGTTGGGAACGTTCGATACGTCTTGCGGACCGAGCGTGACGCCCACACCGGCAACGGAATAGCCGGATTCGCGTAGCTGATCGGACAAGGCACCTTTTTCCTTGTCGATAAGGCTCATTGTCGAAGATTGGCTCGCGGCCATCTGAACATCGAGACCGTTGTCCGACAGGCTGAGAGTGATCGTCACCGTGCCGAGACTTGGCGGCTCGAGCTGCAGGCTCAGCGTCTTGACCGGACCAGCGGCGGTCTGAACCGTCGTCGTGGTTGCGTTCGCCGCAGCACTCGCGGAGGTTGTAGCGCCTGTATCGGCCGCGTTGCTGCCAGGGTCCGTTGCGGTTTGCGCGCCAGGTGCGGCTCCTGGCAGCGCCTCGATGACGGCGCCGGCAATCTGCTGAACCGGCGACAGATGGGCGACTGGCGCAAAATGCGTTTCCGACGACACCACGGCGACATTCATCGTAACCGTGTCGGCGCTCGCATCATTCGTCGTAGCGGATAAGGCGGCATGGGCGAGGCTCGCAGCCGACGCGACCGTCGTATCGGCCGAAGGCGCGCTCTGCTCTTGCGACGCGGGCGCCGCTACAGGCGGCGGCACGACGACCGGCGTATCGACGACGACATTGGCCGCCGCAGCTTGTGCAGATGCGTCTGTTGCGGCATTCGCACTCGGCTTGTCCGCCGCTGATGTATTCGCGCTCTTGGACGCAGTCGGCTTGGTGGCCGTCGTCGATCCGCCTGTCGTTTCGGTGCGCATGCTCTTCGCCGTCGCGGCGGCAGGTGGGGAGGGCGGTATGACGTTCGACAGAGTCGCTGTCGCGGCAGCCGTATCGGCGGCAAGCTGCGCAGCACTATTGCCCACGGCATCGCTTGAGGGCTTCGACGCAGCGGATTTCGCCGCGGCCGAAGCGGCGGCGTTTGTCGCAGATGACGCGGCTGCTTCGGCGGCCCCAGAATTACTATCGGCGGATAACGGATTGGCGGGCGCCGCTGCCGTGTTGGCCTTGCCGCGCGCCGCCGCGGTCGATGCCGCCGTGCCGCTGGGCAGAGAACCATTCGGCTGATCGCCTGTCGTGGGCAAAGGCATCGCTGCGCCGGTCGGAGCTGCGAGCGTGGCGAAAGTCGTGGGAGCCGAGCCGTCAGCGGGGAGCGCGGCCGAACCGGCTGTGATCGAAGCCGCAGCCGTCGCGGCGCTCGCCTTATTATTGGCACTGAGCGCGCTGGCGGCCGACGCGATAGCCGCGAAATCGAAGCCCGTGCGCGATCCCGTGCTCTGGCCGCTGAGGCTCACCCAGCCTTTGGTGCTCGCGGCACCCGCCGCATCGGGATTCGTTCCCGTGGTCGGCGTGATTTTGACGAGAGCGCCCGACGCCAACGCATCGGGGGATGTGCCTTGCGAAAGATCCGACAGCACGGCATCGAACGTGCCGGATTGATCCTTATTGCCCTTGGTCAGACTTTCCGCATTGCTGCCGGTTCCCGTCGCGGCAGCCGGCCCCGGCGTGAGGCTCGGCAGAAAGTTGGCAATGCTGACCATCTAATCCTGCCCCTCTAAAAGAGCGCTGCTGTCCACCAGCATCTTTTGAACATCGGAAATCGTTGAATCGCTCTCATGCATCGATGCACCGAGATTCGCAGGCAATGTGCTCGCAACTGGCATAGGCGGCTCAGCTTGCGCGGCCGTGTTCTCACCCGGCAGAACGGGCGGTTGTTGCGGCCATTGATGGATCTGCGCGGCGAGATCGAGCGACGCATCTCGCAACAGCGTGTCTTCATGCGGCAGATGCGCCGGATCGACCGCTTTGATCTCGGCAAGACCTCGGTCGTATTCCGAGCTCAACAGCGCGGCGACCCCGTCATAGAGCGCGGCGCGCACTGCGTCCGGGCCGCTTTTCGGTGCGAGGCCAGCAGCCTCCGCCGCGGCCCATCGCGCCGTGATCGTCTTGCCCCCGACAACCGCAACTTGCGCGACATGCAGATAGAATCGCAGCTGCTCGGCGTCAGGCAATTCCTTCAGCAGCGCCGATAGGGCTGCCAGCTGTTCCGGTTTGGCGAATTGGCTGAGGCGCGTCAGAGCGATGCCGAAATCGCGCTGAAAGGCGCTCGCATAGACGGAGCGCTTGAAGCGCCGGAAATACTGGTCCGACATGGCGATGAATTTGTCGAAGTCCGACGTTTGCTCGGCCAGAAAAACCTCGCGACGCAGCGCTGCGTCCTCGACCAGCGTTCCCGGCGCGACAATACGCGCAAGATCGAGGAGCTGAATCGCCACCTCGGGCTTCTCCTCAGCCGCGAGCGCCGCCTGCGCCAAGGCGATATGCGACCCTACACCCGGCTCGAGCGCGCGCACATCGACCTTTGCGAGCAGATTCCGCGCCTGCGACTTATAACCTTCAAGATAGGCGAGCGAGCCTTCGATCAGCTGCCTTTCGGCCGCCGGACAGGTATTGCTAGCCAAAATTTTCCGCGCGACGCGGATTTCGCCGCCGCTCAAAAGATAGATGACGACCGCGCGCGCATTACGCGGATCATGCCAGACGGAGGGGTCCGCCGCGACGAGCCGGGCGCCGAGCTGGCGCAGCACGGTGGGCATCGCCATTTGTGCCGGCCGGCTGCCAAGCACCATCTGGTCGTGCAGTGATTCCAAGGAGCGGATGATCTCATAAGGCGGCTTGGCATCCGCCGCACGGCATTGGCCGGCCGCCAAAAGGCCCGCAACAAATCCGGCGAGAATCGCGCTCCGAAATCTTCGAAATCTCATGGCGTGGTCTTTCGCAGCAAAAGTTCGATGCGCCGGTTTTCCGCCGCCAGCGGATCGCTCTGCACTTTCAGATCATGATCGGCGTCGCCTTCGATCTTTTCGACGCGGGCTTCGTCGAGGCCGCCGCGCACCAACATATAAAGTGCCATCTGCGCGCGGGCCTGCGAGAGACGCCAATTGTCATAGTTGCGGGTTTTGTAGCGGCGCGCATCGGTGTGACCGGAGATAACGATCTTGCCCGGCTCCTTTTTGAGGATCTGCGCCATTTTCTCCATGATCTGGACGGTCCGCGGCGCCGGCTCGGCCGAGCCGATCGCGAACATCGCGTAATTGATTTCGTCGGTCAGGCTGATCAGCAAACCTTGCGGCGTCGCCTTCAACTTGATGCCCGGCGCCTCGGATGATTTGCCGACAGCGGTCTCGATCTCCGCTTGGAGGCGCACAAGCTGCGCCTGCTCAGCCGCCGACATCTTCGGCTCTTCCTTCGGCGGCGCCGCATCCTTCTTCGCGACGCTGGCGGAGGCGGCGGCCGTCTTCGAGGCAGCCTCCCCTGCTACCGCCTCTTTCGAGGCGACGGCGGGAGCGCCTTGCGCGGGCGGAACGCTCGGCGTGTCCGGCGACTTCGCGGCGGATTGTTGGACGGGCGCCGCAGGTTTTCCGTCCGGCGGCGGCTCGGCGGACGCAGTTGCAGACGGCTTCACCTGCTGGACCGGCGGGGGCGGGGCCAAAGGCGCCAGCGGCGGCGCATTCGCGGGAGTCGCACCGCCGGTATCATCTGGATTTACCTCGTCCGAGGTTCCGCTCGGTGCCGGCGGCGGCGCCCGCTGGGGCACCTCCGGCGAACCGGCTTGGAATGGATCCTGAAAACGCGCCGCAGCGCCGACATTGGGATTATCGACCTTCTCTTGCGGCTTGACGCCCGGCCCGACTGCCGCGATTTCAGCGAGCACGGCGTAAGGATCGCGGAACAGAGCCCCTTCGGAATGCGTCGGCTGAAACTCCGCCGCCGATCCGTCTTTTCCAGCTTCCTTCGCACTCTTAGCGCCGCGTTCGCCGACGCTTTCCTTCGCATCGGTCTTTTTCTGCGACCCTGGCTTCGAGGGCGGCGGCGCTTCAGTATCCGCGTCTTCGGTCGAGCGCTCCTTCGGATCGTGCAGACCACGCTTTTGCACCGTCATGTCGACAAGCTTCACCGGATTGAAATAGCGGGCCAGGGAGGCCTTGGTCTTCTCATTCGTCGCGCTGAGAAGCCAAAGCACCAGAAACAAGGCCATCATCGCGGTCATGAAGTCGGCGAAGGCGATCTTCCAGGCGCCGCCGTGATGTCCATCGCCATGGCTTTTGCTGCGCTTGATGATGACGATTTCGTGGACTTTTTCTTCCGCCACGCCGCTACTCCGCTCTCATGTCGATGAGATCGATCCAGGCCTTGAGTCGCGTCTCGATCATTGTTTGCGCCGTGACAACTTGAACATCGACACCGTCGATCACCTCGTAATCGATCGCCAGCGGGAGAGTGCCCAGCTTTTCGCGCAGCTCCGCGATCAGATCCTCGGGCCCGCTGATCTTCATGGCGATTTCATCGTGACTGGCCGCGACGCTGCCAACATGGCCGACCAGCTCCTCGATCATTTGCCGGCGCAGAGCGTCGATCACGAAGGGCCGCAAGACCTGGCCGACACATTCGGCCAGAGTCTCTTGCATTTGCTGAAGCGCGGCCGCGAGCTTTTCCGTCAAACTCTCCGCTTCTTGGGCGACCCATCTTTGCCGTTCGGCCGCGAGCTCGCCGTCGAAGGCTTCGCGCGCTTGCTCGCGCTCAGCAGCAGCCTCGGCTTGCGCGGCCTCGACGCCTTCGGCATAGCCCGCCTCGCGCGCCGCAGCGATGCGGGCCTCGATTTCCTCCTGCTCGCGTTCGGGCGACCAGGCAGGCATCAAATCGGTGCCGGTGCCGAAGTCCAGCGACGGCAGAGCTTTGGCGGGGGCAGCATCGAAATGGGTAAGATAGAGGGCGACCGGTTGCGCCATCATGCGGCACCCTTCTGGCGCATCCAGAGCTTCATGATAGCCGCCGCCTGCTCTTCATCGAATTCGACGATCTGCTCGAGTCGCTTCAGCGGTGTGCGGGTGGCATTCTCTTCGAGGTCCTCGATCAAATTGGGCTCGTTCTTCATGCCCATGCCCATGCCGGCGAAGCCGCCAAGTCCCTCGACCAGCGGTACCGTCATCGGCTCGGGCATTTCGAAGCCGTCAGACATCAACAAAGGTGGCGCCCCACCTGCAAAGGCCACCGCCGGCGCTTCGCCCGTGCTGAACGCCGCCTTGATCGTCGGCCGGATCGCGAACCAAATGATCAGGAAGGCGACGGCCAGAACGATCACGCCATTGATGATCGTGCCGGTTTGCCGCATCGCGATCTCGGTGAAGCTCGGCCCGGGCACCGGCTCGAGCACCGTGCCGCTATCCGAGAAATCAACCACCGACAGTTTGATCGAATCGCCGCGGGCCGTGCTGATTCCAGCAGCAGAGGAGATCAGCTGTTGGAGGTCGGCAACCTGCTTGTCGACCGCGGCTGGCGTCGCCTTGCCACCCAAAGCCGCGACGATGCTCGCGCGATTGATGAGCACCGCAACCGAAATGTTTTCGACCACATATCCGCCGCTGACCGTCGTGACCGTCTTCGACGAAATCTCGTAATTCGTCAGCTCTTCGCGTTTCTGGCTTTCGTCGTTCGACTGCTTGCCATTGGCGCCGCCAGCCGCGGGCGGCGGCACATTCTGCGCCACGCTCGTCGGTGTCTGATTGCTGGAATTCTGCGAGGTCTGGTTTTGCCGGACGACACGAACCGACCGCTCAACGCGCGAGTCCGGATTGAAGGTCGTCTCCTTCGTCTGCTTCTTGTCGGTGTTCAGCCTGGTCGCGACGCTGATCTGGAAATTGCGCAAGCCGAGGAAGGGCGTCAGCGTCCGGCGGATGTTGTCCTGGATCTCCTTGGAAACCTCGCCTTCGAGGGTGAGCTTCTGGCCAGGCGCCGCATCGGCGAGATCATCGCCCGACGCCAGGAGATGGCCGTTGGTGTCGAGGACCGTCACCTCTTCGGGTTTCATGCCCGGAACGGCGGAGGCAACGAGATGGCGGATGGCCTTGGCCATCGGGTTTGCGTCCGCCATCTCCGCACTCACGATGACCGAGGCCGAAGGCGACTCGCTCTGCCGGCGGAATGAGCCGGCGTCAGGCATGACGAGATGCACGCGCGCGGCCTTGACGCCATGCATCAACTGGATCGAACGGGCCAATTCGCCTTCAAGCGCGCGAACGCGGGTCACCTCCTGCATGAAGGAGGTGAGGCCGAGCGAGCCGAGCTTGTCGTAGAGCTCGTCACCGCTGTTGGGATTGTTGGGAAGGCCCTTTTCCGCCAGCACGACACGGGCACGGGCAGTATCGCCATAGCGTACCAGCACGCTGGTGCCATCGGGGCTCAAGTCGAAGCCGATGTTCGCATCATGCAAGACGGCCGCGATCTGACCGCTGTCCTGGCGGTCGAGCCCGGAATACAAAACCTCATAGGTCGGCCGGCTGAGAAAATAGCCAGCAAGCGCCGTTATGGCGAAGACGAGCGCGCCCGTTACGCCGAGCGCAATGAGCCGCTTCGTCCCGAGCTTGATCAGATTGGCCCAGAGACGCTCGGCCTGTTCAAGCGCAGTCATTCTACCCTCTGCCACCCCTTGCGCATGGGCCACTGTGGGGCGCCAAGCTTGCCTGGAGATTGCTCAGGGCAGACCAAACAGCATACGCCCCCAAACCATCTGGCTTGGTGGCAAAAATATCCCTAGCCGCTATCCGAATGTTCCGTTCAGCGCCTTATCGCGCATTGTAACGGCCCTTGGTTGAAGCCAGTGGCTTCAACGAATCGGCTGGCCACGCCCTGACGCGTCGTTCATCCGCCTCCCCAGCAGGCGGATCTCACCATCTGCAAGCCGGCCGACGCCGACTTGCAACAAGGTAAGCAAAAACGACCACAGCACGCGGCACCAGCCGATGCCAGCATCCAACCTCAGACGAACGCTTACTGGAACAACTTCAGGATCATCTGCGTGTTCGAGTTGGCGATCGAGAGCGCCTGAACGCCAAGCTGCTGCTGCACCTGCAGAGCAGAGATCTTGGTCGAAGCCTGGTTCATGTCGGCATCGATGAGCGCACCGACACCGGAGGTCAGCGAGGTCGAGAGATTCGACACGAAGTTCTGCTGGTCGGTGACGTTGGTCGAGTCCGCACCGATCGTGCTGGCCGCCGACTCAATCGACTTCAGAGCCGTCTGAACGTCGTTGAGCATGTTGGAGATGTCACCGGTGGTGACGCCCGCGGCAGTGACGCTGAGGCTGAGGATCGACGCCGCGGCGTAGGAACCGCCAGCCTTGTCGAGAACGCCAGCGCCCGCGGCCGAGGAAGAGTTCGAACCCGGCGCGAACAAAGCCGTGCTTGTCGTATCGACCGAGATATAGCTGATACCGTTGGTCGAATCGTAGGAAGAGACGAGATTGACGGTGCCACCGCTCGTCGACAGCATGTTCTGGCCGTTGAAGGTGGCCGAGCTGCCGATGCTGAGAAGCATCTGCTGCTGCGTCTGAATATCCGTCTGCACCTTGGTGAGGTCGGTGCCCGGCTGCTGCGCAGTCACGAGATCGTTCTGGATGTTATCCATGATCGAGATCGACTGGGTGAGCGCGGCGCTCATGGTGGAGAGCATCGAGCCGCTTTCGGAAAGAGCATTGGAGACGGCGCCCAACGCGCTGGTCTGCGAGCTCATGGACGTCGCGATCGACCAATACGAGGCGTTGTCGGCCGCGCTGGAGATCTTCAAACCGGTTGAAACCTGTTTCTCGTATGTCGCTAGGGTCTGCTGCGTCATGTTGAGCGACAGCAACGCCGTCATCGCGGCATTATTTGTGAGGAGGCTGCTAGACATGATATGTCCCTGAAGGTTGGCTGCGTTTTATGGGGGACATACCGGATTTTCGCCGGTACGGTAGGTCGGCATAATGCCTTTGGGCGCCGGCAAGCCCCAATCTACCGTGTAGCCGAGGCTACTGGGAAATACTTACGCGAACCTTAACGACGGCCACACAGCCACGTGTTTGGGTTTGGTGTTGCAAACTGGATCGATGCGACGCCGCGCGCGACGGCCAGCGGCATTAGTCCCGTCACAGCAAAGCTTCAGATCGCTTTTTCCTAGCCTTCAGGCGCTTGCCGCAACAGCCTCGTCGGCAGACAGGCTTGCAGCTAAAATGGCCTCGCAGCGACCGGCAAATCTTTCGACGTTGCGGTCGGCGCGGCTCTCAAACAGATGATAGACCGCATCGCCATAGGTCGTGCCGATTCCAAAGGACAGCGGCAGGCCCGGCAAATTCCATTTCGGCTCCTCGCAATCGGAAACCGGCAAAAGCTCGATCTTCTGGCGCCGTTCGCCGAAGGCGTCCGTCCAGTTCTGCGCCACGTCGCAGACACGGGTCGCCTTGGCGGAGGGGCGGTTCAACGCGATCCACTGATGCCTGTTGATCGCGCACCAAAAGGGCGCGGCGAAGACCCGGTTCGGGTCGAGATGATTGGCACATCCCATGGCCCCGAACAGAACGCCCCGGGCGGCCCGCTCCAAGCTCTGGGTGATGATTCCGGGATTTAACGGAATGCAGTCGATATCGGCGAAGAGGACAACGTCGAGGTCATAGAAGGACAGAACCCAATCCATCCATTCGCCGTGATCGAGGCCATCGATACGATGCTGCTTCACCGGCATCGAGAAGCGATCGAACACCGCCTTCTGACCGCGGACGATCCGATCGTCGATATTGTCCCAGTAGAGCGAGAAAAGGCCGCCGTTCATGCCTCAGGCCCCTACTGCCCGCGGAATCGCTTCAAGAGTACGAGGAGCAGCCCGCACTGCCGCATTGAGCTTGCGTTGAATAATGACCTGATAGCCGCGATGAATCTCGATGTATTCGCCAAAATGCCAGGCCAGAAACGCTTCGACCGCCGGCAAAACGCGTTCGCAGGATGGCTTGTCATGGCCACCGCCATAATCGTCCCAAATCATAAGGCCGCCGGGGCGAACCATGCGCCAGGACAGAATCGAATCGACCATGACGTCATCGCGCAAGTGACTGCCGTCGACATAGACGACATTGAAGGCGGCATCGGCTCGTGCGAGCTGATCGAGGGCAGTGACGGAATGCGCCTTGAGTTTTTTGTAACGGCCGACGTAGGAAGACAAATTGGCATCGAACCGCCGCTCGATCATCGGAATCTGGCAGCTTTCGCTCGGGCTCGCATGGTTCTCGGCGCCGCCTCCGAAAGTGTCGATGCAGGTCAAATGGCATTGCGACAGGAATTCTAGAAAGAAGATCGCGGATCTTCCCTCCCAGGAGCCGATTTCGAGAATGTCGCAAGGTCGATCGCGAAAGCCGCTCAGCGCTGCGATCCACAAGGGAAGGTGCACCGAGGTCCAGTCGCTCGAAAACTCCTTGTCGGCGTACCAGCGCGACACGATATCGAGATAGTCGTCATTCAACGACATCAATGGCCCCTTCCAGAGTAATCACGCTAAATATGTAAAGTGATTCGGGGCAATGTATATGTGGGACGATTAGCTAGTTCGCTCGGATTCAAGCTCTGCGCAAGACTTTCGGCCTAGGAAAGACTGGCGCGCGATGCTGCAGCGGCCCCCACGGCGCGGCGGGAGATGCTATGCTGATAAAGGCAAAGGATAGCAG
>JBKQRA010000170.1:0-49416 GCA_052144065.1 Methylovirgula sp. | reverse complement strand
CGTTGCTTTTCGGGCCGAACCCTCGGTCGCAGCCGCCGCCGATGCCCAGATCGCCCAGGGCGATCTGACGGCGCTTCTTTATGCCCAGGGCTTCGCGAAGGAGGCGTTTGTGACGGAGGCGCGGCACGAGCTCGACGCCTCGGATTGGAAGCGCAAATACGGCGCCTATGAAAAAGCCCACGAAAGGACAAGGACTTAGCGGAGATTTTGCCCGAGCGCCGCACAATCGGCCCAGGGGCGGGCAGTTTCGAATTAAAAAATTAAGGGTGGCGCCTTTTATCGCAGCGACAAAAGCATTCTTCATGCTATAAGCAATAAATGGGCCGATATCCTCTAGATATGGGCTGGTTGGGTCGTAAACAGTGAAAAAGTAATGGCGCTCACCACCAAGCTCATCATGCGCCAGGGCCAGGCCCTGGTGATGACTCCGCAGCTTCTGCAGGCGATTAAGCTCCTGCAATTTTCCAATTTGGAGCTGGCAGCTTTCGTTCAAGAGGAGCTAGAGCGCAATCCCCTCCTCGAACGCGCCGAGGATATGCCGGATCCGCATGAGCCGAACGGCACAACCGGCGACTCCGACCGTATTGAACTCGCTCCCAGCGCCGATTTCAACGAGGCCGCCGAGGCCGACTGGAGCACGGAAAGCTTTGCCACGGACCGCGGGGCGCTCGAATCGAGCCTCGGCACCGAACTCTCCAACACTTTCGACGATGACCGCGCGCCCACCCCGGGCGAACAGCCGGATTTTGTCGAAGGCGCCGGCCTTTCCGCCAACAGCTGGACCGGTTCGCCAGGTTCCGCCGGCGGCGACGGCGAAGCCACCAATCTCGAGGCCTATGTCGCCGCCGAGATCAGCCTCAAGGATCATCTCGTCGAGCAGTTGCTGCTGGCCGTCTCCGATCCGGTGGACCGCATCATCGGTCAGACGCTCATCGATTCCATCGACGAGGCTGGCTATTTCAGCGAAAATCTCGCCGAGATCGCAGACCGCCTCGCAGCGTCCTACGAGCGCGTCGAAAAAGTTCTGAAAACCGTCCAGACTTTCGATCCGAGCGGGATCGGCGCGCGAAATCTCGCCGAATGCCTCGCCATCCAGCTGCGCGAAAAGGATCGCTTCGATCCGGCGATGCAGGCGCTCGTCGGCCATCTGGAACTCGTCGGCAAGCGCGATTTTGCCGGCTTACGCAAAATCTGCGGCGTCGACGATGAAGATATCGCCGACATGATCGCCGAGATCCGCCGGCTCGATCCGAAACCCGGCCGCGCCTTCGGCGGCGCCACAGTGCAGCCGGTCGTGCCGGATGTGCTGGTTCACGCTCTGCCCGACGGCAGCTGGCATGTCGAATTGAATTCCGACGTTCTGCCGCGGCTTCTCGTCAATCAGACCTATTCGACGCGTGTCGCGCGCGCCAAGAGCAATGACACCGACAAGAGCTTCCTCTCGAATTGCCTGCAGACGGCGAATTGGCTGACGAAGAGCCTGGAGCAGCGGGCCCGCACGATCTTGAAGGTCTCGAGCGAAATCGTCCGCCAGCAGGATGCCTTCTTCGCACGCGGTGTCGAATATTTGCGGCCGCTCAATCTGAAGACGATCGCCGATGCGATCGGGATGCATGAATCAACTGTCTCGCGTGTGACCTCGAATAAATACATGGCCACGCCGCGCGGCCTCTTCGAATTGAAATATTTTTTTACCGCCTCCATCGCTTCTCATAATGGCGGCGATGCACATTCAGCTGAAGCTGTGCGCTTCCGCATCAAGCAGATGATCGAACAGGAAGATCCGGGCGAGATTCTGTCCGACGATGCCATCGTCGCGCGGCTCAAATCCTCTGACATCGATATCGCGCGGCGCACCGTCGCCAAATACCGCGAGAGCCTGCGCATTCCGTCATCCGTCGAGCGCCGACGCATGAAAGCGGTTCATTAATATTTCGAATATTTGTTGATCTCCTGCTGAAGAATTGCGCAGAGGCTACGGCCGCACGCAACTTTCTTTGCAGCTTTTAATTCTTCCATTAAGTGCCAAAACGGATGCCGCACCGATCATTTGCCAAATGGCATGCCAATGCTTTGCAGCGACGTTCCGTGAACGGCATCGAGAATGCAGTGTACGGCCAAAGGAGCGCCCATTGACTCGCCTTCGCGAGACTCCTAACCCTCAAAACGTATGCCCGGAAAAAAAGACAGTTCAATCAAGAGTGGCGGGGCATTGGTGAGTGGAGAGACAGCCATGAGCTTACGAGTCTCCGGCAAGAATCTCGACATCGGTGAGTCGCTTCGGATCTATGTCGGCGCACGCATCGACGGCGTCGTCGCCAAATATTCCGCCGAACCGACCAGCGGCCATGTCACCGTCGAACGCGAAGGCTCCGGCTTTCGGACAGATTGCACGTTGCATTTCAACTCCGGCATAATCCTGCAAGCCGAAGCTGAGGCGCTGGATGCTTATGCGAGCTTCAACAAGGCTGCGGACCGGATCGAAAAGCGCCTGCGGCGGTTGAAAGGCCGCGTGCGCGTTCGGTCGAATGGAACACACCGGTCCGGCGCAATGGGACAAGCGCGTGACGCACCCCTTCCGCGCCAGAGCGCAATCAATGGCGCTGCAACCGAAATGCATGCACCACAAATACCCGAGGAAAAAACACCCCTTGTCATTGCCGAGCCGGTTGCAAATCTCAAAGAGATGTCCGTTTCACAGGCTGTCGAGGAACTCGATGTCGGCAATCTCCAAGTCGTCGTCTTTCGCCATTGCGGCGACGGCCGCGCCAATATCGTCTATCGCCGGAGCGATGGAAACATCGGCTGGATCGATACGGCAGGCGCAAATCCGTCACCAAATCCATCGCAAAACGTATCGCATTGACGCCCACTTCTTGATCCAAGGAGTTACATGCCATCCGAGGCACAACAGAAGGCGTCTGTTGTCGAGCCTCACCTTCCCATGCGGCGCATAATGACCTATTCGTCGAGCGTTCGAAGAGCGGACTTCCCCTTCCCCATGCGGCTCACAGATCTTCTCCAACCGGATGCGATCGTGGCCTCGCTTCGCGCCAATTCCAAAAAACAGCTGCTGCAGGAATTGAGCGAGAAGGCGGGGCAGATCACCAATCTACCGGCGCGGCAAATCTTCGACGCCGTGCTTCAGCGCGAGCGGCTTGGCTCGACCGGCATCGGCAATGGGATCGCAATCCCCCATGCGAAGCTGGCGAAATGCCCGTCGATCCTCGGCATCTTCGCGCGGCTCGACAAGCCGGTGGACTTCGAGTCGATCGACGGCGCGCCCGTCGATCTCGTCTTCTTGCTGGTCGCGCCGGAGTCGGCGGGCGCCGATCATCTGAAGGCCTTGGCGCGCATCGCGCGCGTGTTGCGCGAACCGGCGGTCACGGCGAAACTGCGCGCGATCCGCGATCCTGCGGCACTGTACGCCGTCCTGACGCAAGAGCCCACGTCGCATGCCGCCTAAATCGCGCCCGCGGCCGCGCCTTCCGCAGTAAGCAGGCGGCCGCTATTCGCGTTGGATAGGCATTCGGATTAGATAGAGGGCGCGGCCGGCTTTCGCCTCCGCGCCTCGGCCTCACACGTTTCGGCAGTTTCTCGCAATGAGCTTTCAATTCTCGCCTCTCTTCCCGCTCGGCCCCGATACGACGCCCTATCGCAAGCTTACGTCGGAGGGCGTCCGCATCGAAAAATTCGGCAAGCGCGACATGCTCGTCGTCGAGCCCGAAGCGCTGCGCCTGCTCGCCGAGACGGCGATGATCGACATCAATCATCTCCTGCGCCCAGGCCATCTGCAGCAACTCGCCGCGATCTTGAAAGATCCGGAAGCAACCGAGAACGACAAATTCGTCGCCTATGATCTTTTGAAGAACGCCAATATCGCGGCCGGCGGCGTTCTGCCCATGTGTCAGGACACGGGCACCGCGATCGTCGTCGCGAAAAAAGGCCGCCACGTCTTCACCGAAGGCGATGACGATGCCGCGCTCGCGCTCGGCATCAAGGATGCCTATGAGAAGAAGAATCTGCGCTATTCGCAGCTCGCGCCGATCTCCATGTTCGAGGAGATCAACACCAAGACCAATCTCCCGGCACAGATCGAAATCTACAGCGAGGGCGAGGACGCCTATAAATTCCTTTTCATCGCCAAGGGCGGCGGCTCCGCCAACAAGACCTTCCTTTATCAGGCGACGCCTTCGCTCTTGTCGCACGACCGGCTTCTGGCCTTCCTCAAGGAAAAGATCCTGACGCTCGGGACGGCCGCCTGCCCGCCCTATCACCTGGCTATCGTCATCGGCGGCACCTCGGCGGAACTGACGCTGAAAACCGTGAAGCTCGCATCGACCCGCTATTACGACAATCTGCCAACGGTCGGCGGCAGCGATGCGCATGCCTTCCGCGATCTCGCGATGGAAGCCGAGATTCACAAGCTCACGCAAATGCTCGGCGTCGGCGCGCAATTCGGCGGCAAATATTTCTGCCATGACGTACGCGTCATCCGCCTCCCGCGCCACGGCGCATCGCTGCCGATCGGTATCGGCGTCTCCTGCTCGGCCGATCGCCAGGCGCTCGGCAAGATCACCAAGGACGGCGTCTTCATCGAAGAGCTCGAACATGATCCGGCGAAATATCTGCCGCAGATCGACGAGGCTTCGCTCGAAGGCACGGTCGTCAAGATCGATCTGTCGCGGCCGATGCCGGAAGTACTGGCGACGCTGACGCGCTATCCGATCAAGACAAGGCTTGCGCTTTCCGGCACGGTGATTGTCGCGCGCGATCTGGCGCATGCGAAGATCAGAGAACGGCTCGAACGCGGCGAGCCCATGCCCGACTATTTCAAGAACCACCCGATCTATTATGCCGGGCCGGCGAAGACGCCGGCGGGCTTCGCGTCGGGCTCTTTCGGTCCGACGACGGCCGGACGCATGGATTCCTTCGTCGAGCAATTCCAGGCGGCCGGCGGCTCGCTCATCATGATCGCCAAAGGCAATCGCTCGGCGCAAGTGCGCGAAGCCTGCGCCAAGCATCACGGCTTTTATCTGGGGTCCGTCGGCGGCCCTGCGGCGCGTCTGGCGCAGGATTGCATCAAGAAGGTCGAGGTTTTGGAATATCCGGAACTCGGCATGGAGGCGATCTGGAAGATCGAAGTCGAGGATTTCCCGGCCTTCATCGTCGTCGACGACAAGGGCAACGACTTCTTCAAGGAATTGGAGCTGAGCTGAGCCTCATCGCATGATCTCGCGCATCTTTTTGACCATGGCGGCAATTTCCTCGTCGCCCGCCTCGGCCTTGGCTTCCAGGTCGGGGAAGCGGAGCCAGCACTTGGCCTCCTTGTCGAAATTATAGACGTCGTAGCCGACGTTCTCGCGGCGCGCCTGCCGCACCAGATCGTCGACGAAGGATTCCCGCGCCCCGAGAAATTTCCCATAGGCGCGGATGAAGGCGTAATCCGTAGCCATTCTCTTGTCCCTTCCAAACCCCTGACTTGCGCTGCGGCAAGCTTTTGCAACTGATATCAATGGACTAAGGCGCATCCGTCAGGTGCGCTCGGCGGGCCGTGTCGGCGGCCCGCAAGCTTATGCAGATCGAATGCCCAGCCTTGTGAAGCGAAGGGATAGCCAATTGCCGGTAGCATGCAAAGCATGCAACCATGCGGGCCGATAGACGTTGGAGCTTCGCAGTTTCCATAGGAGGGGCAGGAATGCGTTTTGCGATTTCAGTAGCGGCCGGAATGGCGGCAGTCGGTCTTTTTGTCGCTGCGCCGGCAATGGCGCAAAATCCGGTCGGCGAGGTGCTCGGCACGGCCGCGGCGATCGCCGAAGCCCCCTTCGTCTTCGGCGGCCATAATTATTGCTGGTATCCGGACGGCTGGCACGGCCCGGGCTGGTACTGGTGCGGCTATGGCGCCCGCCGAGGCTATGGCTGGGGCGGCGGCGAAGGCTTCCACGGTTGGCATCATGGCGGCCATGGCGGACCACACGGCCACGGCGGCGACCACCACGGCGGCGACCACGGCGGTCACGACCATCACTGACACGCGGCTTGCACCGCGCCTGTAGAACTTTTACCGCGCGTAGTGAATTCGACATCCCGGCGCCGTCCCAACGGCGCCGGGATTTTTCGTTCAATTGGCCATGGCTCCGATAGGAGAAATGGTCAATATGCGATGTCGATGATTTCGAGCGGCTCGACGCCCTTCGGCGTGCGCACCTCGACGGTGTCGCCGATTTCCGCCTTCATGAGCGCGCGGGCGATCGGCGAGATCCAGCTGATGTCACCCACGTCCGAGCGCGCCTCGTCGATGCCGACGATGCGCACCGTCTTTTCTTCGCCGCGGCCATTGGCGTAGGTCACGCGGGCGCCGAAAAAGACCTTGTCCTTGGTCTTTTGCTGGCGCGGATCGACGACTTCGGCGATCTCGATCCGCTTCATCAGAAAGCGCATGCGGCGATCGATCTCGCGCAGCCGCTTCTTGCCGTAGAGATAATCGCCATTTTCGGAGCGATCGCCGTTGCCGGCCGCCCAGGAGACGATATCGACGATCTTCGGCCGCTCGCCCTGAGCCAGCTCGCGGAATTCGTCGCGCAGCCGCTGCAGGCCTTCCGGCGTGATGTAGTTCTTCGTGCCGGCCGGCAGCGCCGAGC
The DNA here is from genome assembly GCA_052144065.1 of Methylovirgula sp. Lineage (GTDB taxonomy): Bacteria > Pseudomonadota > Alphaproteobacteria > Rhizobiales > Beijerinckiaceae > Methylovirgula. The sequence continues at coordinate 42,775 of JBKQRA010000170.1, read as the reverse complement.
CTTCATCGTCGAGGTCGACGTCGCTTTCGGCCTCGGTTTCCTTGGTGAATGCCTTGCTCATAAAGTCCAATGTCGGGCTTGGCGCCGACGATGACAAGATGGTGTCAGCGGGACAGCGTCAGGCCGAAGCGCCGCGCTTGAGCGACGCCAGAAGCGGTCCGAGCTTGTCCCAGGTTTCGAGATAGATGCCGATCTGCTCGAAAGCGGCGCCGTTCCAGGCCTGGAGATAGGCATGCGGATTGGGCTTCATCCGGCGCAGGCCCGTTACCGTGCGCTCGGCCTCCAGACCGGCATCGGTGGCGAGATCGACCCATTGCTGGAGCGTGAGCGAGGACCAGCCATGGCGGGCCATCAGCCCTGCGACTGCCGGCAGAAGACAGGCTTGCCGCAAAGCTGCCGGCGGCTGCATGCGCACCGGAATTTCGGAGATTTCCATCGCCTCATCGAAAAGGCGGAAGACCGAATAGATGGCGAACCAGGCGAAATACCAGCTCGACGTATAGCCGCCATCTTCCGGGAGGCGATGATCCTTCATCAAGCCTTTGGTAAAGTCGGCGAAGGGATTTTGCTCATGGACGCGCTCGAAGACCCTTTGGACCGCAAAGCCGTCCGCATCGAATTCCATCGCCTGCGCCTCGGGGATTTCGAGCTTGTCGGCTTCATCGAACGGCATTTCGCGGAAAGCCCGCTCGCCGGCCCGCTGCTGGAGCAGCGCGACATGGCCGTTGCGCAGATGCGCGACCTCGTGCAGCAGCAGAAAATCGGCGGCGACATCGAAGAGCGCGCGGGCGAGGCGCGGCCTGATCGGCGAGAAGGATTCGCCGGCCTCATCGACCGGCGGCGCGCGCAGAAAGAACAGATCGCCCTTCGGCGGCGGTGCCGTTGAGCCAAGCACATCGACATCATCGATCCAGGGAAAGATCTGTCGATTGTCCATCATCGCGTTGAAGAAGCTCCAAAGCACCCGCAGCGGCGTCGCATAAAGGCCAATGATGTCCTTCGAGGTGCGATGCACGAAGCCGCTGAAGAGCCGGTGCTCGACGAAGCCGAAGCTGTAGGAGGCGGGGTCGGCGTAATCGTCGAACAGCTCGGCGAGCCGCGCCTGCGCCATCTCGGTGAAAACTTGAAAAAGATGCGGCGCGCCGAATTTCGGCTCGGGCACATCGAACTTCTTGAGGCCGAGGGCGGTCAAAGCCGCGTCAAATGCATCATCACTCATGGTCTGTCGCTGACTCTCCCGCGCTATCCGGCAGCCACGCGTAGCGCTGGCTCCGCTAAAAAGCGCGACAAATAGGCCCTTAAATCACTCATATAAGCTGCGCCGCGCGATGAAACAGCACTTTTATACCGACCCCGACGGCACCGGCCGCGGAATACTCGACATCGCCTCCGCCGCATGGCAAAAGCTCACCCTTCCACGCGAAAACTGTGCCTAATGTCCGAACTCACATCGCTCGAAGATGAAACCCTCGCCGCCATCGCCATTGCCGCCGACGAAGCGGCGCTTGAGGCGGTGCGCATTGCGGTGCTCGGCAAGAAGGGCTCGATCTCGGCCCTGCTCTCTGGCCTCGGCAAATTGCCGCCCGATGCGCGCAAGGAACAGGGCGCCGCGATCAATCTCCTAAAGGATAAAGTGACGGCGGCGCTGGCCGAACGGCGGAGCGCCCTGAAAGCCTCCGCGCTCGAAGCACGCCTCGTCGCGGAAACCCAGGACGTCACTCTGCCGGCGCGCGTCAGCCCTCTCGACCTCGGTCGGCTGCATCCGATCAGCCAGGTCATGGATGAGCTCGCCGCGATTTTCGCCGATATGGGCTTTTCCATCGCCGAAGGCCCGGACATCGAGACCGATGACTATAATTTCGGCAAGTTGAATTTCCCGCCGGATCACCCCGCAAGGGACATGCACGACACTTTCTTCCTGAAGCCGGATGCCAAGGGCGAAAAGCGCGTGCTGCGGACGCATACGAGCCCGGTGCAAGTGCGCACCATGCTGACGCAGAATCCGCCGATCCGGGTCATCTGCCCGGGCCGCACCTATCGCTGCGACTCGGATCAGACGCATACGCCGATGTTCCATCAAGTCGAAGGTCTCGTCATCGATAAGCAGGCGAACCTCGGTCATTTGAAATGGATTCTGCAGGAATTCTGCAAATCCTTCTTCGAAGTGGCGGATGTGAAAATGCGCTTTCGCCCGAGTTTTTTCCCTTTCACCGAACCTTCGATGGAAGTTGACATCCAGTGTTCACGCAAAGGCGGTGAAATCCGCTTTGGCGAAGGTGAGGATTGGCTCGAAATTCTCGGCTGTGGAATGGTGCATCCCAATGTGTTGCGCAATTGCGGGCTTGATCCCGATGTCTACCAGGGCTTCGCCTGGGGCATCGGCATCGACCGCATCGCAATGCTGAAATATGGGATGCCAGATCTGCGCGCATTCTTTGAAGCCGATGTGCGCTGGCTCAGCCATTATGGGTTTCGTCCGCTCGATATGCCGACGCTTTTCGCCGGCTTGAGCACATAGGAAGGCGGCGGTGGCCAGGACTAAAAGTCGCTGGCGATCCCCTTCACTTCCCAGTCGCCATAACGCACAGGATCGGGTCCATCGCGGCCGCCAATTTCCGGTGCCTGACGGGACTTGGCCGCCGCCTTGCGCCGCTCCTCGGCCTGGCCAAAGCGCGGACTGCCGCGGGCGTCAGCGGCTGCAACGGTGACGCTTCAGCACCGCCTTTTTCCGCATCACGCTGATGTGCAGGGTCTTTTGACTCGTTATCCAAAGGCATCTCGTCCGAAGGGTTTTCCGCGTAACGTCAGAGGCGCAATTCTGCCGTATCATCAATTAATGCTAAACTCGAACCGAATCAAAGGGAACCACTCGCCCATCGGGTCGAGCCAGACGGACGAGATGACCCTCATGACCGCAATGCGCGGAGCTTTCCGACGATGAAGCCGCCGCGCGGCGCAGCTGCAGAGATTGCCCGACAAGAATCGATGACGATTCCTGGCCTCGCCGCCAGAGTCGCAGCGGCTGCGATTTTGCGCGACGTGATCGCCAACGGCCATACGCTCGATGAATTGTTTGCGCCGGCGACAGGTCTGTCGCGCATCGGCGGTCTCGATGCGCGCGATCTCGCTCTGACCCGTTCGATCGTGACCGCGGCGCTGCGCCGTCTCGGCACGATCCGGCTGGCCTTGGCATCTTTGCTCGATCGCGGCCTGCCGAAAACCGCCGCGCAGATCGAATGGTGTCTGACGGCTGCGGCAGCTCAAATCCTGTTTCTCGATGTGCCCGATCACGCTGCGGTCGATCTCGCCGTTCGCATGACGCGGCTCGATTCGAAGACCGCACCCTTTGCGGCGCTCGTCAATGGCGTCTTGCGCAATCTGGCGCGCGGCCGCGACGGCTATCTCAGTGCCGCATCGCCGCTCGAACACGATACGCCGCCCTGGCTCGCGGCGCGCTGGCGCAAGGTCTATGGCGAAGAGACCGCAGCCGCGATCGCCGCGGCGCATCGGCTCGAACCAACGCTCGATATCAGCGTCAAGGCCGATCCGGAGCTTTGGGCGGAGAAGCTCGGCGCGGTCCTGCTGCCGACCGGCTCCTTGCGGCTGCAAAGCCACGCGGCCGTGCCGGACCTGCCGGGCTACGCGGAAGGCGCCTGGTGGGTGCAGGATGCGGCGGCGGCTTTGCCGGCGCGGCTCTTCGACATCGAGCCCGGCATGCGGATCGCCGATTTCTGCTCGGCGCCTGGCGGCAAGGCCTTGCAGCTTGCGGCACGCGGCGCCCGCGTCACCGCGATCGACCGCTCCGCAGAACGTCTGAAATTGCTGAGCAGTAATTTCGAAAGGCTGCGGCTCGAAGCCGATATCGTCGTCTCCGATGTCACGACATTGAGCGGACCGGTCTATGACGCTGTGCTGCTCGATGCGCCTTGCTCGGCGACGGGCACGATCCGCCGCCATCCTGATGTCGCCTGGACGAAGAAGCCCGGCGACCTCACCAAGCTCGTTGCATTGCAATCGCGCATGCTCGACAAGGCCTTCGAACTGGTGAAGCCGGGCGGCACAATCGTTTATTGCACCTGCTCCCTCGAACCCGAAGAAGGGGAACAGCAGATCGCTGGCCTTCTTCGCCGCAATCCCGACATTGTTCGGCGTCCCATTAGTGCCTGCGAAGTTGGCGGACTTGACGACATCGTCAATGCCAATGGCGAGATCAGGACGCTTCCTTCGCAACTGCCGGCGGAAGATCCACGCCTCGCTGGCCTCGATGGTTTTTTTATTGCAAGGCTCGCCCGACACGAAAAGCGCGGTCGGTAGAACGAGTCGATTATAAGTTTACATGCTGGAGAGCGGACGCTGAATCGCGCGCAATTCATGGAGAAGTGCTGGCTCATTGGCCGCTTGGCTGGACGGGCCGGTCTCTTTCTGCGCCGGTTTATCACTGCACCCGGCTATTTTCTGCGGCTCATGGACGCCAAAGTGCCGGACCGGCTTCTCATTGCGCCGCAAGATATCCGCACTGCCGATCCAACCGTCGCCTCGGAAATCTACGCCGGCTATTTCGCCTTCGCCGGCAAGGTGGTGAACACGCATGGCCATTTGCCATTCGAGATCACGACGCAGGAGCCCGAATGGGAACGTGCGCTGAACGGCTTCGGCTGGCTTCGGCATTTGCGCGCTGCCGACAGCGCACTTGCCAACACCAATGCACGTGCCCTCGTCGATGATTTTCTGACCCACTCCGGCAAGCCGAAAGAAGGACCGGCCTGGGAAGCGCGCGTCACGATCCGGCGCCTGCTCTCGTTTCTCGCGCAGTCGCCGATGATTCTCGATGGCGCCGATCACGACTTCTACCGCCGCTTCATGCGCGGTCTGATGCGGGCGCAATTGAACCTGGAACGCGAGCTTTCTGTTGAACTCTTCGGTGAGCAGCGCCTGCTCGCGGCGATTGCGCTGGCCGAACTCGGGCTTTGCGCGCAAGGCGGCTCGACCAATCAACGCAAGAGCACCAAGCTGCTTGCCGAAGAGCTCGACCACCAGATCCTGCCTGACGGCGGCCACATCACCCGCAATCCAGCGACATTGATCCGGCTGCTGCTCGATCTTCTGCCGTTGCGGCAAGCCTATGCGGCGCGTGCCGTGTCGGCGCCGCCGCAATTATTGAACGCGATCGACCGCATGCTGCCGATGCTGCGCCTCCTGCGGCATGGCGACGGCACGCTCGCTCTCTTCAACGGCATGGGTGTCACCGCGCCGGATCTTTTGGCGACAGTGCTTGCCTATGACGATGTGCGAGCGCAGCCGATGATCAATGCGCCCTATTCCGGCTATCAGCGCATCGAGGGCGGCAATAGCGTTCTCATCATCGATGCCGGCCGCGCGCCGCCGGCTGAGTTTTCGGCGCTCGCCCATGCCGGCTGCCTGTCGTTTGAGTTCTCGGCATCCAATCAACGCTTGATCGTCAATTGCGGCAGTCCCGATCCGATACGTGCCACTGCCCGCGCTCCGGCCCGCGTGACCGCGGCCCATTCGACGCTCATCGTCGACGACACATCGTCCTGCCGCTTTGCCAAGAGTCAGGGACTCGAGAGCTGCTTCGCCGGCCAGATCCTGTCCGGCCCGCGGCGCGTCGCCGTCGATCGCCAGCAATTGCCGAAGCGCACCCGCATGCGCTTCGCCCATGACGGCTATGCCGACCGCTTCGGCCTCATCCATGAGCGGCGCGTCGCATTATCCATCGACGGCTTCGCGCTCGAAGGCGAGGACCGGCTGAAGCCCGCTCCCGGCGTGGCGAATGCGCAGCCGCACCCTTATGCCGTGCGGTTTCACATCCATCCGTCCGTCCAGCTTGAAGGCGGGATCGTGACCGGTGCCGTGCTGCTGACTCTGCCCGACGGCCAGCGCTGGACATTCACCAGCGCCGACGCGCCAATCGCGATCGAAGAGAGCATCTTCTTCGCCGCAGCCGACGGTCCACACGCGTGCGAACAAATCGTCATTTATGGCGACTCGCAACAGCAGCCGCGGCTCGGATGGAGCCTCCGGCGCTATGATCAAGACGCGTGGGCTAGCGACGAGCCGCTCGGCAACAGTGAAACCTGATCGGAGTAACGCGCTAAAGAGGCGCGACAATTGGCCCGCTTCCTGCTTCTTTCGTCCAACAACCCTTGTTGAATCGGCGTCGTCTGTATAGGTTGCGCCACCGATTTTCCGGCTCGCTCAGCGTTCATTGTTAGCGTTCATTGGAAGATGGGTCTCGGCTGCGCGACGCGCGCCGATTGTCTCCAGTGAGGTTTCAGGTGCCCGAGATCAAGGAAGTCGACGAGATCAACCAAGACGATATGGGCCGTTTGCTCGGCTATTACGTCTATGGCGGCACGCAGGTTTACTTCGAAGACGGCAAGGTTCATCGCGAGGACGGCCCGGCGGTTATCTCGCCGGATGGCGTTGAGCGTTGGTATCTCAAGGGCAATGAAGTCACCGTCGATGTGCGCGACTTTTTCACCGCCCATAAATGGAATGTGAAAAAGGGTTTGAACACGCCGGAAAAGCTCGCGGCCTTCAAGGAAGCCTTTTGCAAATAAGGCTCAGCGCGTCGCCGCGGCCCAATCGCGCGTTCTTTTTTCCGGATCGGCATTCAACGTAATGTCGGTCACGACCGAGGCGCAGTCGGCCCCCGCCGCCAGCACGCCGTCGAGACGCTCCAGCGTGATCCCGCCGATGGCGACAAGCGGAATGTCGCCGATCTTCCGCTTCCAGACTCCGATCTTCTCCAAGCCTTGCGGAGCGAATTTCATCTCTTTCAGAAACGTCGGATAGATCGGGCCAAGCGCGATATAATCCGGCTGCGTTTCAAGCCCGCGCGCCAGCTCCGCCTCGTCATGCGTCGAGACGCCGAGCTTTATACCGGCGCGGCGGATGGCGGGAAGATCAGCGGTATCGAGATCTTCCTGGCCGAGATGGACGAAATCGCATTTGAGATCGATCGCGTCCTTCCAATAGTCATTGACGATGAGCTGCGCGCCAGCCTTGTCGCAGAGCGCCTTCGCGGCAGCGATCTCGTCGCGCACATCTTCGCGCGGCCAATCCTTGATGCGCAACTGCACCAGCTTCACGCCTTGCGGCAGAAGCCGCGCGATCCAATCGGCGCTGTCGAAGATCGGATAAAAACGATCAAGCATGGGATAAATCCGCAAAGGCGCGCCCGAGCTGCGGCGTTGACGGCTCCGCCATATCGCGCGGCAGGATCGGAACAGCGATGCAAGCAATGCGCCCGGCTTCGACAGCAAGCGCGAAGGCCCGCGCCATCGCGACCGGATCGCCGGCCTTGGCGATCGCGGTATTAATCAACACAGCGTCATATCCAAGCTCCATCGCCGCCGCCGCATGCGACGGCGTGCCGATGCCGGCATCGACAATCAGCGGGACACGAGGGAAATGTTTGCGCAAAGCCTCAAGTCCGAAACGATTGTTGAGACCGCGGCCGGAGCCGATCGGCGCGCCCCAGGGCATCAGCACTTCGCAGCCGGCGCCGAGCAGTCTTTCCGCGACGACGAGATCCTCGGTCATATAGGGAAAGACCTGAAAGCCATCGCGCACCAGAATGCCTGCCGCCTCGACAAGGCCGAAGACGTCGGGCTGCAGCGTATCGTCCTCACCGATGACTTCGAGCTTCACCCAGGAGGTCGCGAAGACTTCGCGCGCCATCTGTGCCGTCGTCACCGCCTCTTTCGCCGTGCGGCAGCCGGCGGTGTTGGGCAGAACTTTCACGCCCAATTCGCGGATGAGAGTCCAGAAGCTTTCGCCGGCGCGGCTGCCACCCGCCTCGCGCCTGAGCGAGACGGTGACGATGTCCGTGCCCGAGGCTTTGATCGCTTCGGAGAGAATGGCGGGCGAGGGATATTGCGCCGTGCCGACGAGCAGCCGCGAGGCCAATTCCGTGCCGTAAACCTTGAGTTTCTGCATCTCAGCCTCCCTGTTTCGGGGTGAGAATTTCGACCGCGTCGCCGGCTTTCAACGGCGTCGCATTGCGGTCGACGGCTCGCACAAAATTCTGATTGAGCGCGGTCGCGACCACCATGTCCTGATATTCCAGCTCGTCGAGGAGAGCGGCGAGCGTGGTCGAGGCGACCTCAAGCTCTTTGCCGTTCACACGGATCTGCATCCATGACCTCCGGAAAACTGTCGCCGCGCAGCACTGTCGCCGCGGCGCGCCGCGCCAAAGCCGGCGCGAGCAGGAATCCATGCCGATAGAGCCCGTTCACATAAAGCGTGCGATTGATCTTGCGCAAACGCGGCAGATTATCGGGAAACGCCGGACGCACATCCGATCCCGTCTCGATGATCTCCGCCTCGCCGAAGGCCGGATGGATCGCATAGACGGCACTCAAGAGTTCGAGGACGGAGCGCGCGGTGAGCCGACTCTTTTCTTCATTCTCGATCATCGTCGCGCCAATCATGAAACGTCCATCGCCGCGCGGCACGATATAAACGGGATGGCGCGGATGCAGCATACGCACCGGGCGCTTGAGCGTGATCTCGCTTGTTGCCAGCACCAGCATCTCGCCTTTGACGCCACGCAGATCCGCAAGGCTGTTGCGCGCCGCAAAGCCGCGGCAATCGACCGTCCAATCGGCGGCATCGCTCAGCGTTTCGGCATCCGTGTTGAAGCGGAAGGAGACATTCGGCGCGGCGCACAGCCGCTCGACGAGCATCGCCATCGCGGCGCGCGGATCGAGATGCGCCTCTTGCGAATAAAAAAGCGCTTCATCGAAGCGTCCGGCAAGATCGGGCTCCAGCGCTTTGATCTCGGCCGCGCCGATCTTTTGATGATTGGTCGTGAGTCGTGCAAAGCGCAGAAGATCCGGCCGGTCGCGCGGCGGCACGACGACGAGCGTCCCCTGCACCGTCGCGGCGGGAACAGTCTTCGTCCAATAGTCGAGCGCTTCCTGGCCGCCCGCGACGATGAAGGGCTCGGCGCCCTCCTCTTCGCACCAGGGCGAGATCATGCCGCCCGCATGGAAGGAGCAGCCAAGGCCGGGCGCTGCCGCGCGCTCGATAATCTCGACCGTTTCGCCGGCGCAAGCGAATTCATAAGCGCAGGTGAGGCCGGCGACGCCGGCGCCGATGACGCGGATCGTCATGCCGCTTCTCCCTTTTGCGCTTCATCCTGAGGAGGCTGCGTAGCAGCCGTCTCGAAGGAGAGGCGCGCAACCGCATATCGCCCTCGCCCTTCGAGACGCGCGCTACGCTTGCTCCTCAGGGTGAGGGCAGACATCCCCTCATGCTGAGGAGCGCGCGCAGCAGGCATCTCGAAGCAGGAGGGACTGCAGGAGGCGGTCGAAACTTTGGGGAAAAGAAGCTTGATCATGACCATCCCTACGCCAGTGCGAACTGGATCAGGTTCTAAGGGTCGCCGGGCCGCCGTTTCGGCGCTGCCAGCCTCTCAGCCCCCTGTCGGGGATCCCCTTGGTAGACGTTTTAGATAGGCCCTCACCGAGGGCTACGTCAAGCGCCGCTCTGCCAGCAGATGGCGGTGCTTGACCGGCGTCAATTAGGCCGTCGCCTTGAACCGCTTCAGCCGCAGCGCATTAGTCACCACGAAGACCGAGGAAAAAGCCATCGCGCCGGCACCCAGCATCGGCGATAGAAGAATGTGGAAGGCGGGATAGAGCGCCCCCGCCGCGACCGGGATCAGCACCACATTGTAGCCGAAGGCCCAGAAGAGATTTTGGCCGATGTTGCGCAGCGTCGCGCGCGACAGCGCGACGGCGGCGACCACCGCATCGAGCTCGCCGCTCATCAACACGACATCGGCGGATTCGATCGCTATATCCGTGCCCGTGCCGACCGCAATGCCGACATCGGCGGCGGCGAGCGCTGGCGCATCATTGATGCCGTCACCGACGAAGGCGAGTTTTTTTCCGCTAGAACGCAGGCTTTCGACTGCCGCGACCTTGCCCTCGGGCAGAACCTCCGCGACGACCGTATCGATACCGAGCATGCGCGCGATGGCTTCGGCGGTCGCCTGCCGGTCGCCGCTCACCATGGCACAGGTAAGGCCCTGCGCTTTCAGCGCGGCAATGGCATGCGCAGCGGAGGGCTTCACCGGATCGGCGACAGCGAAAATGCCGGCGAGCTTGCCATCGATCGCGGCAAACAGCGGCGATTTGCCATCGCGCGCGAGCTTTGCAGCGGTCTCCGCGAAAGGCGTCGCATCGATGCCGAGCTTCGCAATGAAGCGGTCGGCGCCGAGTGCGATCTTTCTCGTTCCGATGCGGGCTGTGACGCCGAAGCCGGGGAGAGCTTCGAAATCCTCCGTCTTATCCAAAATGAGGCCGCGGGCCTTCGCCGCTGCAATGATCGCCTTGCCGATCGGATGTTCGGAATTTTGTTCGACCGCCGCGGCAAGCGCCAGCACCTCGTCTTCACTGAAGCCCGAGGCGACCGCAAAATCCGTCAGCTCGGGATGACCTTTGGTGAGCGTGCCCGTTTTATCGAAGGCGATGACGCCGACATCGCGCAGATTTTGCAGTGCCGCACCCTGCCGGAACAAGATTCCAAGCTCGGCCGCGCGCCCCGTCGCGACCATGATCGAGACCGGCGTCGCCAAGCCCATGGCGCACGGGCAGGCGATGATGAGCACTGCGACCATGTTGACGAGCGCATAGGGAAAGGAAGGATGCGGACCAAAAACCATCCAGACGAGGAAGGTCAGCGCCGCGACACCCATCACCGCCGGCACGAACCAGCCGGTGACTTTGTCGACAAGCGCCTGGATCGGCAGTTTCGCACCTTGCGCCTGCTCCACCATTTTGATGATGCGCGCGAGCACCGTATCGGCGCCGGTCTTGGTCACTTTGACGGTGAGGCTGCCGGACGTGTTGATCGTGCCGCCGACGACCTCTTCGCCGACGTTTCTGCGCACCGGTTCGGGCTCACCCGTCAGCATGGATTGATCGACGAATGATGCGCCATCGACCACTTCCCCGTCGAGCGGCACGCGCTCGCCCGGACGGATCAGCACGAGATCGCCCGGCACGATGGAGGCGAGCTTCACTTCGACTGGCGCACCATCGCGCATCACTTGCGCGGTCTCGGGCGACAATTTCAGAAGCCGCTCGATCGCCGCGCCGGCGGAGCCCTTGGCGCGCGCCTCGAGCATACGGCCGAGCAGGATCAAGGTGACGATGACAGCCGACGCTTCGAAATAGACATGCGCCGTGCCGGCCGGAAAAATTTGCGGCGCGAAAGTCGCGACGACGGAATAGGACCAGGCAGCGAAAGTGCCGAGCGCGACCAGCGCATTCATCTCCGGCGCGCCATGCAGCAGCGCCGGTACGCCCGACTTATAAAAGCGCCAGCCGGGGCCAAAGAGCACGAGACTCGCGAGCGCGCATTCGATGATGCGTAGCGTCTCGATGCCGACATGCTGATCGAGATACATCTGCAGCGGCATATAGAATTCAGGTGCCATCGCCAGAATGAAGAGGGGCAGCGTCAGAACGGCGGCGATGATCAGATCGCGCTGCAGAATCTTCGCATTCTCATCATGATGATAACCGCCATGCCGATGGGCCATGGGATCGGACGATTCATATGGATGCGTCTCGTAGCCGGCGCGCGTCACCGCCTGCGCCAGCGCATCGGGGGTTACGGCGCCCGAGAGATAGGAAACATTGGCGCGTTCGGTCGCGAGATTAACGTCGGCTGTCAATACGCCCGGCTGCTTCTTCAGCACGCGCTCGACGCGGCCGACGCAGGAGGCGCAGGTCATGCCGGAGACGGCGAGCTCCGTTGTTTCGACAGTGGGCGTATAGCCGGCCTTGCGAACGGCGGCGGCGACGGCCTCGCCATTCGGCGCGCCGGAGAAATGGACGGCGGCGCGCTCCGTCGCGAGATTGACCGCGACATGATCGACGCCGGGCACCGCGCGGATCGCCTTTTCAATGCGCGACACGCAAGAGGCGCAGCTCATGCCTTCGATTGCGAGCGTCAGCTGCGATCCCGACAGCGGCGGCGCGGCTTGCGGCGTCTCGGCGGCAGCATGGGCGTGACCTGTGCGGGACTGACCAGTGTGCGACATGGTGGTTCAGCCTTGCTTATCCGAAGAATTTCTCGTTTTGATACCCCCTTGGGGTATTTGAGCTGATACCCATATAGGGTATAGAAAATTTCCGTCAATCGACGCAGACAGAAAACAATGGCGAAGAAATCCGCACCGAAGCTCGAAGTCGAGGGCCGCAAAGCCGTCGGCGTCGACCAGAAGATCAAAACCGCCAATCTCGCCCGCTTGCGGCGCGTCGAAGGGCAGATCCGCGGCATCCAAAAGATGCTGGAGGAGGATCGCTACTGCGCCGACATTCTGCGTCAGGTTTCCGCCGCGCAGGAAGCCTTGCGTGCCGTCGGGCGTGAGTTGATCCGCAACCATCTCAAACATTGCTCGACCCATGCGATCCGCGCCGGCGGCGCGGAAGCCGCGGCGATGTATGACGAGCTCGTCGACCTTTTCGACAAGAACTATCGCTGACCCAGTCGGCGACCCAACTGAAGGACCTTCACCATGCAGAAATACAAAGTCGCCGATATGACCTGTGGCAAATGCGTCGCGACGATTACCAAGACCATTCAATCGCTCGACCCTAAAGCCGATGTCGCTTGCAATCTCGAAAGCAAGGTCATCCAGGTCACGACCAGCGTCGATGCCGCGCGCATCGCGGCCGCGCTTGCCGATGCGGGATTCGAGAGCGAGCCGCTCGCCGCCTGAAGAGGCCTGCGGCTAAAGCCGCGGACCGACGTAGGCTTCGCCGCAGTCGTGGGGTGGCACCGGACCAGGTCTCCCGCCAGTCGCCTCGCCCTCCTGGGGAGTGATTTTTGCGAAGCTCCGCCCCTGCCGGAAGCTCCCCACAGGCCCCGCTCCCGCGTTCGGCAGAGCCGGCATTGTCTTGCAAAGAAAAAACGCCCGTCATAGGTATGGCAGCCTAAGCTTCGAAGAGGGCCGGGCTGCCATGAACAAAGTCTATTCGGACGCGAAAAGCGCGCTCGCGGATCTCATGCGCGACGACATGCTGGTCTTGTCGGGCGGTTTCGGCCTGTGCGGCACGCCGCAGAAGCTCATCGAGGCGGTGCGCGACCTAGGCACGAAAAATCTCACCGTCGTCTCGAACAACGCCGGCGTCGATGGCGTCGCGCTCGGGCTTCTCCTCGAGTCGAAACAGATCCGCAAGATGATCTCGTCCTATGTCGGCGAGAACAAGCTCTTCGCCGATCTCTTCCTCAAGGGCGAGCTGGAGCTTGAATTCAATCCGCAAGGCACCCTTGCCGAGCGCCTGCGGGCCGGCGGCTCGGGCATTCCCGCCTTCTTCACCAAGACCGGCGTGGGCACCGTCGTCGCCGAAGGCAAGGATCTGCGCGATTTCGACGGCGAGACCTATGTGATGGAGCGCGGCATCGTCGGCGACATCGCTCTGATCCACGCCTGGAAAGGCGACACGGAAGGCAATCTCGTCTATCGTAAGACGGCGCGGAATTTCAATCCGATGATGGCGATGGCCGGCAAGGTCACGGTTGCCGAGGTCGAGCATCTCGTCGAGCCCGGCGAGATCGATCCCGACATGATCCACACGCCCGGCATCTTCGTGCAGCGCATCATTCTTGTGCCGGACGCGTCGAAGCCGATCGAGAAACGAACGACCCGCCCCAAGGCGGCATAACGAACAGTCAGGGAGGAGATGTGATGGCCTGGACCAGGGAGCAAATGGCCGCGCGCGCCGCGAAGGAATTGCGCGACGGCTTTTATGTCAATCTCGGCATCGGCATACCGACGCTCGTCTCGAACTACATTCCCGAAGGCATGCATGTCCAGCTGCAGAGCGAGAACGGCATGCTTGGCACCGGACCCTTCCCCTATGAAGGCGAAGAAGACCCCGATCTCATCAACGCCGGCAAGCAGACCGTCACCGAACTGCCGACGACGAGCTATTTCTCCTCGGCCGACAGCTTCGCCATGATCCGTGGCGGCCATATCGATCTCGCGATCCTCGGCGCCATGGAAGTCGCCGAGAACGGCGATCTCGCCAATTGGATGATCCCCGGCAAGATGATCAAAGGCATGGGCGGCGCCATGGATCTTGTCGCCGGCGTCAAGCGCGTCGTCGTCGTGATGGAGCACAGCGCCAAGGGCGAGCCGAAGCTGCTGCGCCATTGCACTTTGCCGCTCACCGGCTCGCGCGTCGTCGATCTGGTGATCACCGATCTCGGCGTGTTCACGATCGACAAGGCGGGCGATGGCGGCATGGAGCTGATCGAGCTCGCGCCCAACGTCACGCTTGAGGAGATCACCCGGCAGACGGCGGCCGTCTTCACTGTCCATCCGGCGCTGGCCGCCGAGGCGGCTTGACCGCGGCGCGGCGGTTTCTTGACCAATCCGCGCCCTTCTCCGCCGACCGCGGCCTAAGTCTGCGATCGGTTTAAGACCGCTGTAAGCCTTATCCGCGAAGATCCGCCGGCTTTTCCCAGCGCCGGTGCGCCCATGTTCGCTCGACCCTCTTTTCGGTTGTCGCCCTCGTCCTCGTCAGCTTCCTGGCGAGTTCTTTTCTGTCCGGACGGGTCGCACAGAGGCCGCAGGTCCAGACCGATCCGATCGCCACCGTCCCGGCGAGCCCTCCGCCGAGCAGCCGCAGCAGTTCCGGCGACGTTCAAATGGCCATCGCCCCGGACCAGTCCGGCAATTATCTCACCGACGCCGATATCGACGGCCATCTCATCCGCATGATCGTCGACACGGGCGCGACCTATGTCTGCCTGACCGATGCAGATGCGAGCGCCATTGGCATCCGGCCTGCTCCGGCGGATTATCACTATCGCACGGCGACCGCCAATGGCGTGGGCATCGCCGCGAAAGTCCGGATCACGCGTCTCCGGCTCGGCCAGATGGAAGTCTATGACGTCGAGGCCTTTGTGATGCCGCCGGGCGTTCTGGGCACCAGCCTGTTAGGCATGAGCGCGCTGCGCCGTCTCGGCTCGGTCGAGATCTCCGGCGGCCAGCTTCTGTTGCGGCAATAAGGCGAGCCTCAGCTTCAGCTTACTCGCAGACGTAGCCCAAGGTGCGGCCGTTGCTGTCATAGGCCAGAGTGGCGAAGCCACCATTATAGCCGTTGTTCCTGTCCGGAATGCAGAAGTCCGAGCTCGTGAAAAAATAGCCGGCGATATTGCGCGGCCCATCGCCATAAGCATAGGTGTAGGGCACGTCATTCGGCCACACGGCGGCTGTGCTCTGCCAACGGTGATGGCCATGCACATGATGAGGCGTGTCGAAGGCGGCGGCGTTGGAGACCGGCATGACGGCGAGCCCGATCGCCAAAGCGGCGAACACGCCCGTAAGCTTCCGCGTGAAGACGATCATGATTTGTCCTTTCGGGCGGTGCGATGGCTGTGTGCGGCTCGCATCCGCTCATATAGGGCGCTGGCTTTAAGAAGAAATCAAGCAGACGAGCGCGCGGTTCAACATATTGATTTATCCTCGCTTATCGCCTCACGTAGCAAAATCGATGAGTCGGAATGCGCCGCGCCGGCCAGGTTTCGCGGTCCATCTTTTTGACATGCGGTTTTGCGACTGAAATGAGCGGAGCCGTGGAACGCAATCCCAGCTTGCGGCTTTGCCTACCCGTCCCTAGGGTCGCGCCCGAATAGACCTTTCGCACATCCAAGCCACCCATTAAGCCACCCATTTCCCGAGGTGTTTATGTTTCCGAAGCCCGAGCAAGCGCTCACCCCGAACACATATGCTTACGAACAGACTCCCCTGGTGAAAGCGACCGGCTTTCGCGAATATGACGCGCGCTGGCTTTTCGGAAAAGAAATCAATCTGATGGGCGTCGAGGCGCTCGGCCTCGGTCTCGGCACGCTGCTGAAGGAAATGGGCGTCAAGCCGGAGGTCGTGACCGGCCACGACTATCGCGCCTACTCCTCCTCGATCAAATTGGCGCTCGCGACCGGCCTGATGGCCGCCGGCGTCAGGGTGCATGACATTGGGCTCGCTTTGTCGCCGATGGCCTATTTCGCGCAATTCGAGCTCGATGTTCCGGCTGTCGCCATGGTCACCGCCTCGCATAATGACAATGGCTGGACCGGCGTGAAGATGGGGGCGCAGCGCCCGGTGACTTTCGGCCCCGACGAGATGGGCCGGCTGAAGGAGATCGTGCTCTCAGGCGCCTATCATTATGCGGAGGGCGGCTCCTATCGCTTCGTCAATGATTTCCCGGCGCGCTACATGGCCGATCTCACCAATCGCAAGCCGCTTAGCCGCAAGCTGAAGGTCGTCGCCGCTTGCGGCAATGGCACGGCCGGCGCTTTCGCGCCGACGGTTCTCGCCAAGCTCGGCTGCGATGTCATCCCGCTCGATGTCGAGCTCGATTATAACTTTCCGCGCTACAATCCCAATCCCGAAGACATGAAAATGCTGCATGCGATGGCCGACAAGGTGCGCGAAACGGGCGCCGACATCGGCCTCGGCTTCGACGGCGACGGCGACCGCTGCGGCGTCGTCGACAATCGCGGCGAAGAGATTTTCGCCGACAAGATCGGCGTCATGCTGGCGCGGGACCTCTCGAAACTACACCCAGGCGCGACCTTCGTCGTCGACGTCAAATCGACCGGCCTCTTCATGACCGATCCGGTGCTGCTGCAGAATGGCGTCAAGGCCGATTACTGGAAGACCGGCCATTCCTACATCAAGCGCCGCGTGACCGATCTCCAGGCGCTCGCCGGCTTCGAGAAATCCGGCCATTTCTTCTTCAACAAGCCGATCGGGCGCGGCTATGACGACGGGCTCGTGACAGCCATCCATGTCCTCGACATGCTCGACCGCAACCCGATGAAGTCGATGGCCGATCTTTATGAGGATCTGCCGAAGACCTGGGGCTCGCCGACCATGTCGCCGCATTGTCCGGACGAGCAGAAATATCACGTCGTCGACGAGGTGGTGGCGACGATCAAGGCCATGCAGGAGAAGGGCGCGAGCCTCATCGGTCAACCAATCCGCGACGTCGTCACGGTCAATGGCGTCCGCGTAACGGTTGCAGACGGGACCTGGGGGCTCGTTCGCGCCTCATCCAACAAGCCAGAGCTCGTCGTGGTGGTCGAGAGCCCATCCTCAGAAGCTAAGATGCGGGAGATGTTCGCGGCGATCGACGCGATTTTGCGCGAGCACAAGGAAGTCGGCGCCTATAATCAGACGATCTAGCGTTCCGCTCGGCGGGCGGCGAAGTTACTTCGTCGCCTGCGCATTATGCGCCTGGACCTGGCTCGCGACCTCGTTGAAATAAGTAGCATCGTCACCAAGACGCGCCGTCGGCTGGCAGCGCGGTGCGCAGGTATAGGATTGGCGATTCATGCCACGCTGGACGATCAGCCCATTGGCCGCGGCCACCACCCGAATTTCCGATTGGGCAACCGGCGAACCGCCGGCATCGAGCGCGATGAAATTTGTCTCGCCATAGCCCTTGCCAGTGACGACCATCGTTCCGCCGTTCTTGAGGAGGGTCACATCGGCGATCATCGGATTGCCGATGACAAGGGTCCGCGTCCCGGCCGGAACCTTCACGATGCGAGCCTGATCGACCGTCACGACGAGCGTATCTTCGGCCAGCGCATTGCCGAGCGCAGCAATGGACAGGCTGCACGCCAGGCTGAGCCCGGCGGTAAAGCGCAGAAGATTGGCGGGGAAGATAGAAGGCCGCACGGCGGACGCCTTTCACACAAAAACGCAACCGCCATTATTAGAGCGGCAAGTGGTTAATGTTGCGCTAAGGCGTGCAAACGGGCCGCAGAAGAAGCGGCGCAATTGATGCCGATAATCGCCTGACTTTTAAGCTCTTTTCGGCAGCCGAGCTTCACGCCTGAGCTATTTGAAAAGACAAGCTTTTCATCGCCAAACGCAACGCTTCCCGAGCCGCAGTTCAAAACCTGAATCAAGCCCCCGCGGAGTCAGTGATCGGGTTAACGTGATCGCAACGACTGCTTTGTACTGTGTGGCCATTCCAGAAACGAACCAACATGACGTTGGACTGGAATTGGATGAGTGGGAAGCAGGAGTGCCACGTATGAAGAAGATTTTCGCTCGTTTCGCTGCCGATCAGTCCGGCGCGACCGCTATTGAATATGGTCTCATCGCCGGCCTCATCGCCGTAGTGATCATCAGCGCCGTGTCGACCCTCGGCAAGAACATCGCCAACAAGTTCAACGCTGTCGCCAGCAACCTGAGCTAAATTGGCCGTTCGCCAATAGTTCATGCTGCGTACGACCCACGCTGCGGGCTTCCCGTAGCGAGGGCCGTCGCGGCGTTGAGATGAACGATGCAGCGACGCGAGGGCTCAAACCTATGCGTGCTGCCTTTCGAAGCGACTTGGCTCTTGCTCCATAGTCTCGCTTCAAGATTGAGCCTCTCTTCAAGATTGGCTTCGCGAGATATCGAAGTCGCCGGGCGTGCATGTGCCGCGCAAAGCCAGATGCAACGGCGATTATCAAGGCAGGCGATTTCTGCGGGCGTAAACACGGGCTCTATCCTTAAGAAATGCTCTTAAGAAAGAGTAAACCGGTCATCGCTAATTTCGCGGCTCTATGCGCTCCAGGCTTGGAGCCTCCGGTCAAGATGAGGTGAGTTCGCCGCATGGGACATTCCATCATACTCGCCGGCGCGACGCTGATTCTTTTCCCGACGCTGATGGTGTACGCGGCCTTTTCCGACCTCTTCACGATGACGATTTCCAACCGGATCTCGATCGCGCTGGCGCTCGGCTATGTGATCCTCGCCCTCGCATTGCATCTGCCGCTCGACATCATCGGCCAGCATCTCTTGTGCGGACTTGCCGTTCTCACACTCACATTTGCGTTTTTCGCCTTCGGCTGGATCGGCGGCGGCGATGCCAAACTCGCGGCGGCGACAGCGCTTTGGCTCGGCTTCGATCATCTCTGGGACTACGGGATCTATGCCGCGCTATTCGGCGGCGCCCTCACCCTCTTCATCTTGATGATGCGCCATTGGCCCTTGCCGCGGATCCTCATCACGCAGGGCTGGATCGCGCGGCTGCACGATCAGGACAGCGGCGTTCCCTATGGGATCGCCCTCGCGATCGCCGGGCTCCTGCTCTACCCCGAAACCCGCATTTGGATCTCGGCCGCGACGTTCTGACAGGCGGGACCGGGGCCGGTCGATCGGTTTGGACATATTTGGTTAACCTTAATTTGACGTTTGCGTGGTCGAATCCGCGCTGACCTCTTTCGTCCCGCGTCTCCCTGAGAGCCCTTCATGAAGCCTATCCGCCTGATCATTCTCGGAACCGCGCTTGCCGCGGGCATCGGGGCTGCGGTTATGGTCGCCTCTCAGAAGCCGCCGGAGCCGGGCAAGCCGGTGGTCGTCCAGGCGCCTGTCTCCACCGACGCAGTGCTGGTCGCCAATAAGGAGCTGCCGCTCGGCAGCCTCATCCAGGACGGCGATCTGCGCTGGCAGGACTGGCCGAAGAACGATGTGCCGCCCAATGTCATACGCCGGAGCCAGTCGCCAAGTGCGATGATCGATTTCAAAGGCGCGCTGGTCCACAATCCGCTTGGCCCGGGCGAGCCGATCTACGCCGATCGGCTGATCAAGGCCGGCACGGCGAGCTTCATGTCGGCGATCCTGCCGTCGGGCATGCGCGCCGTCGCGATCAGCATCGATCAGCAAGGCTCGCAGACCGCCGGCGGCTTTATCCTGCCGAATGATCACGTCGACGTCATCCACACCTTTCGCGATGACGCCGCCGCCAAGGCCGGCGTTACCGATCCGATGGTGAGCGAAACGCTCTTGCGCAACATCAAGGTTTTGGCGATCGGCCAGAACATCCAGGAGCGCAATAATGAGCGAGTCGTCGTGGGCTCCAATGCGACGCTCGAACTGACGCCGCAGCAGGTCGAGACAATCATTTTGGCGCAACGGGTCGGCCAGCTATCCTTAGCGTTGCGCAGCATGACCGACAATAAAGAGACGGAAGCGGATGACGGTTCGCAGAACCAGAAGCCGACCGGCATGACGATTGTGCGCTTTGGCGTCCCTGTCCAAACGCAGTCTCGTTGAGCTGCCGTCGCCTAGAACTGAAGTTGTTACCGCGTTGCGTTCGATACCGAGTTTCGTGTCCGTTCGTGTAACCGAAGACACCACAGGAATGTTCGAATGAAACGCAAGGTGGCGAAGCTGAAGAGCACGAAAGGTCGAGTGCGGCCTCTCGTCTGCGGATTGATGTCGGCGCTGGCCGTCGCTCTGCCGCCAAGCGCCAGCTATTCGGAAAGCCCGCGGATCGAGACCATCACTGCAGACGCGACGCAGCAAATTTCGATGGGCATCGGCAAATCCGTGATCGTCGATCTACCGCAAGACGCCGCTGAAATCTTCATTGGCAATCCGAAGGTCGCCAATGCGATCGTCCGTTCCGCCCGCAAGCTTTATATTATTGGGATGCAAGAAGGCCAGACCACAGTCTTCGCGCTTGATGGGGCGGGCCGCCAGTTTGCTAGGCTCGAAATCAGCATCGGCGCGGATGTCGGCAATCTGGAGCAGATTCTCAAAGAAGCAATGCCCACGGCATCGATCACCACACGCACGGTTGGTAACGCGATCATTTTGAGCGGCTTGGTTGATTCCGCAGAAGATGCGCAGCGCGCCATGGACATTGCACAAGCCTTTGTCAAACCGGCGGACGCCAATGTCTCGCAATCGACCGGCAGTTTGGCGGGTAGCGCCACAGGCAGCCCCGGAAGTGTTGCTGGCCAAGTAAGCGGTACCAGTTCCACCATGAGTCAGGTGAGGCATGATCAGGTTATCAACTCCTTGGTCATCCGCGGCCGCGACCAGGTGATGCTCAAGGTCAGCGTTGCCGAAATCCGCCGCGACATCGCCAAGCAGCTCGGCCTGACGTCGAGCACCTGGGGCGCCTTCACCCAGTACAATCCCTTCGCAATCAACGGCAATATCGCCACCAATCCGTCGACGAATTTGCCGACGCAACTGACGCTGAGCAGCCCGGGCAATACGGTGAACGCGACGCTGCAAGCCTACGAGCGCTACGGCGTCTCGCGCATTCTCGCCGAGCCGACCGTCACAGCGATCTCCGGCGAAAATGCGAAATTCACCGTCGGTGGTCAGATCCCGGTTCCGAGCTCGCCGGTCTGCGCGACGAACGGTACTGTCACGAACTGCAGCCCCGGCGGTGTCACCTATCAGGCCTATGGCGTCACTTTGAATTTCTCGCCGGTGGTTCTCTCCGCCGGCCGCATCTTGCTGCATATCGCGACCGAAGTGACCGAGCTCGACTATCAGACCTCGGCGGTCATTCAGAACGTCTCCGTTCCCGGCCTCCGGACGCGCAAGAATGAGACGACGGTGGAAGTGCCCTCCGGCGGTTCCATTGCGTCGGCCGGCTTCCTGCAGACGTCAACGCAGCAGGTCATCAATGGCCTGCCGGGCGCGATGAATCTGCCGATCCTCGGCGCGCTGTTCCGCTCCCGCGACTATCAGCGCAACGAGACGGAGCTGATGATCATCATCACCCCCTATTTGATGAAGGCGACCTCCGCCAATCTTCTGCCGAAGCCGGATGACGGATTCGCCGATTCGAGCGATCCGCAAGCCTGGCTGCTCGGCCGCATCAATCGTCTTTATGCGTCCCCCAACAATCCCGAAGCGCTCAAGAACTTCAACGGGCGCATCGGTTTCATCCAGGACTGAGTGACCGGCCGCGGCCGCATTTCGAGAGCCATGAACATGCCGATTTCGCCAGTATCCGTCACCAGACGCTCCGCAAGGGCGGTACAAAGTGTGAAAGCCGCGCGGCTGCTCCTGCCGTTGAGCTTCTTTGCGCTCGCTGGCTGCGCCACGGTCGACCGGATGAAGACTTCGTCGATTCCGCAAGACGACTATCGCGTCCGCCATCCCATCGTTCTCGGCGAAACCAGCCAGAAGCTCGATATCTTCCCAGCGCCGGACGTGCGCGGCCTCGATGGCCGCACCGCCGCCCAAGTGGCGGGGTTCGGCCGGCTCTACCATGCGACAGGCCAAGGCCCGATCAACGTCTTCCTGCCCACCGGCGGCCGCGCTGCCCTGCCGCGCGATACTGTCGCCGCGATCCGCCAGGTGCTGGCGCAGTCTGGGGCCCGCACGACGCTGCTCGTCTCGCGCTATCCGGTCACCAATGCTGATCTCGCCTCGCCGGTGCGCCTCAGCTTCACCGGACTCAAGGCGAAGGTCGCAACGCCCTGCGGCCAATGGCCGAGCGACCTTGCCTCTGGCAGCACGATCGCCGGCTGGGAGAACAAGCCCTATTGGAACATGGGCTGCGCCTATCAGAGCGCGATCGCCGAACAGGTCGCCGATCCGCGCGATCTCGTGACGCCGCGCGCCGACGACCCGGCTGATGCGCAAATGCGCACTCGTGCCATCATTGCGTTGCGCCAAGGTACAGATCCGACGACGGATTGGAAGACCAAGAACACATCGATCAGCAGTATCGGAGCGAATTGATGAATCAGTCATCCGGCATCGAGCAAATCGCGCCGGTCCCGCGGATTTCCTTGCAGGCCTTTTGCGAGACGCAGGAAGTTGCGCAAACCGTTCGCGATGCGATCACCGACCGGCGCCTCGAACGCGCGCATGTGAAAGTCCATATGGGCGGCGCCGCGGCGGCGATCGAAGCCTATCGCACCGCGCCGACGCCGAATGTGATCTTTCTGGAGACGACCGCGAACCACAAAGAACTCATCGAACATCTCGACGGACTCGCCGAATTCTGCGACGCCGGCACCAAGGTGATCATCGCCGGGCGCACCAACGACATCATTCTTTATCGCGAATTGATGGCCCGCGGCGTCAGCGAGTATCTCGTCACGCCCTTCAGCGTTCTGGACTTCATCCGTACGATCTCGCACCTCTACGCGGCGAGCGGCCGCGAGCCGGTCGGCAAGATCATCGCCTGCACCGGCGCAAAAGGCGGCATCGGCGCCTCGACACTCGCCCACAACATCGCCTGGACGATCGCCCGCGACCTCGAAATTCAGACGGTCCTCGTCGACCTCGATCTCGGATTCGGCACGGCGGGTCTCGATTTCAACCAGGATCCGCCGCAGGGCATCGCGGAAGCGCTCTTCGCCCCGGATCGGGTGGACGCCAATCTCGTCGATCGCCTCTTGTCGCGCTGCTCGGACAAGCTCAGCCTTCTGGCGGCCCCCGCGACGCTCGATCGGACCTATGATTTCCCCGAAACCGCCTTCGATGCGGTGATCGACATTCTGCGGGCCTCGACTCCCTGCGTCGTCCTGGACGTGCCGCATCTTTGGACTGCCTGGTCGCGCCGGATGCTGCTCCAGGCCGACGAAATCATCCTCGTCGCCACGCCCGATCTCGCCAATCTGCGGAATACGAAGAGCCTGCTCGATACGATGCGCGCCGCGCGCCAGCACGACGACAAGCCCCGGCTCGTCATGAACAATGTCGGAGTTCAGAAACGCCCCGAGATCGCGCTGGCCGATTTCGCCAAAGCGGTCGATCTGGAGCCGACGGCGACCATTCCTTTCGAGCCGAAGCTCTTCGGCACCGCAGCCAACAATGGCCAGATGATCGCCGAAGTCGAGCCGGCCAGCAAAGTTAACGAGACGATCGCCGAGCTTTGCCGGATCGTCACCGGGCGGGCGGAGCTGCGCAAAGCCAAGAAGACCCTGCTCGAGCCGATCATCAGCCGCTTGGGCCTCAGCAAAGCTTCCTAGATTCAATAGCCTCTGCCACCGGCCGCAAAGCCCGCGCGCCGCCGAAATTGCGCGGAATTTCCCGCATTTTGGCTGTGTTGAGGAAAAATTTATCAACCTTTCCAAGACATGATTGACGCCGATCATCAATAGATCGGGCGAGGCCCAGCCGCGCCCAAGGGCGAGCCGCTGTTCAGTGGTGGCTGAGCTGGACCAGGAGAACACAAATGTTCGGTAAGCGCGCGCGCATCGATGACGCCCCCGCATCGGGGGTGAGTTCCGCGCCGCCTCCTGTCGTTCCGGCCTTCCGCGGTGTCGCGGCGCCGATGAAAAAGACGACGCCGATGCTCGTCGAGCCGACGCCGGCACCGGCACCTGCGCCCGAATTGCCGCGCTCCGACGATTATTACGTCACCAAGAGCATGATCTTCGGCGCTTTGATCGAGGCGATCGATCTCACTCAATTGGCGCGCCTCGATTCCGAAAGCGCACGCGAAGAGATCCGCGACATCGTCAATGAGATCATCGCGATCAAGAACATCGTGATGTCGATCGCCGAGCAGGAAAATCTGCTCGAAGACATCTGCAACGACGTGCTTGGCTATGGCCCCCTCGAGCCGTTGCTGGCGCGCGACGAGATCGCCGACATCATGGTCCATTGCGCCATGCAGACCTACATCGAAGTCGGCGGCAAGATCCAGCTCACCAATGTCCGCTTCCGCGACAATGCGCAACTGATGAACATCTGCCAGCGCATTGTCAGCCAGGTCGGCCGGCGCGTCGACGAAACATCGCCGATCTGCGACGCGCGTCTCGCCGACGGTTCCCGCGTCAACGTCATCGCGCCGCCGTTGGCGATCGACGGCCCGGTCCTCACCATCCGTAAGTTTCGCAAGGACAAGCTCACTCTCGATCAGCTTGTCCGTTATGGCGCGATTTCGCCCGAAGGCGGCGACATCTTGAAGATCATCGGCCGCGTCCGCTGCAACGTCTTGATCTCCGGCGGTACCGGTTCGGGCAAGACCACTCTGCTCAATTGCATCACCCATTTCATCGATACGGACGAACGCGTCATCACCTGCGAAGACGCGGCCGAACTGCAATTGCAGCAGCCGCATGTCGTCCGGCTCGAAACACGCCCGCCCAATCTCGAAGGCACCGGCGCCGTCAGCATGCGCGATCTGGTCAGAAACTGCCTGCGTATGCGTCCCGAACGCATCATCGTCGGCGAGGTGCGCGGACCCGAGGCATTCGATCTTTTGCAGGCCATGAATACGGGCCACGACGGCTCGATGGGGACGCTTCACGCCAACTCGCCGCGCGAAGCCTTGAGCCGCTTGGAATCGATGATCACCATGGGCGGCTTTTCACTGCCGGCGCGCACCATCCGCGAGATGGTCGTCTCCTCGATCGACGTCATCATCCAGACCGCGCGCCTGCGCGACGGCGCGCGCCGCATCACCCATATCTCGGAAGTGATGGGCCTCGAAGGCGAGGTGATCATCATGCAGGATCTGATGATCTACGACATTTTGGGTGAAGATGCCTCCGGGCGGTTGAAAGGTCGGCATCGCTCGACCGGCATCGGCCGGCCGCGCTTTTGGGAACGCGCCCGCTATTTCGGCGAAGAGGAACGCCTCGCCCGGGCACTCGATGCCGCCGAAGTCAAGGAACCCGCGTGAGCCGCGCCGTGATCCAACGAGGACGATGAATGTTCGATCTCGACACCAATACGCTGCTCCTGATCGTCTTCTGCACCATCGCATTCGGCGGGGTGCTCTATGTCGTCGCCTACCCTTTGCTCAGCGGCGAAGCGAAGGCCGAGAAGCGCAAGGCCGCATTGCTGGCGCCCGCGACGGCGCGCAAGGTCAATGATAAGCAAGTCGACAGCAATGCGCGGCGCAAGCAGGTAGCCGACAGCCTGAAAGAGATCGAGGCACGCAACAAGCACAAGGACATGTCGCTTGAAGCGCGGTTTGCCTATGCCGGCCTCAATTGGACCCGCCAGCAATTCTATATCTACTCGGTCATCGCCGCGATCCTGATGGGCGGATTGGGCTTTCTGCTCAGCAAGCATTTGATCATCGCCGCCGCCACCGCCGTGGTCGGCGGACTCGGTCTGCCGCGCTGGTTTCTCGGCTTTACCGCCCAGCGCCGGATGAAGAAATTCATCAATGACTTTCCCGAGGCGATCGACATTATCGTGCGCGGCGTCAAAGCCGGCCTGCCGCTCGCCGATTGCCTGCGCATCATTTCGAGCGAGATGGCCGATCCAATCAAGACCGAGTTCCGTATGATCGTCGAATCCCAGACCATGGGATTGTCGGTCGGTGAGGCGATCGAGCGGCTAGTACAGCGGCTGCCGTCGCCGGAAACGAGCTTCTTCTCGATCGTCATCGGCATTCAGCAAAAGGCCGGCGGCAATCTGTCGGAGGCCCTGGCCAATCTCGCGCATGTATTGCGCGAGCGTAAAAAAATGAAGGGGAAGATCGCCGCGCTCTCCTCGGAAGCCAAGGCATCCGCCAGCATCATCGGCGCCTTGCCTTTCGTCGTGGCGGGCTTGGTCTATATCACCAGCCCCACTTACATCAGCCTTCTTTGGACGACGACGACCGGTCAGCTCGTGATGGCCGGCAGCGCCATATGGATGGCGCTGGGCATTTTCGTCATGAAGAAGATGGTGAGTTTCGAAATTTGAGCGGGACAGCACGCTGTTTGGGACTCTTGAAAAGGTACGACCTCTCATGAACGTTGCCCAACTCCTCGACCGGCAGGTCATTCTCGCGATACTGGTCGCGATCGCAACCGTCGCGACAATCATCACTCTGGCGATGCCGCTGCTGCAGACCGACACGCTCCAGCGACGGATGAAGGCTGCGGCCTCCGAACGCGAGCGCATCCGCAATCGCGAACGCGAACGCCTCTATGACAGCAAGGTCGCTCTGCGGCGCGAGCCGAAGGCCTATATGAAAGACATCGTCGAGCGCTTCAACCTGTCGAAATGGCTCGGCACAGATGAAGCAAAAATGCAGATGACGATGGCAGGCTTTCGCGGCCCGCAGGCCGACGTCGCCTTTCTGTTTTTCCGCCTCGTCACCCCGAGCTGCCTCTTCGTCTTCGCCTTGTTCTATTTCTTCATTCTCGATGCTCCCGGCTGGCCCTTCATTCTCAACGTCGGCGGCGTCATAGGCGCCGCCTATGTCGGCATCAAATTGCCGGAGTTCTATCTGCAAAACCGCATTTCCAAGCGGCAGAAATCGATGACGCGCGCGGCGCCTGACGCGATGGACTTGCTGCTGATCTGCGTCGAATCCGGCATGTCGATCGAACTCGCCTTCCGTCGTGTGTCCCAAGAAGTCGGCGCGCAATCGATTCCCTTGGCCGAGGAGCTGACGCTCACGACCGCCGAACTTTCCTACCTACCGGATCGGCGTATCGCCTATGAGAATCTCGCCAAACGCACAGGCGTCGATTCCTTGAAGCAGATCTCGACGGTGCTCATCCAGGCAGAGCGCTACGGCACGCCGCTCGGCACGGCACTGCGCGTCGTCGCGCAGGAAGGCCGCGATAAGCGCATGAACGCGGCGGAAAAGAAGGCCGCGGCCCTGCCGCCGAAACTCACAGTGCCGATGATCATATTCTTCCTGCCGGTGCTGTTCGCCGTCATCGTGACGCCGGCGGCCATTCAGGTTTCGAAGACCATGGCCGGCCAATAATCGCGCGGCCAGTAATCACGGAACGGCCGATCCTTATTCGGCCGTTGTCGGAGGGTCGAAGTTTGCGGCCTGCTCTTTCGCCACGGGCTTCGGCTTCGACACGCTGGCCGCAACCTTCTGCGTGACATTGCGGCGGGCGACCTTGCGGCTGGGCTTGCCATCGAGCGCGCGAATTTCGCTCCAGGGATTGGATTGCGCGACCATCTGCCGGATCGCCGCTACATTCTCCGCTGCTTGCAGCGGCTGGAGATCGCGCTGGGCGACATTTTGCGCCTGCTCGAATTTCCCTTCGAGCGCCAGCACCAACGCCAGATTCTGCCGGACGCGGACATCGGCCGAAGGCTGCTGCGCGGCAAGTTCGAGCGTCTGTTCGGCGAGCGGCAATTGCTTCGAGAGTGCGTAAGAGAGGCCGAGATTGGAAAGAACGTCCGGCTGATTGGGGACGATCTTCAGAGCCGCCTGATAATATTCCTGCGCCTTGGCGTGATCGCCTTGCTGATCGGCAACCGTCCCCTGCGCCGACAGAATCGTCCAATTCGGATTTTCCGGCGTATGGGCGCGCGGCAGAACATCGGCTGCCTCATCCAGCCGGCCGGCGTCGACCAGCGCTTTGCCATAAGCGCCAAGAACCTCATTGTCCTTCGGATAGGCTGCGGCGAGCCTTTGCAGCACGGCAACTGCTTGAGCGTAACGGGTCGATTTGCGCAGCGCATGCGCATAGGTCAGCGCGGTCCGCTTATCGTTCGGATTGGAATCATAGCGCTGGCCAAGCTCTGTCGTATAGCTGGCGAGCTGCTGGGGCGAGCTGGGTATGGCCGCATCACTATTGCCGACGCCAGCCGCGATGCCATTTTGACCGAAAGACTGACAGCCGGCGAGGAGCAAAGACGCCGTAAGGAGAGCTGCCTTGCTGCAATGGCGCGCAAAAAGCGCCCGAAACCCCGTCTTTGCCTGTGTCGCCTTTGACCAAGGCACGAAGCTTGCGGGCACGTTCGTCTGCATTGGAGCGCCATCTCTCTACTTGCTGCTTGCTAGAAATAAAATGTTAACCCTAATAATCGGTTAAGAGCGGCTGGCACGGACTTTGAGGCGCCGACCGCGAAGGAGTTTTGGATGTCTCTTGAGAAATCCGCGAAGTCTGAGAAGGCCGCCGAGCCGGAGAAAACCGCGCGACTGAACGATGCCGTGCCGATCTATTTCGTTACCGCCGAGAGCTGGCCGCAAATCCGCGACGCTCTCCCGCCGGTGGCGGCGGGCTATGCGGCCGCCTGCGGCTTCGAGCCGACGCCCGGCCGTGTTCTGATCCTGCCCTCCGATCAAGGAAAACTCGGCGGCATTTTGTTCGGTCTCGAACGTGAAGATACGAGGAACTACGACCCTTTTCTGCCCGGCCGCCTCGCGACATCGCTGCCCGCCGGCACCTATCGCTTCGCCAATGCGCCGCATAACCCGACGCTGGCAGCGCTCGCCTTTATTCTCTCGACCTATCGCTTCCGCCGCTACAAGAAGGATGATGTCGAGACGCCGGATCTCGTCGGGCCCGACGGCGTCGACATGGCGCGCGTGATGCGCATCGCCAATGCGGTGGCTCTCGGCCGCGATCTCATCAACACGCCGGCCAATGATCTGGGTCCAGACGCGCTCGAAACCGCGGCATTGAACGTTTCGACGAAGTTCAATGCGAAGGCTTCCGTCATCCGCGGCGAAAAGCTGTTGCAAACGAATTATCCGCTGATCCATGCGGTCGGCCGCGCCTCCGACAAGGCACCGCGCCTTGTCGATTTCGCCTGGGGGCCGCGCGATGCGCCGAAGGTGACGCTCGTCGGCAAAGGCGTCTGCTTCGATACGGGCGGGCTCGATATCAAGCCGGAAGCCGGCATGCTGCTAATGAAGAAAGACATGGGCGGCGCCGCGACGGCGCTCGCCCTGGCGCAGATGATCATGGAGGCCAATCTGACGGTGCGTCTGCGCGTCATTCTGCCGATCGTCGAGAATGCCATCGCCGGCAATGCCATGCGGCCGGGCGACATCTATCCGAGCCGCAAGGGTCTGACGGTCGAGATCGGCAATACGGATGCGGAAGGCCGGCTCATCCTCGCCGATGCGCTCACGCTCGCCGACGAAGATGCGCCAGAGTTGCTGCTCGATTTCGCCACGCTCACCGGCGCCGCGCGCGTCGCGCTCGGCCCGGATCTTCCGCCCTTCTATACCATGAGCGAGGAACTCGCGGACGAGATCGCGCAGCATGCGAAAAGCGCGAACGATCCCGTGTGGCGACTGCCGCTGTGGGATCCTTACGACAAGCTGCTCGACGGCAAGGTCGGCAATCTTTCCAACATCTCCGGCGGCTCTTTCGCTGGATCGATCACCGCCGCACTCTTCCTGCGACGCTTCGTCGAAAAGGCGAAGGCCTGGGCGCATTTCGACATCTATGCCTGGAATCCCTCGGCGAAATCGGCGCGGCCGGAAGGCGCGGAAGTGCAGGTGGCGCGGCTCTTGTTCGATCTGATCGAATCACGCTATGGCGCGACCGCAAAGGTCGAAGTGCCGAAGGACAATCGCAAGATCGTGCAGCGCGTCGGTTTTCTCGACCAGGACAGCGCCGACGACAGCAATATCTTCGACGACCTCATGCCCTAGAACACGCCATGTTTCCCTTCGACCCGCGTATCACCCCGGCCCGGCCGGACCTCGCTGCGGCGCATCTCGCCGGCAAGGTGACGGCGACGCAATTCGTCGAGGGCCATGCCATGCATCTTGCAATCGAGCTGGCCGATCTGCATCGCGCTCCGGCGCATGATGCGCCGGTCGACAGCCAGGTTCTCTATGGCGAAAATCTGATGCTCTATGAGGCGCACGAAGGCTGGGCCTGGGTGCAGCTCGAAGGCGATAACTATGTCGGCTATCTGTCGCTCGCCGCTTTGGCCGAAGGCGCAATTACTGCGACCCATAGGGTCACCGCCAACCGTACTTTCATCTATCCGCGCCCCGACATCAAAGCGCCGATTCTCGGCGCGCTGCCGCTTGGCGCGGAGGTGAGCCTCACCGGCGCCGACGGAAATTTCGCCAAGTTGACGAGCGGCGGCTTCGTCATTGCGCTGCATCTGATGCGCAGCGGCGAAAGGGATCACGATTTCGTCGCCGTCGCCGAAGGGTTTCTCGGCGTGCCCTATCTCTGGGGCGGCAAATCCTGCCTCGGCATCGATTGCTCTGGGTTGGTGCAGGTCTCGCTGGCGCAAGCAGCCATCCCGGCGCCGCGCGACACCGATCTGCAGCAAGCGGCACTCGGCGCGCCGGTACCTCTCGAAGCTGCGGAGACAGGTCTCGAACGCGGCGATCTGATCTTCTGGAAAGGTCACGTCGGCATCATGCGCGATGCGCAGACACTGCTGCATGCCAATGCGCATCACATGCTGGTCGCGAGCGAGCCGCTCGCCGTGGCGCGGGCCCGCATTTTGAGCAAAGGATCGGGCGACATCGCCGCGATCAAACGCCTATAGGCTTCAGCGTTTCAGGCTCGCCGGCCCGAAAGCATGCGGCAGAAGCTCCGCGAGCATATGGCTCGCGGCGACACCCGCCGGCCGAGCGCTATGTATCAACGTTGCTTCATTCGCAAATTCGAAAAGCCGCTGCCGGCAGGCCCCGCAGGGCATGATCGGCTCGGCGCTATCGGCGACGATAAGGACTGCGGCGATCTGCCGTTCGCCGGCGGCGATCATCGCGGCGATCGCCGAGGCTTCGGCGCAAAGGCTGACCGGATAGGCGGCATTTTCGACATTGGCGCCGGAATAGACGGCTCCCGACGGCGTCGCTATCGCCGCTCCGACGGCAAAGCCGGAATAAGGCGCATAGGCCTTTTGTCGCGCCGCGACGGCCGCCGCAAAAAGCTTGTCGATCAGTTCCATGGAAACCCGCTCGCCGCCGGCATTCATCGCTAGAGAAAGGCCTTGTATAGAATGGCTTTAGCGCGGCGGACGCAATGGGGGAAAGCCGATCACGAAACGCGACGAAAGGGTTGCGAGGGCATCAACGCCGCATTATGGTCGCGCCGCCGCGGCCGTCCGCCTCTCCGGCAGGGAGCATCCGGCTGTTTACCCCTCCGGGTCGCTCCACGGCCTGAAGCGCCAGCGCTTCCTGCTCATATTTGATATAGAATTCTTCTGCGCGCGATCGCGTCGAAAAAGGAATCGGCTTTTCGACTGTTCGCGCTGTTGGGGCGTAGCCAAGTGGTAAGGCAGCGGATTTTGATTCCGCCATTCGGAGGTTCGAGTCCTCCCGCCCCAGCCAAGCATTCCGAAAGCCCGCCAGGTGCCGAGATCGGGTGATTCGCCTCGCCACTCTCTACGGGTTGACCAGGCACCCGGGCGAGTCCGTTTGGGCCGGACGGATGGATGAGGTCTGTGCCGATCAGGACCGGTCGACCTTCAGACGCTGGCAGCAAATTTCGCGAGTTAGTGCCTAAGGAGCTTCTTTAAGGCAGAAAGCGAGTGCGTGTTCAAGACGTCAGCCGGCTCAAGCCAGCCGCGGCGTGCCTGATCAACGCCAAACCGCATGTAATCCAGCGCCGCGACCGTATGGGCGTCGGTTGAAATGGCAAGTTTGATGCCCATCGTCTTAGCCGCTTGCGCATGAATGTCATTGAGATCCGATCGCTCCGGCTCGGCATTTATCTCGAGATGACACCGACGCTCATGAGCTGCGACCATGATGCGTTCCATATCGACGTCATAGGGCTCGCGCTCGCCAATCAATCGGCCTGTCGGATGCGCCAGGATCGATATGTAGCGATTGTCCATGGCGCGAATGATCCGCTCCGTCTGGGCAGCACGCGAAAGATCGAATTTGTAATGGACCGCGGCGACAACGACATCGAGACGCGACAAGATCCTGTCCGGAAGGTCGAGGCTGCCATCTGCTAAAATATCGACTTCGACACCTTTGAGCACGACGAAATCATCGAATTTTTCATTCAGCCGGTCGATTTCATCGATCTGCTGCACGAGCCGCTTGGCGTCGAGACCATGTGCTATGGTTACTCTTTGGCTGTGGTCGGTCAAAGCCATATAGGCATAGCCACGCTGCCTCGCGGCTGCCGCCATATCGGCGATTGGAACCGTTCCGTCGCTCCAATTCGAATGGACGTGAAGATCGCCGCGGATATCGCCAAGCGATACGAGATTCGGCAAAGATTTCTTCTGCGCGAGCGCAATTTCGCCGCGGTCTTCGCGGAGTTCAGGCGGGATGAAAGCCAGCTTGAGCTTTTTGTAGATTTCTTCTTCGCTTGAGCCGGCGATTCGCCGCTCATCTTCGAACAGACCATATTCATTAAGCTTCCAGCCGTGATCATTGGCGATTCCACGTAGCGCGATGTTATGCGCCTTCGAGCCGGTGAAATACATCAAAGCGGCACCGTAACTCTCGTCTGGCACAATACGAAGATCGACCTGCAGACCGGATCGCAGCACGACTGTCGTCCGCGTCGGACCATGCGCCGCGACACTGGCGACGTTCTCATATTTTGTGAGCCTGTCGCCCACGGCCACACCATCTCGCGCGGTCACGAGAATATCGAGATCGCCAACCGTATCACGGCGGCGGCGATAGCTGCCCGCCACGACGATCTGCGCCTTGTCGAAGCCTTCGCGCAAAAAGCTGACGAGCGCTTCCGCCTCGACTTCCGCGACGTCGATCCTGACCCGTTTCTCGGCCACCGGCTTGGTAAGTGCCGCCAAAAGCTTTGCTTCGCTCTTTTCGCCGAAGCCACGCAATTCCCGCAGGCGGCCAGCCTTGACCGCGCGGCGAAGATCTTCGATGGAGCGGACGCCGAGCTCATCGTAAAGAAGCTTGACGCGCTTCGGCCCGAGGCCCGGTAGAGCCGCGATCTCGCCGAGGTCGCCCGGCAATTCATGTTTGAGCTTTTCGAGAAGATCGAACTTGCCTTTGGCGACGATGATGGCGATTTTTCCGGCCAGATCTTTGCCGATACCGGGCAGCTCCGAAAGATCCTCGCCGGCTTTCAACAGGCTGGTGATGCTTTTGGGCAGACCTTCAATCGTTCGAGCGGCACGGCGATAGGCGCGCGTGCGGAACGGATTATCGCCCTTGATTTCGAGAAGTTCTGCGGCTTGATCAAACATTGCCGCAATCTCGGCATTGTGGACGGGCATTGATGCGTCCCTCCATCAATATTTTGCCGCCTCTTGCTGACTTGACGCAAGATGACTTGTTGAAAGCTGCCATGAGGGTCGGGACGCGTTCTTGATCCGGATCAAGGCTGGCATCTCGCAGGATGCCAATGTTCGGCAGGCTTCCGAGCAACGCTTCATGGCGGAAATTAGAGATCCATCAGCACGTGCGATCAGATGGGAGCATTTCTCCCATGATGCGGATCTTGGCCTGCGTGGCTTCGGGAGAACGGCGGAAGAGGCTTTTGAACAGGCAGCGCTGGCGCTCACGGCGGCGATCACGGAAGCGCCGGTCGCGCGGAAAACGCTGGTTGAGGTTCAGTGCGAGGCGCCGGATCTTGAGCTTTTGTTCGTCGAATGGCTCAACGCCATCATCTATGAGATGGCCGTGCGCCGATTTCTGTTCGGCGCCTTTTCGGTGCGGATCGAAAATTCGCGGCTTTACGGCAAGCTTTGGGGCGAGCCGGTCGACCCCACGCGACATGCGGCAGCCTGCGAGCCGAAGGGTGCGACTTATACGGCTTTGAGTGTTCAACACCTGCCATGGGGCCTATGGTCCGCGGCCTGCGTTGTCGATGTATGAATTGAGCTCAAACATTGAAGCCGATTGCATCACTTGCCCGCGCTTACATGGAGATGAAACATGGATCCCTCTCTTTTGACGCGCGTGGATGCAACGAGTTGGCGGGTTGAGCCGCGCGGGAACATGCGCGTGCCGGCCATTATTTACGGCGACGAGACCTTGATCCGCGGCATGGATGACAAGGTCTTGATGCAGGCGACCAATGTTGCGACGTTGCCGGGTATCGTCACCGCGTCCTACGCCATGCCGGATGCGCATTGGGGCTATGGCTTCCCGATCGGCGGCGTCGCAGCCTTCGATCCCGACCATGGTGGCGTCGTATCAGCTGGCGGTGTTGGTTTCGATATTTCCTGCGGCGTCCGCACAATGCTCACGGATCTGTCCGTCGCCGAGATTCTGCGGGTGCAGAAATCACTCGCCGACTCGCTTTATCGCGACATTCCGGCAGGACTTGGAAGCGAAAGCCAGATCAGCCTCGACCCAGTTGAAATGGATGCGATGCTGCGCGGCGGCGCTGCCTGGGCGGTACAAAATGGCTGGGGCGAGATGCGCGACCTCACCCGGATCGAGGAAAGTGGTAGCATGATTGGTGCAAGACCAGATCATGTCTCCGACCATGCCAAAGAGCGGCAGCGCCGCGAGATGGGCACGCTTGGCTCTGGTAATCACTATCTCGAAGTCCAGGCCGTGGCGGAGATCTTCGATTCAATAACGGCCAAAGCCTTTGGGCTCGTGCAAGATCAAGCTGTGGTCACCATCCACTGCGGTTCGCGTGGTCTCGGCCACCAGATTGGCACCGAATTCCTGAAGGAAATGCTCATCGGTGCAAAAGACGCAGGGATCGAATTGCCGGATCGCGAGCTTGCCTGCGCGCCGATTCATTCGGAGATCGGCGAACGCTATCTGGGCGCTATGCGTGCCGCGATCAATTGTGCTTTCGCAAATCGCGAGATCCTCGGCCACTATGCGCGGCGTGTCTTCCGGCACTTCTTTCCAGAGTGCGATCTACGCCTGCTCTTCGACGTCTCGCACAATACCTGCAAGGTCGAGACGCACACGGTCGACGGAAAGCAATGCGAGCTCTTCGTTCACCGCAAGGGGGCAACCCGTGCTCTGGGACCCGGACATCCGAGCCTTCCCGAGACGCTGCGTCCCGTTGGACAGCCGGTACTGATCGGCGGCAGCATGGGAACAGGTTCCTATGTTCTCGTCGGCTTGCCAACCAGCGAGATCAAGGCCTTCTCTTCGGCATGCCATGGTGCCGGTCGCGCGCTTTCACGCCATGCGGCACTGCAGCGCTGGAGCGGGCGAAAGATCGTCGACGAACTCGCGGCAGAGGGGATCCTCGTCAGGAGTCCATCGACTCGCGGTGTCGCTGAAGAAGCGCCAGGCGCCTATAAGGATGTCGACGCCGTAGTGCGTGCCTCCGAGGACGCCGGCCTCGCGAAGCGTGTTGCTCGGCTCAAGCCTCTCATCTGCATCAAGGGCTGACGCGCCGGTCAACCCATTGAGAGAAATCAATATGGGCGTGGCGATTCCATGCCCCATTGCGTTCGTGAAACTCGAACCGCAGTGGGGCACATGATGAACGAGACCCAACTACCTGCCCTCGATCACACGATTCAGCTGACAAATGTCTGGCTCAAGAAGCTCGGTGAGGAGCACCATCTCGGCGAGAAGCATAATTGCTATAGCGCATTGCGCGCCGTGCTGCATGCGCTGCGAGATCGGCTGACTCCGGAACAGGCGGCGCATCTCGGCGCCCAGCTACCGATCCTAGTGCGCGGCATTTATTTCGAGAGCTGGCGCATTGCCGAAAGGCCAAGCAAGGACCGGCAAGTCGATGAATTTCTGGCGCATGTTGCAGCTGAATTACCTCCTATGTTTCCGCGCGACGCGCTCGGCGTCACCAAAGCCGTGTTCGATCTCTTGTGGAAAGAGCTTGATCCGGGAGAGACCGCGAAACTCATCGACAGCTTGCCAGTTCCGCTGCGAACACTCTGGCCGCAAGCGGCGCAACGCTGATCGTCGGGCTATGTGTGCACATAGGCTATTCACCGGGAATGGAGGAATGTGCAATGTCGATCGAAAACACCGAATTCGGACGCATTACGATCGATGGCAAAACCTACGACCATGATGTCATCATACATCTATCCGGCGAAGTGACGAAGCGACACAAAAAGCTCTCGAAGGAAGAGTACGGAACGTCACACATCATCTCAAAGGCCGAAGCCGAAGACGTTCTTGAAAAAGGGTGCAATCAGCTAATTGTCGGATCAGGCCAACAAGGCAACGTGCGCCTTTCCCCGGAGGCGCGCGCCTATTTCGACAAGAAAGGATGCCAAGTCATTCTGCAGCCGACGCCCGAAGCCATTCGCCTCTTTAATGAATCGCGCGAAAAGAAGGTCGGGCTCATGCATGTGACTTGCTGAGACGCATTTAGAGGTGGCCACCTGTGATGCCCGCCATAGAATACGTATGCAGCTGCCGGCTGATCTTTTGCAGAAGACGCTGCTTCAGACGCGGGACATCGGTCCAGGCAATTCGTTCCAATCGAGGCCGAGATCGTCGACGATCTGACGTACGATTCGCGGGTCGAGGGCCTTATTCGTCCCGATATCGGGAAGAACCGCCTTCCGGTCCCCAAGGTGAACCGTTACATAGACATGCCCGTGAGTCCCGACAGTGTCTTTACCCGCCTCGAAGCGACAGCCGCGATCAGCCAGCCATTTGCGAAAGGTTGCACTTTCCACATTTGCCTCCCTTGTAATTTTGCAATCAGGCCCCGAAACTCGCGGCTGTACCATGACCCACATCAATCGCCTTCGCGTTCCAGCACGCAGCAATGCGGCGCTTCGGCACCAATCGAATCCCTAAGCACGGTGCCGCGCAGAGGATTGGGCCGGTAGACGGTGCAGCCTTTGAGACCATGCTCATAGGCAATGTCATAGATTTTCTGAAACTCTGCGAAGGGGCAGTCTTCGGACACATTGATCGTTTTTGAAATCGCGTTGTCGACAAACGGCTGTAAGGCAGCCTGCATCGTGAGATGGGTCTTTGCTGGCAAGGTTGCGGCGGCGACGAAGCCCTCCGGCAGTCCATCCGTAGTCCCACTCATCCTGCGCCATAACGCCAAGGCATAGTCGGTCAGCGCGAACTCTTTCTCCTTGCCGTCCTCTCCGAGCACGCTGCGCCTATAAGATGCTGCAAAGATCGGTTCGAGACCGCTTGAAATATTGCCGGCGAGAAGGCTGATTGTTCCGGTTGGCGCAATCGCAAGCAGATGGCTGTTGCGGATGCCATTGCTCGCGATACCGGAGCGAATATCTTCGGGCAGACCGCGAATGAAGCGACCTTGCAGATATTTATCCCGCTCGAAGAAAGAAAAACTGCCTTTCTCTGCAGCTAGCGCGACGGAAGCGCGATAGGCCGCATGGCAAATGCACCGCATGATTTCCGCAGCCAGGGCCAAGGAGTGCTCGCTGCCATAGGCCATGCCCAGCATCAAAAAGGCATCCGCGAGGCCCGTTATGCCGAGCCCGATGCGCCGAGATCCATGTGCTTGCACGGCTTGCTGTGGCAAAGGAAAGCGCGACACATCGATCACATTGTCGAGCATGCGGACGGCGACATTCACCGCCGCAGTCAGCGGGGTGAATTCAACCCGCGCGTTCGGGGTAAAGGGCTGGCTCACGAAGCGCGTGAGGTTGAAGGATCCAAGATCGCAGGCGCCATAAGGCGGCAGCGGAATCTCACCGCAGGGATTCGTCGCATCGATCCGCTCTCGGTACCAAAGATTGTTGAGCTGGTTGATGCGATCGATGAAGAGCACACCAGGCTCAGCATAATCATAGGTTGCCGCCAGAATTTGCTGCCATAGAGCGCGGGCTTTGATGCTTCGAATGACACGGCAAGGGACCGCTGCGATCGTTCCGGACCACGGACGTAAGAGCGTGGGGCCATCGCCTTCGAGCACCGCCGCGGGAAACAACAGGGGCCATTCCGCATCCGCCCGCACGGCCGCCATGAACTCATCCGTCACAAGGACGGAAAGATTGAAATGGCGGAGCTGACCAGCGTGCTGCTTTGCCGCAATGAATTCTTCAATGTCGGGATGGTCGCAGCGCAATGTCGCCATCATGGCGCCGCGACGGGCGCCCGTCGACAGAATGGTGTCGCACATCGAATCCCAGACGCGCATGAAGGAGACCGGCCCCGAAGCGATGCTGCCCACACCTCGAGCGACTGCGCCGCGCGGACGCAAAGTCGAAAAATCGCATCCAATGCCGCCCCCTTGCTGCATCGTCGTTGCGGACTCCTGTAAGGCGGCGAAAATGCCGGAAATCGAATCATCGATCGTCCCCATCACAAAGCAATTGAACAAAGTGACATTTCGGCCGGTACCGGCGCCGGCTTGAATGCGGCCGCCTGGCAGGAATTTGAAATCCTGGAGCAAAGCGAGAAAGCGTTCTTCCCATCCCGCTTTATCGTCGCGCTCTACCGCGGCCAACGCTTGGGCAACGCGACGCCGCGTATCGTCGATCGTGTTCTCCTCTATGCCCTGCCCCAGATAGCGATATTTCGTCGCCCACACATGACGCGAAATTTCAGGGACAAAATCGTCCGCCGCCAGGCTCGCCTCATGCAGCGGGATCGAAGCGACGATCTCATAGCCGCGGCCCTGTTGCTGGGGGGAGCGGAACATTTCGATCGATCGAACCCTCTGTCTGAGAGAGAGCGGACGATCCATTGGATATTTTCGAGCAATCTTGCCGCCATTCTTGCCGAGGCGTGCCAACGTCACATGCGGTCGGAATGGTCTTTCATCGGTTTGGTTGACGGCGGCAAGGAGAACATTCCGCAGAAGATTAAGCTCGTTCGTCGTTGCGCATTCAACCCAAAGGAACTTTGGCGCTGTTGATGTCGGCCCATAATTCAAACGCTCGAAAGCGAGATCGAAGCTAGCGATCGACCGCAGCGCGACGGCCAAGGCTGAAGCGGCGGCCGCGACATCCTCTTCGTTCCATGGCGCAACGAGCGTAAGATGGATATCATCGGCAGGGATTAGGCGAACCGATGGCTCTTCAACGTCCAACGGAATTTTCGCAAGTTCGCACGCAATTTTGGCAGCGATCTTGATTCCGATGAAAAGACGCTCGGAAGCTCGCTCGCCAACGCCATTACCGTTTGCTGCTGTGCCAGCCCCTTGTTGTGCCGAAGCGGGCGATTGCGGCTCCATGCGCTGCCTCGCTGCGGCTTCGCGTCCGATTTCAAGCCGCTTCGGACTCATAAAGTCCTTTATCGATATGGTCGTGTAGATCCGCATCGCCCATAAGGGCTGCCGTCATCGTAGCCTCGCCCAAAAACTCCGCTTCGGAAACGCCCCGATGCCATTTTTCCGCAGCGAGGTCACCTTGGCCGATCCGCATCAATGTATAGAGTTCGACGCGCGCCTCCGGCTTGAGCGCGGCGATCGCGGTGCGCAAATGGCTCAATTGCTCTGCGTCCGGCGGCAGCGGCTCAAAGCCAAGCTCGGCTGTCGGATTATGTTCTCCCCGCGCGGGCATAGTCCCGCCGAGATCCGCTTCCGCAACATTGCCGAGAAACATATCGCGCTGTGTTCGGGCGGCTTTGGCCAGAAGCGCAATAAAACGAGCCTGATCCTGACTGAGATGTGTCAACATTGAAAGACTCCTGCTTTCGCATGAGGAGACAACGCGGGGAATCGATCTTCGCAGGCCTCTGCTCCAGCGAGGGGCGAATTAATAGCGCTTGCTCTTGCCGCGATTGCCCACGCAGTTCTCAGCCGTGGTGGGCAGAAACCGCGCGCAGCACTTCGCCGGAGGCCTGCTTGCTGAGCTTGTACGAAATATCGCCAAGGGTCAGCATGCCAAGCACGGCATGATGTTCGTCGGTGACCGCCAAGCGACGTATGCGTTTTGCTTCCATGGTTTGGACCGCGGTCTTAACATCGTCTTCAGGCGAGCAGCAGATGGCGTTCTTCGTCATCACGTCTTT
Source organism: Methylovirgula sp. (assembly GCA_052144065.1). Lineage (GTDB taxonomy): Bacteria > Pseudomonadota > Alphaproteobacteria > Rhizobiales > Beijerinckiaceae > Methylovirgula. The sequence continues at coordinate 2,507 of JBKQRA010000170.1, read as the reverse complement.
CGCTGTGAGCTGGCTAAGATCCGCACCGTCGGCGAGCGCACGGCAGGTGAGGTCGCGGTCCGTGATTATGCCGACGATATGACCTTTGGCCGTCACCGGCATTGCGCCGATATCGAAATCGCGCATTTGCTTGGCGATCTCCTTGATTGGCGTGTTCTGCTCGGCGAATTGCACGCCCTTATGCATCACATCCTTGACCTTCATCTTTCTCTCCCAACGCCTATTTCTTGATCTGGCCGCAAATAAGAAGATAGAGCGGGTTTGACCCCGACGATTGATGTGGGTCAATGAATCGACAGCGGCATTGTTTGTGATGCAGTGGCCCGGCGAAGACGTACGGGCGAGTGTGACAGCTTGAGTGCGGTCATGTTTTTGGCTTCTCGCCGAACCCCATGATGCGACGTGCATAGAGGACCAGACACATGGATCCACTCCCTTTCAATCGGAGAGAGCAAAGCAACGCCCAAGCTATGATGCGTCAGCACGAGCTGGTCATTCCACCCCTCGACTTACAGGGCACGTTGAACGTTCCGTCGGGCGCACGTGCCTTGGTTGTCTTCGTTCACGGCAGCGGCTCAAGCCGTTTTAGCCCGCGCAATCGTGCAGTCGCGACTGCGCTCAATGAGCATGATATGGCCACCTTGCTCTTCGACCTGCTGACCGAGGAGGAGGAAGCCAACCGTGCAAATGTTTTCGATATCGGGCTTCTCGCGGAGCGCCTTGTTCAGGTCGTCGATTGGATTAGTCGCGATCCGACGCTAAACCGACTTCCAATTGGCTTTTTCGGGGCCAGCACCGGAGCTGCAGCGGCGCTCGTCGCAGCAGCCGGGCTTGGCCATCGCATCGGCGCCATCGTGTCCCGCGGCGGGCGGCCGGACCTCGCCGGGGCGGCTCTCGATGCGGTCCGTACCCCGACGCTTCTCATCGTCGGCGGCGCGGACTTCCAAGTGATCGAACTGAATGAGGAAGCCTTGGCGCGGCTGCAAGGACCAAAGGCCATCGAGATCGTTCCGGGCGCCACGCATCTTTTCCCGGAACCCGGTGCGCTTGAATCCGTCATAGCCTACGCCGAGCGATGGTTCGAAGCCTATTTGGTGAAAGGCAGGGCACCAAGCTCGGATTTGTTGCAGCACTAAAGAAAAAGCATTGGCATTCGTCGCGCTACGTCGGCATTGCTTGGCGCCTACTCCTCAAAGATCGGCGGCTCCGGCGAGTCTTCCTTTTCGATATTTTCGATCGGACGACTATCTTCGGCCGGGACCTCATGCTCAATCTCGACCGGCTCGTCATCGATTAGCTTAGCCGACTCATTGACGTTGTCGTCATAGGAATAATGCTTATCCCGCCGCTTCGGCTTGATCGCATCTCTTTTTCCTGGATTCGGCATTAGCATTCTCCTCGGTCCGGCCCAAAAGCCTACAGCCCCTTTGGCGTAGCGGCTTCGACATTCTCGAATTCGGAAGCCGGCAATCGTGCCGCCAGCAATCGTCGATCTATTGCGCTGCAGCTTTCGCTGCGAAATTAAGCTCAGGAAGAACAATCATAGGCGAAGTTCACCTTGCATCCAAAAATACATTGTCAGGCCGCTCGCGAAGTGCTTTTGCGCCAGATCAAGGAAGGTCGCTATTGGATTGTCATTCGGCTAGGCGCATGAGGCCTGATCGGCCATATCTGAAATCAGGCGCCGGAAACAGCTTGCAAGAACTGCGATTCATCGTTGATTTGATTGAAGATGCTATCGCGTCTAAGGCCCCAACAAAGACGGCAAGCGATGAACGAAGCTATTTTGAGCAAGTTGCAACAGCGATTGGGGCGATTGCACGCACGCCAGCGCCTGGGAATCGAAACGGACCACGAAGCGCAGATATTTGGCCAGGGGCTCAATTTCTTTCATATAGAGAATTGGTATTCGATTCACTCTCTCATTCGGGCGATGCTCAAATTGTCCGGCCTCTATCGGCGCGGATGCGAGAACGCGCAGCGGATCCAAGTCAAACACAATGACTTGCACTTCAAGGCGCTGCCGAGCAAATTCAACGGCTTTACATTGCTGCATATCAGCGATCTGCATGTCGACATGAACGAAGGTGCGATGCAGTGCCTGGAAGATCTTCTCCCCGACCTGAATTATGATGTCTGCGTCCTGACGGGCGACTATCGCGGCGCTACATTCGGACCATTCGATGCCGCTCTCGCTGGAATGGAACGGCTGCGCCCGCATCTCAAGGCGCCTATATACGGAGTCCTGGGAAACCATGACACAATTCGCATGGTTCCTGGGCTCGAAGAGCTAGGAATCCGAATGTTGGTCAATGAATGCGAACTGATTTCGCGGGGCGACCAAATCCTGTATCTCGCCGGCATCGACGACGCACATTATTATCGCGTCGACAATATCGAAAAGGCCGCCGCCGATATTCCTGATGCTGGCTTTTCTATTCTCCTGTCGCATACCCCCGAGATCTATCGTCAGGCGGCACATGCCGGGTTTGATCTCCTTCTGGCGG
>JBKQRA010000169.1:0-3855 GCA_052144065.1 Methylovirgula sp. | reverse complement strand
GTCACCCTCATTCCCTGCGCCGCGACGGCGATCTTGATCCATCTCGGCGGCACGCGCGCAAGCTTCGCCAATCGCTTCCTCGGCCTCGCACCGCTCGCCTTTCTCGGACTGATCTCCTATTCACTCTATCTATGGCACTGGCCACTGATCGTCTTCGCGCAATATGCCGATCTGCCCTGGACCGCGACGACCCTCGCGCTCGGCAGCGGACTTCTGCTCATTCTCTCAATCCTGTCATGGAAATATGTCGAGACGCCGTTTCGCGATCCGGTTTCGCCGCTCAAGCGAAACGCTGCGCCGATCCTCATCTCGGGCCTTTGCCTGCTTGCCGCGACCTCAAGCGCGGTGATCTATTATCGCGGTCTCCTGACGCGCTTCCCGCCGGAGGTCGCAGCCGTCACCGCCTATTATGATTATGCCGATCGCCGCGACTATCGCGAAGGCACCTGCTTCATCACGTCGAGATATAATGATGCGCGCTATTTCGACCGCAAGGATTGCCTGCAAAAATCAGCGACGAAGCCGAATTATCTGCTGATCGGCGACAGCCATGGCGCACATTTCTGGGCCGGACTGTCGCGCGTCTTCCCGAAGATCAATCTTCTGCAATCGACGGCCTCCGGCTGCAAGCCGGTACTCGGCACGCATGGCCTGCGCTATTGCGTTGATCTGATGCGCGAAACGCTGGTGGATTATCTACCCACCGCGAAGCTCGATGGGATCATCTTTTCCGCCGCCTGGAACGACGACGATATCAAGCCGCTGCAAGAGACGATTGCCTATGCCAAGCGCTTCGTGCCGAAGATCATCGTCCTCGGCGATATCCAGAGCCATGAGATCGATCTGCCCAATCTTCTCGGCCGCAGCCTCGTCGAACATCGGCCCGAGTTGATATTCCAGCAGCAGTCGCCTTATCCCTGGAAGGCAAATGTGGAGTATAAGGCGGCGATCGATCCAGCCTATTATGTATCGCTGGTCGATCTGATGTGTCCGCAGCATCGCTGCGTCGTCTATGCGGGCAAGGACATTCCGCTGCAATTCGACACAAGCCATTTGACGACGGAAGGCTCGGTCCTCGTCGCGCAAAGGCTCGCGACGCTGCCGATCTTCGCGCCTCTCGTCAGCGGCGAGAACCAGCTTACGCGCTGAGCCGATCCGGCTCCGCGTGGATTTGCAGGAGACGATCGAGAATGCGCTGCTCGAGCGCCGCAAATTCCGGCGCCCCGCGCCGGCGCGGCCGCGGCAGCGGGACAGCGACATCGAGCGCGATATTGCCCTCTTCGAGAACGATAATGCGGTCAGCCAACGCCACAGCTTCCGCGACATCATGGGTCACGAGAAGCGCCGTAAAGCCTTCCGCGCGCCAGGCATCCTCCAGCACCTGCTGCATCTCGATCCGCGTCAGCGCATCGAGCGCGCCGAGCGGCTCATCGAAAGCGAGCACGCGCGGGCGGCTGACGAGCGCGCGCGCAAAGGCGACGCGCTGCTTCTGCCCGCCCGACAATGCCGCTGGCCAATCGCCGCCGCGATCGCCGAGGCCCATCGATTGAAGCGCCTTTTGGGCGTGGCTCGCTCCGTCGGACGCGTTGCGCTCGGCGCCGAGACCGATCTCGACATTGGCGAGAACGCGCGCCCAAGGCAAAAGGCGCGGCTCCTGAAACATGATCCTGACTGTTCCGCGCGCCGCGCTCGCCGCCCGCTCGCCAAAGGCGATGTGGCCGCGCTCCGGCATGTCGAGCCCGGCGATCAGCCGCAGCAAAGTGCTCTTGCCGCAACCGCTGCGTCCGACGATCGCGACGAATTGGCCGGCGGAAATATGCAGATCGATGCCGCGCAACACCCGCTTCTCGCCGAAGGAGCGGGTGACATTGCGCAGCGTAACGGGCGCGCCGAAGGCCGGCGGCTCACGAAACAGCGCTTCGAAATGCGGATTCACGATCGTGTCTGTGGCGCTCATAGGATCAATCCTGGAAAGCCGGATGCCAAACAAGGCATTTACGTTCGCTATAGCGAGCGGCGGAATCAGCGAGCTTGCCGAGCAGCGCATAGATCAAGATCGCGAGCACGACGACATCGACGCGCATGAATTCGCGCGCCTGCATCGCCATGAAGCCGAGACCCGATTGCGCGGCGATCGTCTCGGCGACGACGAGCGTCAGCCACATGATGCCGAGCGCATAGCGAAGACCGACGAAGATCGATGGCAGAGCGCCTGGCAGGATCACCCGCCAGAGCAGATCGCGCTGGCTGGTGCCGTAGCTCTTCGCCATTTCGATGAGCTGCGGATCGATGCTGCGGATGCCGTGCAGCGTATTGATATAGACAGGAAAGAAGACGCCTATCGCGACTAGGAAGAGCTTGGCTCCCTCGTCGATTCCGAACCAGAGGATAACGAGCGGAATCATCGCGAGATGCGGAATGTTCCGCACCATCTGCAGCGTTGAATCGGTCAGAGCTTCGCTGATCTTCGACAGGCCATTGGCGAGACCGAAGATGAAGCCGATGCTGCCGCCGACGACAAGTCCCGCGCAAGCGCGCAAAAAGCTCACTTCCATATTTTGGATGAGTTCGCCTGAGAGCGTCAGCCGCCAGCCGGCCGCCAGAACCGCAAACGGCGACGGCAGCAGGCTGTCGGAGGCAAGGCTCAAGCTGCACGCCGCCTGCCAGACAGCGACGATCAGCGCCGGCGCCGCCCAATAGGTGAAACGCGACCGCGGAAGCGCCGCGATCCGCAGCCGCGGCCGTCTGGAGAAAGCGCCAGCCGGCGCGCCGGCCTTGCGCAGCGTCATGCCTTGCTCACTCATCGCTCGCTCCTTTATTCGGCCGCGACGACACGCGGCGCCGCGCCGACGCCATATTCGCCGACGGCGGTTCCATGCGCGTGACGGGAGCCTTGCGCGATGCCGAGCTCCGGAAACAAGAGTTCGGCGACCTTGTAGGCCTCTTCCAGATGCGGATAGCCGGAAGCGATGATGACCTCGATGCCGAGCGCCTGATATTCGCGTAGGCGTCGCGCAACCGTCGCCGGATCGCCGACAAGAGCGGTGCCGGCGCCGCGCCGTACGAGACCTATGCCGGCCCAGAGATTCGGCGCGATTTCGAGCGCATCGCGGCGCCCGCCCCCATGCAGCGCGCTCATGCGTTTTTGGCCGACGGAATCGGATTCTTGCGCGAATTTCCTTTGCGCCGCTGCAATCGCCTCATCAGAAAGATTGGCGATCAGCTTGTTGGCGACATCCCAGGCTTCCTTCTCCGTCTCGCGGACGATGAGATGGATGCGCATGCCGAAAGTCACCTTGCGCCCGCGCGCCTTGGCGCGCGTACGGACCGCGTTGAGCTTTTCTTCGACGAGCGCCAACGGCTCGCCCCAGGTCAGGAAGACATCGCTTTGTTCAGCCGCAACATCGAGCGCCGGATCGGAGGAGCCGCCGAACCAAATCGGCAGCTGTTTCTGCGCCGGCGGGAAGAGAAGCTTGGCGCCTTCGACGACGATGTGCTTGCCCTTGAAGCTCACCGTCTCGCCGGCGAGCAGCCGCGTATAGACGTTCAGAAATTCTGAGGCATGTTCGTAACGTTCGTCATGCGGCAGGAAAATGCCATCGCCCGCGAGTTCGATCGGATCGCCGCCCGCGACGATATTGACGAGGCAGCGACCCTCGCTGATGCGATCGAGCGCTGCCGTCTGGCGCGCCCAATGGGTCGGCGTCGCAAGGCCCGGCCGCAGCGCGGGGAGAAAACGCAAGCGCTTCGTATGCGGCGCCAGCGCGGCGGCTATCATGAACGGATCTTCGCAGTGGCTGCCGACGGGGATGAGCACGCCGCCGAAGCCAAGGTTATCGGCTGCTTGCGCGATCT
>JBKQRA010000168.1:0-20489 GCA_052144065.1 Methylovirgula sp. | reverse complement strand
GTCCCCCGTCGATTTCGGTCGTCGCACTGATACGCATCTCAAAGTTTCCTTGTTTCCGATTTGAGGTAACCAAGCTCGCTTGCAGCGAACTTCCTTCCTCCCTGTTCTCATTTTTTGGAGGCGTGGTCGGTGTGTCCGCGCACTCGGTATCGATTTGATCGTCAAACTTGGCGCAACTTGGCCAAGGTTGCGGCATACAAAAGTGTGATCCTTGCGCCAGCTTGGTCCGCATATCAGCGGATCACTGAATCGGTCCTGAATGGACGTCGCGGGACCGCGCTTTTGTTTCGATTTGAGTCAAATTGAAACAGAAAGGTTCTTACCGGAACGTTAACAACGCTCCGGCCAACCCTCTGAAAGATAGGCAAAATTGCCGAGACGTCGGCGACGTGGTTTCGCCTCCGTTACGCAGTCTTCGATCACGCGGATGTTAAAAAAAGCGCGAGCGCCGATGACGCTTTTGTCTAAAAAATTGATCTCGGCTTAAGCGACTAATGGCGGAAATGCCGATAGCCGGTGAAGACCATGGCAAGCCCTGCCGCATCCGCCGCTTTGATGACATCATCGTCGCGCATCGAGCCGCCGGGCTGGATCACCGCCGTCGCACCCGCCGCCGCCGCCGCAAGTAGACCGTCGGCGAAGGGGAAGAAGGCATCGGAGGCGACGACCGATCCTTTGGCGAGCGATTCCGACAGGCCTGCCGTCTGCGCCGCATCCGCGGCCTTCTGCGCGGCGATCCGCGATGAATCGACCCGGCTCATCTGGCCCGCGCCAATGCCGACCGTCGCGCCGGCCTTGGCATAGACGATCGCATTGGACTTCACATATTTCGCCACGCGGAAGGCGAATTTAAGATCGGCGAGTTCGGCATTCGTCGGCGCGCGCTTCGTCACGATGCGCAGATCCATGTCGTCGATCACCGCATTGTCGCGGCTTTGCACCAGGAAGCCGCCGGAAACGGGCTTATAGAGCCAGTCCGAGCGGCGCGGGTCGGGCAAAGCGCCGGTGACGAGGAGCCGGAGATTCTGCTTTGTTGCGAGGATTGCGACGGCACCCTCATCTGCCTCAGGCGCGATGATCACTTCGGTGAAGATCTTCACGATCTCCTGCGCCGTCGCGACATCCAGTTTGCGGTTGAGCGCAATGATGCCGCCGAAGGCCGAAACCGGATCGCAGCGGAGCGCCAGACGATAGGCGTCTGCAAGATTTTCCGCCGTCGCGACGCCGCACGGGTTGGCGTGCTTGATGATGGCGACCGCAGCGCTTTTCGCAGGATCGAATTCGGCGACGAGATCGAGCGCCGCATCGGTATCGCCGACATTATTGTAGGAAAGTTCCTTGCCCTGCAGCTGGCGGGCCGAGGCGATGCCCGCGCCTTGCGACGGAGAGGCATAGAAGCCGGCGCTCTGATGCGGGTTCTCGCCATAGCGCAGATTCATGATCTTCTTGCCGCCGAAGGCGCGATAGGCGGGCGACGTCTCGCCGATCGCGCCCGCAAACCAATTCGAGATCGCCGCATCATAGGCCGCCGTGCGCGCGAAGGCTTTTTGCGCCATCGCCTTGCGGAAGGCGAGGCTGGTCGAGCCATTGTGCAGGGCAAGATCGTCCAACAGTGCGGCGTAATCATCCACATCGACGATCACCGTCACCGCGTCGAAATTCTTCGCCGCCCCGCGGATCATCGCAGGACCGCCGACGTCGATATTCTCGATACAGTCTTCGAAGCGCGCGCCGGCCGCGACCGTCGCCTCGAAGGGATAGAGATTGACGACAAGCAGATCGATCGGCGCGATGCCATGCGCCAGCATCGCCGCTTCATGTTCGGGATTTTCGCGTACCGCCAAGAGGCCGCCATGCACCTTCGGATGCAGCGTCTTCACGCGGCCGTCCATCATTTCGGGAAAACCCGTCAGATCGGCAACGTCGAGAACCGCAAGACCGCCGCTGACGAGCGCTTTGCTCGTGCCGCCGGTCGAGATGAGGCTGATGCCGCGCTGATCGAGCGCGCGCGCGAAATCGAGAAGGCCCGTCTTATCGGAGACGGATAAAAGCGCACGGGTTATCGGGCGATGCGTATCGGGCATGAGAGGGTTCCGCTGGCAGATGGGGGCGCTCTAGCATGTCTGGCCCGGCTCCGAAATTGGCGAAGGGTCGGAGAGTTCTTGGCTAACAGCGGCTAAATTACCGAACAAAGCCGGCACGCGACCTTGGCCTGTGGATAAAGTGATTCGTGCCGGTTTCGTCCCCGCTTTGATCGGCAACGTGCCGCCCTGGGACAGGGCCCACTTCAGGCGAGAAACAGACCTTGTTAATCAAGAAACGAGGAGCGTCGCGCCGTCATGGCCGGTGATGACGGCCTCGACCAACTGTCCTGGCGCCAGCCGATCGATCCGCACCTTGGTGAAATCTTCCGCACGAGCAATGCCCCCGCGCTCTGTAAGCAGCTCGAAACGCTTGCCGATCTGCGCTTCGAGATGGCGCGCGAGGGCCCTTTGTCCGGCTGCGCGCAAGCGCCGCGCCCGCTCTTTCACAATGGCCGGATCGAGCTGCGGCATTTTAGCCGCAGGCGTGCCGGGCCGCGGCGAGAAGGGAAAGACATGCAGATGGGTGAGGCCGCAGTCCTCGACGAGCGCGAGCGTGTTCTCGAACATAGCCTCGGTCTCGGTCGGAAAGCCGGCGATAAGATCGGCGCCAAAGACGATGTCCGGACGCGCCGCGCGCAGCTCGGCACAGAATGCGACCGCATCGGCGCGGCTGTGGCGCCGCTTCATCCGCTTCAGGATGAGATCATCCCCAGACTGCAACGAGAGATGCAGATGCGGCATCAGCCGCGGCTCATGGGCCATGGCCTCGACCAAAGCCGCGTCGGCCTCGATGCAGTCGATCGAGGATAGCCGCAGCCGCGCGAGATCGGGCGCGGCTTTCAGGATCGCCTGCACGGCTGCGCCGAGGCTCGGCGCGCCGGACAAATCCTTGCCATAGGAGGTGAGATCGACGCCGGTCAGCACGATCTCGGCAAAGCCTTCGTCACGGCAACGGGCAACGGCTTCGAGAAGGTCTTGCATCGGCATGGAGCGCGACGCGCCGCGGCCGAAGGGGATGATGCAGAAGCTGCAGCGATGATCGCAGCCGGTCTGGATTGCAAGAAAAGCCCGGCTGTGATCTTCGACGCCCGCGACCACCGGCAGATCGGCATTTTGGCGCGCGAAAATATCGCCGACCGCCAACCGCTCATTGGCAGCACCCGCGAAGGACGCACTCTGCGTCTTCTCGGCATTGCCGAGCACGCGGAAAACTTCGGGCATGTCGGCAAAAGAGTTAGGATCGATCTGCGCGGCGCAGCCGGTGACGATGATCGCGCGTTCCGGCGCCTCACGCTTCAAGCGGCGGATCGTCTGGCGCGTCTGGCGCACCGCTTCCGCCGTCACCGCGCAGCTATTGATGATGGTGACATTGCCCTGGCCTTGCGCCAGCGCCGCGCGGCGCATCGCATCGCCTTCGACGAGATTGACGCGGCAACCGAAATTGACGACTTCGACATCGGGCCGATGCGCGGTGCTGCGCCTCACGCCGGAACATCCGCGAAGAGACTCGCGTCGAGCACATGGTCGAATTCCCATTCGACCGGGCCTTCCATGATCACATGATCGTCGTCGCGCCATTCGAGCGCGAGATCACCTCCGGGCAGCGCAATCGTCGCAGCGCGACCGGCAAGTCCCTTGCGCGCCGCTGTGACGAGAATGGCGCAAGCCGCGGACCCACAAGCGAGGGTCAGGCCGGCGCCGCGTTCCCACACGCGCGCAACGATGTGATCGGCGCTTGCGATTTGCGCCAGAGAGATATTGGCACGATCCGGAAACAGCCGATCATGTTCGAGCTTAGGCCCGATTGCAGCAAGATCGTAAGCGTCGAGATCGTCGACGAAGAACACCGCATGCGGATTGCCCATATTGGCGACAGCGCCGACGAGCGGCGGCGCGCCGGGTATGATCGTGAAAGGAATCGCAGCGGTATCTTGCGCCGCTTCGGCCAAGGGAATGTCCTGCCAGGCGAAGCGCGGCGGCCCCATATCGACCGCGAAGCGCCATTCGCCGCGACGCCAGCATTGTAAAAGGCCAGCGGCGGTTTCGAGCAGTAGCGTATCGCGTGACGTTCCATGCATGAGATGCCAGGCAACGCAGCGCGTGCCATTGCCGCAAGCGCCCGCCTCCGAGCCATCACTGTTATAGATGCGGACAAAGGCATCGGTGCCGTCGGTGCGCGCATCTTCGAGCACCATGAGCTGATCGAAGCCCAGCGAGCCCCGGCCAATCGCCCGCACCGCACCCGCGTCGAGCGCAGAATCAGCAGCGCGCAAGTCGAGAATGACGATCGCGTTGCCGAGACCGTTCATCTTCGTCACTTGGCGGCCGATGAGGGGGTGCATGGGATTATCCCGTTCCATCTGGCTGTTCTTAGCGAAATCCCGCGCATGCGCCAACAATTTGTCCCAATAGTTGATCACCAGCCTTGCTTGATGCAAAGGGATTGGCAAAGAGAGCGGCAAAATGGGGGAGCGGCGCATGATATATCTGCAGCGCAAGCAGCAAGGCAGCAAAAAGCTTTCTGCGATCGTTTCTTTTGCTCTCCTGTCTTTCGCTCTCCTTTTCAGTCTGATGGGCGCGCCGGCCTGGGCCGACGATAAGCCAGCCGCCCCCGCGACGACGCCCGCGCCCGCCGCGCCGACGACACCGCCGGCCGCATCGACATCGCCAACCGCAAAGCCCGCCCCGCCGACACCCAATCCCGGGGCAGCTGACGCGGCCGCGCAGATCATCGAGATTCCGGCCAAGCCAACGGCATCGCTCTCGGCCAAAGCCACTTGGAGCGGTGGCTTTGCCGCCATCGTCGATGCGGAAAGTAAGATCAAAGCTGCGGTCGACAAGGCCGGGCTGAAAATCGCGGGCCGTCCGATCGTCGTCTTCACCCAGACGGACGATACGGGCTTCTCTTATTCCGCCATGCTGCCTCTTGCCGAGAAGCCACAGGGCGAGAGCGAATTGTCCGACACTGTGAAGCTCGACAATTCACCCGCGGGCAAGGCGATCAAATTCGAGCATCGCGGACCCTATGACGATATCGACTCGACCTATGATCTCATCACCGCCTATCTCGACGAAAAAGGTCTCGAGGCGCAGGACTTCTTCGTCGAGGAATATTTGACGGATCTGAAAAGCGCGAGCGATCCCAATCTCGCCGTCGATATCTATGTCTTCATCAAGGCAGACCGCTGAATCAACGGGACCGCTGAGCCGTAAAGCCAAGGCTTCGCTGCAATGCGATCGCTTCGCATGGCTGCGCCAATCGCGCTGATCGGCTAGACTGGGCGCGGTATCGCGGCCCGCTGCATTACGCCGGCCTTCGCCGCGCGAAATGCAGCGCGATTGAGCGACCGGAGCCAAGCACCGCGGAGCGCCCTATATGCGCTCACTTGACGGCGAGGGCAGAATGATTTGGCGCGAGTTTTGGGACGGCGAGCACAAAGTCTTTGTGAATGCCCGCCACCGCCTTTTGTATTTCGAAGCGATCGCCAATGAAGTCGCCGCCTTCATCTCGTCGCCCGATGCGATGGTTCTCGACTATGGCTGCGGCGAGGCGCTCGCTGCGGAGCTGCTCGCCGCCAAATGCGGGCATCTCTATCTTTATGACAGCGCGCCGAAGATCGAGGCCGGCTTGCGGAAGCGCTATGCCGAGACTGCAAAGATCAGCGTCCTATCAACGGACGACCTCGCTGCTTTGCCGGATTCAAGCCTCGATCTCTTCGTCTGCCATTCGATCTTTCAATATCTCAGCCCTGAAGAGTGCCGCAAAATCGCGGCGCTCGCGGCGAAGAAATTGAAGCTCGGCGGCAAGATCCTCGTCAGCGATGTCATGCCGCCACATGTCGATACGGTCGCCGATTCCATGGCGCTGCTCGATTTCGCCTATCGCGGCGGCTTCTTTTTCGCGGCATTGCGCGGCCTCGCTTTGCGGTCCTTCTCGAAATATGGCCGGCTGCGCAGCCGCGTCGCGCTCACCACATTCACCATTCCCGACATGCTGCGGCTCTTATCGATCGAAGGCTTCGAAGCGCGCCGGCTCGAGCAGAACATCGGCCATAACCGCGCCCGTATGACATTTATCGGAAAGCGCCTGTAGAGGCCGCAGATGCGGCGGGCATACCGAGCGGCGCCAGCGCAAATCTCAGCCGGCAAATCTTGCCCGGTACGAATCTTGCTCCGTTTAGCGCGCAATTAAGCTCGCGACTCACGCCCGCAAAATGTTCTGCATTTTTCGGGCGATAGGTCCGGCAGCCACATCGGGATCTCACTCTTCATGGCGACGGGTTACGACATAAAATTCGCGCGCACGTTTTTCGGCCTGCCGATCGAAGCGCGCCTCACCAAGCTCATCGACAATTCCTTTGGCGATTGGGTCAAGAACTGCAATCTCGGCGTCAGCCTGATTTACGCCAATGCCTGCAAGATGATCGAAGGCGTCACCGAGAAGGTGCTCGAGGTCAACGAGCAATATCTCGGCGATTTCGAGGTCTTCGCGTCGAGCACGGCGTATGAGGTCGAGACCGGCTACGACCTCTACAATCCCGATACGGGCGCTCTCGTTGCCAAAGGCACCAACGGCAATGAGGACGGCTATTTCTATATGCTCGAGACCGGCATCCGCGCCTTGAGCTGCGACAATGGCACCTTCGAGCCGCGCTGGCTCGTCCCGGAAAACCCCGAGATCCGCGATCATCTCGTTAAGAAATACGGCCGCGTCTTCTCGGCCCAATTACGCTATTGGGCGCATGACGCCGACGACTACAAGGAACGCTATGACGCCTTCAAGGCGGCGATGGCGAAGTTCCCTGATGTGACGGTTGTCGAGAAGGAATTGACCGCGAACATCCGCAAGAAGGCCCGTTTCCGTCCGAAGAAGAAGGACATTCCGGAAATGGCGGAAACCAAGATCACCGCCATCGCCATCGGCCGCGAGCTCTAAGCATCATCCCGAAAAGTTGTCAGACTTTTCGGATAAGATGATGCGTTGAAACGAAGACCTCCGATCCGAAGAGCGCAATCTCTCGGATCGGTCGATGCGCTTAAAGTTCTGGACTCGAAAAAGACCGACAAGCTTCGGCGTAGAGAGCAATGGCGAAAATCTATAAATGCGCGACCAGCAAAGTCGTTGATGCCGATTGCGGCGTTCATGCCGAAGTCGTCAGCGATGGCGCGCGTGCCGTTCTCAGCCTCTTTCACTTGAAATCCAAAGTGTGGAGCATGGCGGTCATCGAGCCCGCCACGCATCTTTCTAGCAATGCGGATTGCCTGGCCTTTGCGATCCAGGCGGCCGGAAATCCGAAAGACTACAACGCCGTGACCGAAGCGGCGAATGAGGCCCAATTCGAACGCTGCCTCGCCTTGGAAGAGGCGTTGCAGGCGGCGTCGCGCGCGCCGGTCGAGGTCGATGTCGACGACGAAGAAGACGACACCGACAATTCCTATCTGTAGAGGCGACGCACTGCAGATCGTACTTTAAATTTTAGCCCAGCTCCGCCGCGAGGCGGCGCATGAAAGCGATCCCCGCCTCGATCTGCGCGATCTCGATATATTCGTCGGGCTGATGCGCCTGATCGATCGAGCCCGGCCCGCAGACGATCGAGGGAATTTCGGCGCGCTGGAACTGCCCGGCCTCGCTCGCATAAGAGACGGTGATCGTCCGATTGAGCTGCGCCAATTTGAGCGCCAGAGTCTCGGCGGTCGAACCAGCATCGGCTGCAAGGCCCGGCACCTCGGTTTCGGTGATCGTCTCGATCCGCGCGTTGGGAGCGTAGCGCGTCAGCTTCGGCGTCGCGATGAGATCGCAATAGCTCTGCAGGTGTTTCGCCGCCAAATCCGCAGGCACATCCGGCAGGCCGCGGAACTCCCAATGGAAGGCGCAGCGTTTCGCCATGATGTTACGCGCCGTGCCGCCGTGAATGATGCCGACATGCACGGTCGAATAGGGCGGATCGAAGCGCCCCGACGGATCTCCCGCCGCCTTCAGCTCCTCGCCAAAGCGCAGCAGCTCGGTGACGAGCTCGCAGGCGGTCGCGACCGCGCTCGCGCCGAGATGGGGCTTGGCGGAATGCGCCTCATGGCCGTGAACGATCGTCAGATAGGTCGAGACGCTTTTGTGGGCGTCGGCCACCTGCATCAGCGTCGGCTCGCCGACGAGCACGGCCGCCGGGCGCGGCAGATCATGGCCAAAGCGCGCGATCGTATCGAGCGGCCCGGCGCAGGTGATTTCTTCATCATAGCTCAGGAGAATATGGATCGGCCGCGCGAGCTTCGCCTTCTGAAACTCCGGGATCATTGCGAGGCAGATCGCGTCAAAGCCCTTCATGTCGCAGGTGCCGCGGCCAAAGACGCGATCGCCGCCATGGCGCAGGGTGAAGGGATCGGAGGTCCAGGCCTGACCTTCGACGGGGACGACATCGGTGTGGCCGGAGAGAACGACGCCGCCGTCGACCTTGGGGCCGATCGTCACGAAGAGCGCCGCCTTGTCGCCCTCGGCATTCGGCACTTTCACATAGTCGACGCCAAGACCGCCGAGATAGGCCTCGACGTCGGCGACGAGGGCAAGATTGGATTTCGAGCTTTCGGTATCGAAAGAGATCAGCCGTTCGAGAAGCGCGAGCGTTGCCGCGAGCCGATCCGAACCATGATCAAAGGACTGAGCGGCCACGCGGGACATGAACGCGTCTTTCGAATGCGCCTCGCGGCCTAGTTCAGCACGCGCGAGGCATAGGGCGAGTCGAGCGAGAAGACCGGAATCTCGGCCTCGAAGACGTCGCCCTTCTCATTCACCATGCGATAGCTGCCGGTCATGATGCCGGACGGCGTGCTCAGCGGACAGCCGGATGTATAGCGAAAGCTCTCGCCGGGCTTCAGGACCGGCTGCTCGCCGACGACGCCTGGACCGCGGACCTCGTCGAGGCGGCCATTGCCGTCGGTGATCTTCCAATGCCGCGCCGTCAGCTGCACGGTCAGCTCGCTCTGATTGGCGATCTCGACCGTATAGGCCCAGAAATAGGTGGCCTCATCGGCGTCCGACCGTTCCGGCACGAATTCCGTCAGCACGGTGATTTGGATGTCTTGGGTTACGCGGCTGTACATGGGCTCTTCTGCGCATTTGGATTGCAGGAATTAATGCCACTTTAGCACAGCCGGATAGGAGAGCAAAAACCCTGCCGCAGCACGTTTTTGCCGCGCAGAAAGCGCCTTCGAGAGGCCGCCCGCATTTCCTTCATTTCGATGAATTGCGGCCGTCGCTTCGCAGCTCTATAGCCAAAGCGGTCGATCTCATGCGAAATCGACCGTCTCATTCTATTGGACTGACCTCATGTTGAAGCGCTTTCGGATCTTCATTGCCCTGGTCTTCGCCGCCGGCCTGTTCGCCTCCGCCACCCTGCCGGCGACTGCTGCGCCCTTCACCTCCACGGACGATAATTTCGCCGCCGACTTCCCGGGGACGCCGGCGGTCACCAAGACCAAGGGCAAGACCCCCGACGGCATTGGCTACGACATGGATACATGGGCGACGCAGGACGCGACCAGCTATTGGGCGATCGCGGTTCTGGCCTATGACGGCCCGGTCAAATACGATTATGACAAGGGTATCAAAGGCTCGGTCGATGCCGTGAAGGGCGTGATACGCAGCCAGCGCACGGTGCAGCAGAGCGGCGTGCAAGGCCGCGAAGTCGTCATCGGCTTGCCGCAATCCAACATCGTGCTGCGGCAGCGCTTCCTTTGGATCGGCAGCCATCTCTACCAGATCGTTCTCACGACGGTCGGATCAGCAACCTCGCCCGAAGCGGATAAATTCTTCGAGTCGTTTCACACGCTGAAATAAGGCGCAGCCGCTGAAATAGCGGGGAGAAAGAGAGCGGAGCGCTTAGCCCGCGCAGCGCTGGGCGGCGAGGACTTTGATCTCGTCGAAGGTTGCCGCCATCTCCTCGGGGCTCACATCTTCGGCGCGGCTCGCGGCGAGCGGGTCTCCGCCCTTGCTCCAAGAAATCGCGGCATTCGACGTCGCGGTATCGCCGGCAAGCGCCAAAGCCAGCGCCGGGACGAATTCATGCGTCGTCCATGCGAGCCCGGCATCGCGGAGTGCCGATTGCAGTGCGTTCTGCACATAGGCGCGGATAAGATGATGCGGTTCTGAAATTGGCACATCGTCGGCCTCCCCGGCGATGGCAGCGCGGCAGGCCGCTTCATCGAAGGAGGCATGGCCGCGGCAAGAGAGCGGACGCCAATCATAGATGACGCAATGGCCGTCGATGATGAAGGCGCAGGCCTGGCCGAGCGCCAGATGTTCGGCATCGGCATGGCCGCTCAATTTGGCGGCGGCGGCGATGCGTTCGCGCAGGATGCGGCCGAAGGCCGGCGCGCTCGCCGCGATCTGGCGCAGCTGTGCGGCGACAGCCAGAACTTCCGGCGCCGTCGCAGTCACCCGCAAAGCGCAACAAGCGGCGCAGCCGCCCCGGCAGGCCAGAGCCGCCTGGCCCACGCATTGGGTCTCGACATTGGTCTCGAAGACTTCCGCCGCCTGGCGCTGCAGCGCATCGGCCAGATCGGCAGTGCCCGCCTTAGCGGAGAGCGTTGCACCGAATTCGCGAGTGAGCGCGTCGAAGAAACCAAGCGGGTTATTGGGATCGAAATGCACCATGGAACGCGCTCTGGACAGCTTGGGAGACAGCTTGGGATCGCTCAAGAAGCTATGCCCTTTTTTATATAGTATCGCTGCGACAGCACGCCGCAGTACGGCCCTCAGATGTCAGCATTCATCGTCAAACTGGCCCGGCCGTTCGGCTTTGGCCTTGCGCTATCTCAAAGACATGCCCGAAGCTCAATGCGGCTAATCGAGGCTATGGCGCCGGAAGAACCAGCTTTTCACCCAATAGACCGCGACGAGATAGGCGGCCGTGATCGCCGCGAGCCCGCCAAGCAGCGGCGCCGGCAGCGGCACGAAGCCGACGAAATGCGCGATCGGCAGATAGGGAAATCCGACGGCGATGGCAAAGGCCGTCAGCGACGTTGCGATCAGCGCCGGATGCGGCAAGTCGTGCAACGGATCGGCGGTGCGGATGATGAAGATCACCAGGATCTGCGTTGCGAGCGACTCGACGAACCAGCCGGTGTGAAACAGCTGTTCATTGGCCTTGAAGACCCACAGCAGCAGGGCGTAGGTGGCGAAATCGAACACCGAACTCAGCGGTCCGAAGACCAGCATGAATTTGCGCACGATGTCGAGGCTCCAGCGGCGCGGCCGTGCCACCATGCCCTCGCTGACGCGATCGAGCGGGATCGTCGTCTCCGACAGATCGTAAAGCAGATTGTTAAGCAGGATCTGGATCGGCAGCATCGGCAGAAACGGCAGAAACAGAACGCCGCCGGCCATCGAGAACATATTGCCGAAGTTCGAGCTCGTGCCCATCATCATATATTTGAGGATGTTGGCGAAGGTTCGCCGGCCTTCGAGAACCCCTTCGGCGAGCACGCCGAGATCCTTGCGCAAAAGGATCATCGCGGCCGCATCCTTCGCGACGTCAACGGCGGTATCGACCGAGAAGCCGACATCGGCCGCATGCAGCGAGGGCGCATCATTGATGCCGTCGCCAAGATAGCCGACGACATGGCCCTTGCGCCGCAATGTCCGGATGATGCGCGACTTCAAAGGCGGGGTGACGCGGCAGAACAGATTGGTTTCATCGAGCCTGGCGAGCAATGCCTCCTCGCTCAAGCGCGCGATTTCCGGCCCCGTCAATACGCCTTGGATCGGCAGCCCGAGTTCGCAGCAGACATGGCGCGTGACGAGCTCATTGTCGCCAGTTACAATCTTAACGGCGATGCCAAGCCGCGCGAGCGCCATCAGTGCCTCATAGGCGCCGGCCTTCGGCGGATCGAGGAAGGCAAGAAAGCCGCTGAAGATCAGATCCCTTTCATCCGAAACATCGGCGTGCTCGCGATCGGATTCGACGGTGCGCCAGGCAACGCCAAGCAGCCGATAGCCTTCGGCGCTCAGCGCCTTGAAGGTCTCCTCGGCGGTGGCGCGAGCCGCCGCATCGAGCGGTAGCGCCGCGACGCCTTCCTTTTCATAGAATGCCGCGTGGCAGAGCACGTCTTCGGGGGCGCCCTTGACCACGATGAGGCGGCGACAGCCATCTTCGACGAGGACGGACACGCGGCGACGCTCGAAATCAAACGGGACCTCGTCGATCTTGCGCCATTCGGAAAGATCGATCGTGCCGGCCGCGAGAATTGCTTCGTCGAGCGGGCTTTTCAGGCCGGTTTCGAAGGCGGCGTTGATCTGTGCCATCTTCATGACGGCATCGCTCGGCTGCCCATTGAGGTCGACTTCCCTGACGAGCTTGATGTGGGCTTCCGTCAGCGTGCCGGTCTTGTCGCTGCAGAAGACATCCATGCTGCCGAGATCGTCGATGGCCGAGAGACGTTTCACGATCACCTGCTTGCGCGCCATGCGCATGGCGCCATGCGCGAGGGTGACCGAGACGATCATCGGAAGGAGCTCGGGCGTCAGGCCGACGGCGAGCGCCACTGCAAACAGAAAGGATTCGAGCAATGGGCGATGGAAGAGCAAATTGATCAGCAGGACGAACAGCACCAGAAAGATGGTCGCCTGAACGATCATCATGCCGAATTTCTGAATGCCGAGCGCGAAGGCGGTCGGAGGCGGTGGCTTTTGCAGCGCGCTTGCAATCGAGCCGAGCTGCGCCGAGCGTCCGGTCGCGACCACCAGCGCCTTGCCGGCGCCGCTCACGACGGAGCTTCCCATGAAGACGAGATTTTGCGGCAAAGCCGTATCATGGACGGCGTCCGCCGCGACCGTCGCCTCCTTCTCGGCGGGATAGGCCTCGCCGGTCAGCAGGGCCTCATCGACATAAAGATCGCGCGCCTCGATGAGCCGGCAATCGGCCGGAACGAGATCGCCGGCAGCAAGAAGAACGATGTCGCCCGCCACAATCTCGACAGCCGGCACATCGATCGCTGTGCCATCGCGCAGCACTCGCACGGAGAGCGACACGCGTTCGCGCAGCCGCGCTGCGGCATTCTGGGCCTGGCGCTCCTGAGTAACATCGAGCACCACCGAAATCAGAACGATGACGGCGATGACGATGAAGCTTGCCATATCTCCAGTTGCAGCCGAGATACCGGCGGCAAATAAGAGGATCGCAACAAGTGGATTGATGAGACGCTCGATGAAGGCGAAGAGCAGATGCTTTTGCTTGGCCGTGTCGATCCGATTGGGACCGTTCGTTTTCAAGAGCTCAGCCGCGGCGGCGCTGCCAAGGCCCGTCTCCGAAGACTGCAATTGCGCCAACAATTCGGGAAGCGGCCGAAGCGCCAGCTCCGACGTCTCCGGCGAATCGCCCACGCCTTTTGGCGCATGCGGATCATCGGAACGTTTCGTCGCGCGATCGGACGTGCGGAACGGCATCGGAAACATGTCTGCCTCAAACAGCAAGAGAGAACCACGTGAATCCCGCGGTTTTCGCCGTCACGGTAAGGATCGGGCCGGAAAAGCAATTGACCTCGCGCAAAAGCGCCAGGCGAAGATTGCTTGCCTTCCCTCATTCGACTCGCTCATATCGCGGCGACGATTTGACAATGAGATGACGAGATTTTCGTGAGCGCAGAGCCGCAGTTCTTTCCCGTCCGCGTCTATTACGAGGACACGGATTTTTCCGGCGTCGTCTATCACGCCTCCTATCTGCGATTTCTCGAACGCGGCCGCACCGAATTTTTGCGGGCGCATGACATTCATCACAGCGCGCTGTTCGCGCCGGAGGCGGGAGGCCCCATCGCCTTCGCGGTGCGCAGCATGGCGATCGATTTTCTGAAACCCGCGCGCATGGACGAAGTGCTGACCGTCGAGACCCGCGTTACAAAATTGGGCGGCGCCTCGATTGAAATGGCGCAACGCATCTTGCGCGGCGACGAGGCGCTCGTCACGGCGCAAGTGCGCATCGCGGTCGTCGGTCACGGCAAGCCGCGCCGCCTGCCGAAGGCGATGCTCGCCAAGCTTGGCGGCGCCTCCGAAGATTGATGCGCCATGTAATGCGCCATGCGTGCGCCATGACGCCGCGTTGCGCCGGCCTATTCAGGCCGCCAGTCTGGCATATCCCGGATCTGATCGCGATCTACGGAGACTGCTCGATGCACGCTTCCCGGTCCGGCTTCGCCAGCCTCGCGCTTCTGGGCGGTCTCGCCCTTTCGGCGACAGCCACGCTGCCATGCGCGGCGGCCGACACAAAGGGCATCGCGATCACCGATGCCTGGATACGGGCAACGCCCCCCGGCGCCACGGTCGGCGGCGGCTTCCTCGAGATCGACAACAAAGGCAACGCGCCGGATCGGCTGATCGGCGGCGCCGCCCCCGCCACGGCGGACAAAGTCGAATTGCATGAGTCGATCATGCAAGGCGACGTGGCGGAGATGCGCGAACTGACCCAGGGCGTCCCGGTCGCGCCCGGTGGCAAGGTCATTTTCGAGCCCGGCGGCAAGCATCTGATGTTTCTCGGCCTCAAAGGCCGCCTGACCGAGGGGCAAAACGTCAAGGTCCAGCTTAGCTTCGAGAAAGCCGGCAAGATCGACGTGGATTTCATCGTCAGGGGGATCGGCGCCGGGGCGCCGCAGGGCGGCCATCACCATCATTGAGGCCCTATCGTGGGCGCTCAGTGGGCCACTTGGGCGGAATGGGGCTCAAAAAACGCCGCTCAGCCCCACTCGGCCTAACCTTATGTTAACCTGAAGAGCGACTTAACTCGAAGGACGACATTAAAGCCATCCAAGCGTCCGAAAAGCCTAAGAAATGACGGAATTTCAGGACAGGGGTGGCAGTCTCGACCATTCGGAAACCTGCGCCAGCCCTTGGCATCTCGGCCTTCCGATTGGGATGGGCAGGGGGCGCATGCCGCAATCGCAGCCGCAGGAAGAGATCCCGATAAGGGTGCCGGGTGGCTGTCGGCCCACCGGCGTCAGCTCCCGATCAAGTGAATCGCGGCAAAGAGAACGCGCTTTCCGCATTATGCAGACATCCGGGCAGGAGCAATCTGCCACCCCTATTTGCAAGGACGAATGACATGAATCCTGCCGACATTGCCACATCCGGCCTGGCCGCGCCGGGGGCGGAAGTTTCCCTGTTCAGCATGTTCATGAGCGCCCATATCGTCGTGAAGATCGTCATGCTGGGCCTGCTCGGCGCCTCGATCTGGTGCTGGGCCATCATCGTCAACAAGGCGATCCTCTTCACCCGCTTCCAAAAGGCGATGGACCGCTTCGAGGAAGTCTTCTGGTCCGGCACCTCGCTCGAGGAGCTTTACACCTCGCTCTCGTCACGGCCGACGACCGGCATGGCGAGCCTCTTCGTCGCCGCCATGCATGAGTGGAAGCGCTCGGTGCAAACGGCGAGCGGCTCTTTCATGGGCCTGCAGGCGCGCATCGAGAAAGTCCTCGATGTCTCGATCGCCCGCGAGGTCGAAAAGCTCGAATCCAATCTGCTGGTCCTCGCGACGGTCGCCTCGGCCGGCCCCTTCATCGGCCTCTTCGGCACGGTCTGGGGCATCATGACCTCGTTCCGTTCGATCGCCGCCTCGAAGAACACCTCGCTCGCGGTCGTCGCGCCCGGCATCGCGGAAGCTTTGTTTGCGACGGCGATCGGCCTCTTCGCCGCCATACCGGCGCTTATCGCCTACAACAAGCTGCAGGGCGACGTCGCCAAGAAGCAGGCGCGGCTTGAAGGCTTCGCCGACGAATTCTCATCGATCCTGTCGCGCCAGATCGATCAGCATGCGGTGCGCGATCGCGCCGCCTGACCTAGCGCTGCGGCAAAGGAGACCGATGATATGGGAATGAGCGCAGCAGCTGGCGGGCGCAAGGGTGGCAGACGCGGGCGTCGCGGCGTGCCGCGCTATGCCGCCATGGCGGACATCAATATGACGCCGTTCATCGACGTCATGCTGGTTCTATTGATCATCTTCATGGTCGCGGCGCCGCTGCTCGCGACCGGCGTGCCGATCGATCTACCGCACACCAAGGCCTCGGCGCTCAACATCGAGCAAAAGCCGCTGTCGGTTGCGATCGACGACAAGGGCGGCATCTTCGTCATGGACAGTCCGGTGCCAATCGACAAGCTTGCCGACAAGCTGAAAGAGGTCGCGCAGGACGGGTTCGACCAGCGCATCTATGTGCGCGGCTCGAATGAAGTGAACTACGGGAAGATCGCCGAGGTCATGTCGATCATCACGTCGGCGGGCTACAAGAAAGTGGCCCTCGTCACCGAGCCTTCGAAGAATTGAGCCGTCGAGCGGCGCGCCTGACAGCGACGGTTTGCGGCGAGAATTGAGCGGCGATGAAGCTTTCGGAAAACCCCGGCCTCGTCCTTTCCAGCGTAGCCCATGTGGTGCTGCTCGCGGCGATGCTGATGTCGTTTTCCGCTGATCCGAAATTTCAGGACGCGCAGGAGACAATTCCCGTCGAGATCATGAGCGCGTCCGACGTCAATCAGATCATGAAGGGCGACAAGACGGCGAAGGAGGTGCGGCCGAAGCAGCGCGCCGACAAGGTCGCCGATACGACCGAGATCAAGCCGAAGCCGCCGCTCGCCGAAGCCAAGAAGGACGTGCCGACGCCGCCCTCGCCCGACAAGAAATTGCCCGACCCCGGCACAGCCGAAAAGCCGCCGGAAAAGCCGGTCCAGGCCGATGCGCCGGCGCAAGCCGCGCAGGCCAAGCCCGAGCCGCCGAAGCCCGAACCCAAGCCTGATCCGAAGCCACCCGTCGCCCTGCCGCCGCAGGAGGATGCCGCCGCCGAGCCGCTGCCGCCGACGCGTCCGAAGGACGAGCCGCCGAAAAAAGAGGTGAAGAAGGTCGAGGTGAAGAAGCCCGAGCCGAAGCTGCGGCTCGATCAGATCGCCAAATTGCTGGAAGAGAAAAAGAAAGCCGAGGCGAAGCCCGCCAAGCCGAAATCCGGCGACGAAAGCCCCGACAAGACGCATAAATTCGACCCCTCCGACATCAGCCGCGTGCTGCTCTCGCATGAGACGCCGCAGCGCAAGGCCGCGACCAATCGGCAGCTTGAGCAGGTCGCCTCGCTCGGCTCGCCGACGGCCTCGGCGCAGACGATGTCGCCGTCGCTGATGGCACAGATGGACGGTTGGTTCCAGGATCAGTTCCAAGGTTGCTGGACGCAGCCGATCACCATCCCTCCGGGACAGAAATATGTGCCGAGAATCCGCGTGCCGCTGAACCCCGACGGGTCACTGGCGGCGGAGCCGACCTTGCTCAATCCCCCGAACGATCCGGCTTGGCAGGCGCTGGCCGACAGCGCCCTGCGCGCCGTCCGCAAATGCGACCCTCTCCCGGTTCCTGCCCGATTCAAGCCCTATTATGAGGAATGGCGGGGGCGAGTCGTCCAGTTTGATGATGACGCCTTGTAACTCCTTCATGCGGCCAGCCTCTATCCCTGATTTGTCACCTAAGTCACGTCATCGCGGTGGTACAGACTGCCGCTCTCTTCGATTCGAGTGGAACTAAAAACCATGCTTCGATCCATCACTCGGCGGTCTACCTGCGGGCTCCTTCTCGGCGCAACGTCAAGCGTCATAGCGTCAAGTCTCGCCGGTTTGCGGCCTGCTTTGGCCCAGCAACCTGATTTGCGAGTCGTTCCGGGCGGCAACTTCAAGCCGATTACGATCGCCGTCACACAATTCGCGGGCGACGGCGGCCCGGGACTCACCTCCATCGTCACCAATAATTTCAGCCGTTCGGTGTTTTTGCAGCCGATCGATTCAAAGAGCTTCGCCGATCAGCCATCCAATCCCGATGCACCGATCGAGACGGCGTCGTGGAAGGCCGTCAATGCGCAATTCGTCGTCACCGGCCGCTCGGCGCCGGGCGGCAACGGACGGCTGCAGACCGAATTCCGCCTTTGGGACGTCTCGACCGGGCAGCAGGTTGCTGGCCAGCAATATGTGACCGACCCCAATAATTCGCGCCGCGTCGCCCACATCGTCTCGGATGCGATCTTCACCAAAATCACCGGCGAAAAAGGCTTTTTCGATACGCGCATCGTCTTCGTCGACGAGACCGGACCGGCGATCCACCGGCGCAAGCGGCTCGCGATCATGGATCAGGACGGCGCCAATGTGCGCTATCTGACGCGCGGCGACGAACTCGTCGTCACGCCGCGCTTTTCGCCCTCGTCGCAGGACGTGACCTACATGGCCTTCGGCAATTCCGAACCGAAGGTTCTGCTGCTCAGCATCGAGACGGGGCAGCGCGAAGTCGTCGGCAATTTCCCGGGCATGACCTTCGCCCCGCGCTTCTCGCCGGACGGTCAAAAGATCATCATGTCGCTGTCGCAGAACGGCACGTCCAATCTCTATACGATGGATCTGCGCTCACATCAGACGACGCGGCTGTCGAACTCCAACGCGATCGACACCTCGCCCTCCTATTCGCCGGACGGGTCGCAGATCGTTTTCGATTCGGATCGCGGCGGCACGCAGCAGCTCTATGTGATGTCGGGATCGGGCGGAGGCGCCAACCGCATTTCCTTCGGCCAAGGCAATTATTCGACGCCGGTCTGGTCGCCGCGCGGCGATTTCATCGCCTTCACCAAACAGGAAAAGGGCCAGTTCGGCATCGGCGTGATGAAACCGGACGGTTCCGGCGAGCGCATATTGACGGAAGGCTTCCACAATGAAGGCCCGACCTGGGCACCGAACGGGCTCTTCCTGATGTTCTTCCGCGACCCGGGCGGCGAATCCGGACCGCACATCTTCATGATCGACGTCTTCGGCCGCGCCGAATTCCCAGTGCCGACGCCATCCTATGGCTCGGACCCGGCCTGGGGACCTCTGCTGGGCTGACAATGCCAGCCCTCACCCTGAGGAGCGCTTGAAAGCGCGTCTCGAAGGGCGAGGGCAGCCCGTCTCGGAGCGGCGCCCTCGGCCTTATGCTTCGAGACGCATGCTTCGCATGCCCTCAGCATCAGGGCCTTTGCTTCACATCGAGGCTTTGACCGCGTCGAGAACCGCATCGCCCATCTGGGCGGTCGAGACCGTCGACGGCGCATCACCCTTGATGTCGGCAGTGCGCAGGCCCTTGCCGAGCACGGTCGCGATCGCCGCTTCGATCTTGTCGGCAAGCTCGACAAGGCCGAAGGAATAGCGCAGCGCCATGCCGAAGGAGCCAATCATCGCGATCGGATTGGCGATGCCCTTGCCGGCGATGTCGGGCGCCGAGCCATGCACCGGCTCGTAGAGCGCCTTGCGGTGGCCGGTCTTCTCATCGACCGCGCCAAGCGAGGCCGAGGGCAGCATGCCGAGCGAGCCCGTCAGCATGGCCGCGACGTCGGACAGAATATCGCCGAAGAGATTGTCGGTGACGATCACGTCGAACTGTTTTGGCCGCCGCACGAGCTGCATGCCGCAGGCATCCGCCAGCTGATGCTCGAGCTCGACGTCAGCGAATTCACGCTTGTGCAGCTCGATGATCGTGTCGCGCCACAGCACGCCCGACTTCATCACATTATGCTTCTCGCAGGACGTCACCTTGTTGCGACGCTTGCGCGCCAGCTCGAAGGCGACGCGGCCGATGCGCTCGATCTCATAGGTCTCGTATGATTGCGTATCGACGGCCCGCTTCTGGCCATTGCCGAGATCGATGATCTCCTTCGGCTGGCCGAAATAGAGGCCGCCGGTCAATTCGCGCACCAGCACCATGTCGAGGCCGTCGACAAGCTCGCGCTTCAGGGACGAGGCATCGGCGAGCGCCGGATAGCAGATCGCCGGACGAAGATTGGCGAAGAGGACAAGGTCCTTGCGCAGCCGCAACAGGCCCGCCTCGGGGCGCACGTCATAGGGCACGCCATCCCATTTCGGGCCGCCGACAGCGCCGAGCAGAATGGCGTCCGCCGCATTGGCGCGCTTCATGTCGTCTTCCGAGATCGCGACTTTGTGCGCATCATAAGCACAGCCGCCGACCAAGCCCTTTTCGATCTCGAAGCTCGCGACACCCTGTTGGGTGAAGAAACCGGCGAGCTTTTCGACCTCGGCCATGACCTCCGGGCCGATGCCATCGCCCGGAAGAACGCAAAGCTTGAATGTAGCCACTTTTTTCTCCTGCTTCCGGGGGTCTTTAAGCAGGTCGGACGCGGACGGGCAAGTCCATGTATGCCAGCCCGGCGGCAGCAACTTCCCACGCCCCTCTAGGTCTAAGGCCGGCGGTCAGATATGCTGAGGCTATAGAGTTGCCATTGCTGCTTACGGCGTTTCAAATGAATGAACCGACGGTCTCAATTTTTGAAAGCGACAATCATGCGCATTTCAGACTGGCGTCAGACTATTTGGCTTGGTGTTTTTTTGGCGATTGTTTCGCCGCAGGGCGCGGCGCTGGCCGATAGCAA
>JBKQRA010000167.1:0-9232 GCA_052144065.1 Methylovirgula sp. | reverse complement strand
GATAAGCCTCCTAGAAGAGACAAAGCCAAACTGATAATGCCGGCCGATGCCCACACGAAAAAGTAAGGCATCTCTGGAACCGCAAAAAGCAGAGCAAAGATAACTAATGCCGCAGAAAAAAATGCTCCTAAACCAAAATCAGGTATCCGAAATTTCATAGCGCTTTTGCCGCTTAAATAGCTATAGCTTTCGATCTTATTCCCTGTAATTCGAAGGCTGCAAGGTAGGGTAAGAAGAAAACTGCGGACACTGTTGCTCTTGTGAGTTTGTTCACAATGCGTGACTTCGTTTCGTTGAAGCCGTGTGTATTTAAACGCCCTAGCAATTCCTCATAGGTCACGTCCCCGCATTTCAGCTCGGCTTTTCAGATGCGGCGCGACACTTTCGGCCCATTCTGCTGTGTTTGCTCCATAATGTCGTAGGGACGCATGAAGCTTATTTCGGTCCGGTCCGCATCAGCGTGAGCAGATCATCGAGCGAGGGCTTGCCGTCGGAAGATAGTTCTGCCGGTTGCGCCGGCGCCGCCTCGCCGGTCACGCCGGCCAGAAGATCGGCGATCGGTTGGGCGGACTGCAGGGCAGGGGTGGCGATAACCGTCGGCGCCGTGTGCGGCTCCTCAGCTGACGCTGCCTCGTCGCCCTCGGTCTCGGTGCCTGCCGCTGGGTCATCGAGCCAACGCGGGCGCCGCCGCTGCTGCGCCTGCCGCTCGTCGTCCTCGAAACGCCGGTTGACCGGCGGCACCTTGTCAGGATCATTGACCGGGCCCTTATTATGCTCGGCCCGGGATTGAACTGGCGTCGTTACCGGCAGCGGCAACGGCCTCAAATGCGATTCTTGGATCAGACTCTCCCTTAGCATGTTTGGAATAGCCTAGACGCCTCAATCTTGCGCCGGGCTGACAAAATCCCCGAGAAGTCTACATATACCGGGGATTTGAAGAGGAACGGCGAAAACTGACACGGGTTTTTTGCGACCCTTTGCTTGATCCTGGTCACATGGGCTTGATCGTTAAAGATTAACCTGCCCGGCACTTACGCAGGGGCAGACAGCATGACGGCATCGATCTTCATTGCCCGGTTGTTGGGGCCGATGTTCCTCATTGTCAGCATCGCTTTGCTGCTCAAGAGAGCGATGTTTCATGCCATTTTGGAAGAATTTACCGCGAGCCGGAGCATGCTTTATCTTGCCGGCTTTTTCGGGCTGCTCGGCGGTATCGCTCTGGTGCTGACCCATAACATTTGGGTCGGCGACTGGCGCTTGATCATCACTCTGATCGGCTGGGTGACAATTTTCCGCGCAGTCGCCACGATTTTTGCGCCGGAACTTGTCGTCGAGGTCGGCAGAAAAATCCTCAGCTCGCAGCAAATCTTCTTCGCCGCGGCGGGGCTGAACTTCCTCATAGGCCTCGTTCTGACCTATTTCGGCTTTTTCGCCTGACGCGGCAGGCGGATCAGGCGATCAGCACCTTTGCAGCCTCTTCGCCGCGGCCGAGCGTGGCGAGCACTTTGGCGATGATGCCTTTGGCATCGAGGCCGGCCTGGGCGTAGAGCTTCTCGGGCTTGTCGTGATCGATGAAGACGTCGGGCAGGACCATGGAGCGCAGCTTGAAGCTGCGCGGCGCGCGGCCATCAAGCAGGCCTTCTTCGAGGATCGCCTGCGAGACAAAGGAGCCGAAGCCGCCGACGCAGCCTTCTTCGATCGTGATCAGAAGCTCATGGTGCTGCACGAGGCGGCGGATGAGATCGAGATCGAGGGGCTTGGCAAAGCGCGCATCGGCGACCGTCGTCGAAATGCCGCGGGCGGAGAGATCTTCGGCCGCCTTCAGCGCTTCCGCGAGGCGGGTGCCGAGCGAGAGAATGGCGACCTTATTGCCTTCGCGCAGGACGCGGCCGCGACCGATCGGCAGCACTTCGCCGCGTTCCGGCATGTCGATGCCGACGCCTTCACCGCGCGGATAGCGGAAGGCGATCGGGCCGCTGTCATGCGCGACGGCGGTCGCGACCATATGGACGAGTTCGGCTTCGTCGGCCGCCGCCATCACCACCATATTCGGCAGAATGCCGAGATAGGAGACGTCGAAAGAGCCGGCATGAGTCGCGCCGTCGGCGCCGACGAGGCCGGCACGGTCGATGGCAAAGCGCACGGGCAGATTTTGGATCGCCACATCATGGACGACCTGATCATAGCCGCGCTGCAGGAAGGTCGAATAGATCGCGCAGAAGGGCTTGTAGCCCTCCGTCGCAAGGCCGGCCGCGAAGGTCACTGCGTGCTGCTCGGCGATGCCGACATCGAAGGTGCGCTTCGGGAAGGATTTTTCGAAAATGTCGAGGCCGGTGCCGGACGGCATGGCGGCGGTGATGGCGACGATCTTGTCGTCGCGCTCGGCTTCCTTGACGAGTGCGTCGGCGAAGACGCGCGTATAGCTCGGCGCATTGGCCTTCGGCTTCACCTGCGCGCCGGTCACGACATCGAACATATTGACGGCGTGATGCTTGTCGCTCGCGGCTTCCGCCGGCGCATAGCCCTTGCCCTTTTGCGTGACGACATGGACGAGGATCGGACCGCCCTCGGCATCGCGCACATTCTTCAACACCGGCAGCAGATGATCGAGGTTATGACCGTCGATCGGCCCGACATAATAGAAGCCGAGCTCTTCGAACATCGTGCCGCCCGACCAGAAATTACGGGCGAATTCTTCGGTCTTGCGGGCGCGGTCGTAGATGAACTTGGGCAGATGCCGGCCGAGCTGCTTCACCGTCTCGCGCACCGAGCGATAGGCGCCGCCCGACACGAGGCGGGCGAGATAGGCGGAGAGCGCGCCGGCCGGCGGCGCGATCGACATTTCATTGTCGTTCAAGATGACGATCAGGCGCGAATGCATGGCGCCGGCATTGTTCATCGCCTCATAGGCCATGCCGGCCGACATCGAGCCGTCGCCGATCACCGCGATGACATGGTTATCCGTGCCAGACAGTGTGCTCGCCACCGCCATGCCGAGGCCGGCCGAGATCGAGGTGGAGGAATGCGCCGCGCCGAAGGGGTCGTATTCGCTTTCCGAGCGCTTGGTGAAGCCCGAAAGGCCGCCGCCCTTGCGCAAGGTCCGAATGCGGTCGCGCCGCCCGGTGAGAATCTTGTGCGGATAGGCCTGATGGCCGACGTCCCAGATGACTCGGTCGCGCGGCGTGTCGAAGACATAATGCAGAGCGACCGTCAGTTCGACGACGCCGAGGCCGGCGCCCAAATGGCCGCCGGTGACCGAGACCGCGTCGATCGTCTCGTGCCGCAATTCCGCCGCTACCTGCGTCAGGCTGGTCTCCGGCAGGCGACGCAGATCCGCAGGCGTCGCAAGCGTGTCGAGAAGGGGGGTCTTCGAAGGTGTGGTCACTAGCGCCTCTTCAAGCTCTCAGGCTTTAGATCAAGAATGGCCGGGTCGAAACGACCCAAACCACGATCAGCGGCCGGGAAACTCCGGCTCTTAGCAAATGCGATCAAGTCTCGCGACCCTATCGCCAAGGTACAGATAAGACTAAGCTCCCTGCCTAGACTTGTCCGCGATGGAAATTCGGGTCGGAATGCCGCAGCCGGCCTTCGATCCCCGTTTAATCACAATTGGCTCGAATTTGTTCAACTTCGTAAGCAAAGGGTTAAGTGCACCAATTTGCCCGATGCAGACTGGCGCATCAAGGCTCCAAAGCCGAATACACTAGCTCTCGCCATGCGATGCGGCAAAATAGCGGCCGAAAAGTCACATTGCGGCGGTTCCTTCCCTGCTGCATCTTTCCGGCAACGGTTTCACGCGCCGGACTGAAGTCTTTCTTTCGGCGCCGAGCGGTGCCGGAGCGCACATCGAGCGTTGGCTCGCGGCGTGCCAAACACGCTATATAGGTTGGCGCAGAGATCAGCGTAGAGGAGCGCCGCGATTGGATCCGCTGACCCCGTCTATCCCGCTTCCCCTCCCGCATGCGAGCCTCGGCACGCTGATCGAGCGGCTGCGCCCGCGCTGGGGCTGGTTCGTCGCGCTCGGCGCGCTGATCGTGCTGCTCGGCGTCACGGCCCTCATTCTCGTCGTCTCGGCGACCATCGCCTCGGTCTTTGCCGTTGCTATCTTCATGATCGTTGCCGGCGGCGCCGAGATCGTCATGGGCTTCAGCGCCCATAATTGGTGCCGCTTCTTCCTCTGGATCATCGGTGGAATCGCCTACATCATCGTTGGCGCCTTCGCCGTGGCGCAGCCGCTCATGGCGGCGGCTGCCTTCACCCTGGTTCTCGGCGCCGGCATGCTGACGATGGGGGTCATCCGTATCTTTGTCGCGAGCCAACTCGGCAAGGGCGTCCGCTGGCCGTCGATCCTCGCCGGCACGGTCACTTTCGTGTTCGGCGGCATCATTTTGATCGGCTGGCCTACTAATAGCTTCATCGTGCTCGGCCTCTTGCTGGGCCTCGATCTCATGTTCTGGGGCGGCAGCTGGATCGTCCTCGGCCTGCGCCTGCGCGCGCATCTCTGACAGGCGACAAGACTTCTCTATCCTTAGGCAACCCTTCGCACGGATTGCCGTTCTGACTTTTGTTATGGCAAAGCTGGCTGGCGGCCGCACCGCGGCCGTTTCATCGCGGCACTGCAATGGTAATGGCCGGCCGGCGATCAAGGACGAAATCACATGGCGAAATGGGTCTATACCTTTGGGGACGGCAAGGCGGAAGGCGGTAGCCGGATGCGCGATCTCCTTGGCGGCAAGGGTGCCAATCTGGCCGAGATGGCCAATCTCGGCCTGCCGGTGCCGCCTGGTTTCACCATCACGACCGAAGTCTGCTCGTTCTTCTACGCCAATGGCAAAAACTATCCGCCCGAGCTGAAGCCGGAGGTCGAGGCGGCGCTCGTCCATGTCGGCAAGCTCACGGACCGCGGCTTCGGCGATCAGACGCATCCGCTTCTGGTCTCGGTCCGCTCCGGCGCGCGCGCCTCGATGCCGGGCATGATGGATACCGTTTTGAACCTCGGTCTCAACGATGTGACCGTCGAGGCGCTGGCCAAGAACGCCAATGATGCGCGCTTCGCCTATGATTCTTATCGCCGCTTCATCCAGATGTATTCGGATGTCGTGCTCGGCGTGGAGCATCATCTCTTCGAGGAGATCCTCGAGCAGTTCAAGGAGAGCAAGGGCCTCCTGCTCGATACCGAACTCTCGGCGGAGGATTGGCAAGGGCTGATCCGCGCCTATAAGGCGAAGGTCGAAGCGGTGCGCGGCGCGCCGTTTCCGCAAGATCCCAATGAGCAGCTGTGGGGCGCGATCAGCGCCGTCTTCGGCTCTTGGATGAATCAGCGCGCGATCACCTATCGCCGTCTGAACGATATTCCGGAGAGCTGGGGCACCGCGGTGACCGTCCAGGCGATGGTCTTCGGCAATATGGGCGAGACCTCTGCGACTGGCGTCGCCTTCACCCGCAATCCCTCGACCGGAGCGCGCGAGCTTTACGGCGAATTCCTCATCAATGCGCAGGGCGAAGATGTCGTCGCCGGCATTCGCACGCCGCAGAATATCACCGAGGCGGCGCGCATAGAGGCAGTCTCCGACAAGCCATCGATGGAAAAGGCGCTGCCGGAAGTCTTCGCGGATTTTTGCCGCATCACCCAGCTCCTCGAAAAACATTATCGCGACATGCAGGACATGGAGTTCACCGTCGAGCGCGGCAAACTCTGGATGCTGCAGACCCGCAATGGCAAGCGCACGGCGAAGGCAGCTTTGCGCATGGCGGTCGAGATGGCGCAGGACGGTCTGATCAGCCATGACGATGCGGTGGCCCGCATCGATCCGGGCTCGCTCGATCAGCTGCTGCATCCGACGCTCGATCCGAACGCCGAGCGCAAGATCATCGCCAACGGGCTTCCCGCGTCGCCGGGCGCCGCCTGCGGCGAGATCGTCTTCAGTTCCGATGAAGCCGAGCAGCTCAAGCATGCCGGCCATAAGGTCATTCTGGTGCGCGTCGAAACCAGCCCCGAAGACATTCACGGCATGCACGCGGCGCAAGGAATTCTCACGACCCGTGGTGGCATGACCTCGCATGCGGCGGTCGTCGCGCGTGGCATGGGCAAGCCGTGCGTCTCGGGCGCCGGCTCGCTGCGCGTCGATTACGAAAAGGGCACGATGAGCGTCGCCGGCAAGACGTTCAAGGCCGGCGATGTCATCACACTCGACGGCAGTCTGGGTCAGGTTCTCGAAGGCGTCGTGCCGATGCTGCAGCCGGAACTCTCCGGCGATTTCGCAACGATCATGGAATGGGCCGATGCCGTACGCCGGATGGGCGTGCGCGCCAATGCCGAGACCGAAGCCGATGCGATAACAGCGCGCAAATTCGGCGCCGAGGGAATTGGCCTCTGCCGCACCGAACATATGTTCTTCGAGGCGGATCGTATCGTCGCGGTGCGAGAGATGATCCTCGCCGATGATGTGGAAGGCCGCCGCGCGGCGCTTGCCAAGCTGCTGCCGTATCAGCGGGGCGACTTCGCCGCGCTCTTCGAGATCATGGCCGGACTGCCGGTGACGATCAGGCTGCTCGACCCGCCGCTGCATGAATTCCTGCCGCATACGCGTGCCGAGATCGATGAAGTCGCGACCGCGATGGGTGTCGCCGCCGACAAGCTCGAGCGCCGCGCTGCCGAACTGCATGAATTCAATCCGATGCTCGGCTTCCGCGGCTGCCGCCTCGCCATCGCCTTTCCGGAAATCGCCGAAATGCAGGCTCGTGCGATCTTCGAAGGCGCCGTCGAAGCCAAGAAGAAGACCGGCACCATGCCTTATCCGGAAATCATGGTGCCGCTCATCGTAACGAAAAAAGAGCTCGATCTCATCAAAGAGAATATCGATGCGATGGCGGCGGCCGTCACCAAGGAGACAGGCGAGACAATACCTTACAGCGTGGGAACTATGATTGAATTACCCCGCGCGTGCCTGCAGGCCGACAAGATCGCGGAGACCGCCGAATTCTTCTCCTTCGGCACCAATGACCTTACCCAGACGGGTCTCGGCATTTCGCGCGATGATGCCGGCTCCTTCCTCGGCGTCTACACGTCGCGCGGCATTCTCGCGGAAGATCCCTTCATTTCGATCGATCAAGAGGGTGTCGGCGAGCTCGTCGAAATCGGCATCGAACGCGGCCGCAAGACGCGTCCCGACATCAAGCTCGGGATCTGCGGCGAGCATGGCGGCGACCCGGCGTCGATCGGTTTCTTCGAGAAGGTCGGCCTCACCTATGTGTCCTGCTCGCCCTTCCGCGTGCCGATCGCACGGCTCGCCGCGGCGCAGGCCGCGCTCGCGCATAAGGCGAAGTCGTAGCCTCACGCGATCGTCGTAGCCTCACGCGATCGTCGAGGCCGGCATGCGCGGCAGGCCGGTCTCGCCGACATCGATGATGAAACGCAAGAGGCGCTGGAGCGGCGTTGTTGCGGGTCGAAGCCTGCTGAATGTCGGACAGCTGGGCTGAGCAGCGAATCCCTTTGC
This sequence comes from Methylovirgula sp., assembly GCA_052144065.1. Classification (GTDB taxonomy): domain Bacteria; phylum Pseudomonadota; class Alphaproteobacteria; order Rhizobiales; family Beijerinckiaceae; genus Methylovirgula. The sequence continues at coordinate 1,736 of JBKQRA010000167.1, read as the reverse complement.
GAGTTGATCTGGTTTTCGCTGAAATAGACAAGCTGGCAAAGCGGCATGAAGGCCGCCTCCCTAGGCCAATCCGCGGAGCGCCTGGTTAGTTTCCTGCTCAGGCAAACAATTTAACTGCGTCGTAGGGTGATTAATTAAGCGTTACTTTGATTGGTTCATTCTGGCACCGATGTAGCAAGCTTCGGGTAACGCCTCTTCAAGCTTAAACCGCGATAACCATCGAGAGGCGGCGATGCGTTAGAACCTGTGACCTTTGAGGCACATCACCATCGTGCGCGTAGGGTGGGGCGTGCATTTGGGTCTGTTCCGCATCAGTTGGGTCATGGGCGTCGTAGCGCCCTGGTGCCTGGGAGTCGGCCTCGTCGTCTCCATGTCCGCCGATGCTGGCCAGGACATGAGCTTCGGCGCCTCGATCGCACCGCTCAATATTCAGGCGGTCATCAGGCCGAACGATCTTATCCCTTCGGGCCTCGATCCCATGGCCATGGGATTTTTGCGCGGCAAGCCGGCGGCTGCAGTCGAGGAAGCGCGCCTTGTGATCGGCGCGCCGGAAGACTTCAAGCGGCTGCCCGACGAAACCGAGCCGCGCATCGTTCTGAAGAAAAATTTGCCAAGCACTCTGGCGCATATGATGCCGCAGATCGATCGCAGCCAGAAAGGCGATCCGGTCGTCGGATTGCGTCCGACCTTCGACAGCCAGCTCCGCCGCCGCGGCGGCTACACGCAAATGCTCAATGCGGATTTGCTCTTCACCCATGACGACCGATGGCCGATGGGCGCCTTCTCGACGACGGAAGGCGATGTGGCGGGCCCAGACAGCGTCGCGCATTTCATGCCTTGGGCGGAAGGCGAAAACCCGACGACGACGCATACGAGCGCCGATGCCTCGCCGCATCAGGGTCTGTCGCTCATTACCATGCGGCCGGCCGCCATCAATGAGCGGCTGATGCAGGGTGCGACGCCGGCCGTGCCGCGCGCGGTGGGGCTTGCCTCCGCGACACCGGCGCCCGCCGACGCGACGCCGGTCGAAGTCTATGCCGCCGCCGGCCTGCCGAAGGATACGTCGGTTGCCGTGCCGTCGGATCGGCCGAATTATGCGGCGCTGATCGGGCAGGACCAATCGGCGCGGGAAAAACATTGTCTCGCCGAGGCGATCTATTTCGAAGCGCGCGGCGAGCCCGAAGAAGGGCAGGCGGCAGTCGCGCAAGTCGTTTTGAATCGCGTCTCGAGCGGGCTCTATCCGGCGTCGATCTGCGGCGTGGTGTTCCAGAATCGCAGCCATTATCACGCCTGCCAATTTTCCTTTGCCTGCGAAGGCCGGTCGCTGCGCATAACCGAGCAAGACGCGTGGCATCAGGCGGAGCGAATCGCCGAGGAGGTCACAGACGGCAAGACCTATCTCGCCGATGTCGGCGCCGCGACGCATTATCATGCTGATTATGTGCGGCCTTATTGGGCACGACGGCTCAAACGCATGGACGTGATCGGCCATCACGTCTTCTACAAATTGCGGCCTGGGCAGACCTGACGTGAGTGCGTGTGGCGCTGCCGGCGCCGAAATTGCGGAAATGGGGGAATATAATGTCCTGCCAACGCAAAACGGCCATTTTCCCACCCAATATGAGCACGTCTTCGCTCGTGAAGCGCCGTTGACGACAGCGATGAGCCGTTCGGCGGGTCCGTTTCACCTGCTTTTTGATGGCACTGCTGGGGAGGTCCCCATTGCCGGCTTCGCC
>JBKQRA010000166.1:0-11185 GCA_052144065.1 Methylovirgula sp. | reverse complement strand
GGATTGCAGCACCTGCAAATATTGGTTTGATTGAGTCTGCTGGTCACATTATCGAATTATTATGCCGCGCGAGGCCGATCAGCCGCAGGGATCCGGCTCCGGATCTTGCGGGCGAATTCAGCGGATGTCAGGATCATCTGGCGCGGTCGATTTAACGTCTATGGCGCCGCAGTCTCCGATTCCGATCGACGTTACGCGAACCGCGATCGTTTTATCGTCACGCATGATCGGCTCAAGCAACACTTTGACATTTGCTCTTTTCGCTTTCGCTGATTTCTTGAAGGTCGCCAATTTTTTCAATCTCCTCGAAAGATCGCCTTTCACTGCACCGATAATCGGCATATTCCATTTTCCGGCGCGGCCCTTGTCAAGCGTGCGTCTGATACGTTCCTTTTGTCACCATATCGAGCAATAGCTCGGTCGATTGCCGCCAAGTGTAAATTGGATTGATCGATTTTATCTTAGGACGCTCAATTGTAACCTTGATAACCCGGGCTAGATCTTCATCATTGAGCGGCTCGAAATAGTCGGCAGACTCGCCGCATAATTCCCGAAAATTCGGCATGTCACTGACAATCACCGGGAGGCCGTAAAAACTGGCTTCGACAAGCGGAAGTCCAAAGCCCTCGGCAATCGAACTGAAGATCAACGCGCGAGCGCGCTTATAAAAATACAGAACATCAGAGTCGCCCGCATGTTCGAACCAGGACAGGCGTCGCCCCCATTCCCGATGATGCTTTAATCTGCGCTCTAACTTCGAGCTTTGCCAGCCGGCCTTTCCTATAATTACAAATCGCGCATCAATTCCCTGCTCCCACAATCGTTCGAAAGCATCGAGCACGACGGAATGGCCTTTGCGCAGATCGAGGGTTCCGACGCTTAAAAACAACGGCGAATTTCCGGCAGCAGTCATAAATGCCCTCAACGACGGCAATTTGCGTGACCGGCTTTCAAAATCAGCGCCGAGACGCCACCAACCTACCGGCAAATCAGTCTTGCGTGGACAACTGTGTTTTGTCACATAGTCGATGAAACTCGCAGCGCTCCAACGCGAGACACAAACAATAGCATCAGCGGTGAGAGCCACTCGCTCAAACCAATCCTGAAACGCCACCAATCCTTCAGGCGTTACAAACGCTGGGTATAGAAAGGGAATAATGTCGTGCAATCCAACGACGTTCTGGCCCTTAGCTTCGCGCACACGCTGCATGATTGGAATATATTCGTCAACAAGGCCCCAGGTGGCATCAAGCATCAGAAACTTATCACCAGGAGAAACCTCAATAGGGGCCTCGACCAATGGATGCTTATAAAGGGCAAAGAGATGTCCATTCTTAATCAAAACGGGTAGCGCGTCCCCCTTCTCAAAGGCGTGGTTCGCTATCTCCCGCACAACACGCTGAATGCCGGTCCGCTCGCCGCTGCGGTAAGTCGCCGTCACATCAACGAGCACACGTGGCCGCTCCGCTGCATTGTTGGCATTTGCAAAGCTTGGCGGCGCCCATGGCTTCGGGTGCCTTGGAAACAGATTGTCTCGCCACCGCTCGAAACGCGTGAGACGAGCGAGGGTCCAATAAAACTCTTTAGATCTTCGAAGGAATTTATTCTGCTCGGGTACGCTTCCAATCTGCGACGCGATGTAGGCGGCAAGCCTCGATTCGAAGTCCACTGATCCTCCTGCTTTTGTCAGGTTTCCAAAAGAACGAACCTTCAAAGTGCAAAGATTCAATCATAAATGCAGCGAATTCCCACACGATATTCAGAGACGCTATACTGCGTTGTCGTGACCGGAAGCCGCTGCATCCTTCCGCCTGCGAGACCCTGTCGCCAGCATATAAAGCTCGGCAGAGCCGGCCCGGCTCGCCGGCGGGCTGCGCTGCGGCGAATTCAATCAATCACGTAGCGGCGAGCAGAAGCGCCCGCGATCGTTGTTCAGTATGCGGCACGCCAGAATCGTCTTTGCCACGCTTGAGTGCGCCAAAATAGCCCCAAGCCTTCTCATGGCCGTAATAGATGAAAGGACTGACGATGAGTGCGAAGACCGTCAGCACCGATGCGGCAGCGACATCGCCTGTCGCTATAAAATTGGCGCTGAAATCCACCGTCACGGCGACGACCTCATAGGTGATTGTCTTGGCCAAGGCGCGGTTCAAAACCAATCCGTGTCCGGTGCGTTGCGACGTCTTGCTCCGAGGCATCACAAGCTCACCGATATCGACTTTCGTGCCCGCGGGAGCAAGCTTGGCCCAGAATAATTCATGGCCAAAGTAGAAGAACGGCGCGGCGACGAGGCCGAAAGCGGACAGGCTCGCGGCCGTGGTGAAATCGCCAATCACGAGCATATTCGCGGTAAAATCCAGACTCGTGGCAATCATCCGGAAGGTGATCGTCTTGATGATCGCCTCTTTCACCGCGAAGGTCGGGGCAGCGACCAGCGGCGGTTTGGCCTCAGGCGTCTGAGGTGCAGCGGCCGAAACGACACGCGCGGCTTTTGAAGCGACAGACGCGGCTTTTATGGTCGATGATCGTGGACGCCGCTGCCCTTTCGGCTTGAATTGCGAGAAGAGCTTCGAGGCCACCACAGCGGTGCCGCCGATGACGAGACCGGGAATAAGCGCCGTCTCGACGAGCGCCGCTCCAGCGAGCAGCGATAGGCCCAATGTCGTTGCTTTCATGACGTTACCCCAAGCGTCTGAGCGGAAATTGCACCGGCGACGACAAGGCCACAAGGGGTGCCCACAATCAAACTGCCGGCTCGGTGTTTACGACACTTTGCTGACTAGTTTTCGCCGTCGACGGGTTCATGGCGTTTCGATCCGCGAAACCCCGTCGCCAGCATATAAAGCTCGGCGGAGTCCGCCCGGCTCGCCGGCGGCTTGATGTGCTTCACCTGCGCGAAATCGCGCTTCAGCCGCGCCAGCAGCGCGGCATCCGTCCCGCCTTGCAGCACCTTCGCGAGAAACGCCCCGCCCGGCGCCAAAATCTCGCAGGCGAATTCGGCGGCGAGCTCGACGAGCCCGATAATGCGCAGCTGATCGGTCTTCTTGTGCCCCGTCGCATTGGCGGCCATGTCGGATAAGACGACATCGGCGGGGCCGCCGAGCCAGTCCATCAAAAGCTCCGGCGCCTTCGGATCGAGAAAATCGAGCTGGCGGAATTCGACGCCGGGGATCGGCACCATCGGCAGCAGATCGATCGCAAAGATCTTCGCCTTGCTGGGCGATGCGCCGGTCTTGCCCAAGCCGATCTTTTGCGCCGCCACCTGCGACCAGCCGCCGGGCGCGGCGCCGAGGTCGACGACCTTCTGGCCATGTTTCAGAATATGCGCGCGCGCATCGATTTCGAGGAGTTTGAAGGCGGCGCGCGAGCGATAGCCCTCGCGCTTCGCCCGCGTCACATAGGGATCGTTGAGCTGGCGCTCCAGCCAAAGCGTCGAGGAGAGCGTGCGGCTGCGCGCCGTCTTCACCCGTGCCTTCAACGAACGGCCGCCCTCGCGGCCGGATTCGCCTTGTGTCATCTTGGACCGGTCCAACCTTTGGCGCGATCGGCCTGCATCATCTGCAGCAAGATCCCTTCGCGCAGGCCGCGGTCGGCGATGCGGACGCGCTCGGCTGGAAAGGCACGGCGGATCGCTTCGAGAATGGCGCAGCCGGCGAGCACGAGATCGGCGCGTTCCGGCCCGATGCAGCCGTTGGCGACGCGCTCGTGATAGCTCATCTTGCGCAGACGCTCGACTGTCCGGCCGACATCTTCATCGCTCATCCAGAGCCCGTCGACGCGGCGGCGATCATAGCGCGCGAGATTGAGAAAGATGCCGGCTATCGTCGTCACCGTGCCGGATGTGCCAAGCAGGTGAAAGCGGCCGCAGCGACCAAGCCGCTCGGCCTGCGCGGTGAACTCCTCAAGCTCGCGAGTCACGTAATCGACCATGGAGTCGAAGACATGGTCAGTAACTTCGATGCCGCCGAATTTTTCCGCCAGCGAAACGACGCCGAGTTTTAAGGACACCCAAAGCCGGATGCGCTCGCGCAGCGCATTGTCGGGTGCCGGTGCCTGAGTGCCACCGCGATCGAGCCAGATCACTTCCGAAGAGCCGCCGCCGATGTCGAAGAGGAGCACGCTTTCGGCTGATGTGTCGGCGAGCGAGGCGCAGCCTGTCGCCGCGAGCTGCGCTTCGGTCTCGCGATCGACGATTTCGAGATCGAGGCCGAGGCCCTCGCGCACGCGGGCGACGAATTCTGCGCCGTTTTCAGCAGCGCGACAGGCTTCCGTCGCGATGAGACGCGCCCGCGTGACATTGCGTGCGTGCATCTTGTCCTTGCAGACCGCCAGCGCCTCGAGCGTCCGCTCAATGGCGGCTTCGCCCAACCGGCCGGTCTGCGTCAGGCCTTCGCCGAGCCGTACGATGCGGGAAAAACTGTCGATGATCTTGAAGCCGCAGGGCGTCGGCTCGCGGAAAGCCGGCCGCGCGATCAGCAGCCGGCAATTGTTGGTGCCGAGATCGAGCGCCGCATAAGTCGGCACAGGATGCGGCGTCCGCCAGCCGCCGTCGACACGACGGCGCGCCGAGTCGAGGCGCGCGGCGGAGGATGCCGGCGTGGCGGCACGCGACCCATCGGTGGCGATCGCCTCGATTTCCAGGCCTTGAAGCCGTGACAACCCGATCCCGGCGTCAACGCCGGCGCGCTGCTTCATTGTGCTTCCTCGCGCGCCCCATGCTGGTCTACCGCTGCAACTATGCCGGCTAACATTCCACAATAGGTAAATTACCTAAGTGGGTCCAGCGCTATTGCACAGCTAGAGCGCGCGCGCAGCAAGCCTCATTTGATCATTTTTGATCGCCCTTATGTTCTTCGGGCTTGGCGCCGGGCTTTGGCGCCGGCTTCGGTGGGATCTTCGCGGCCATCGCAGGCGGAGGCGCGGGATGCGCCTCAGGCTTCGGCTCAGGCTTGGGCGGCGGAGGCGCCGCATGAACAACCGGCGGCGGAGGTGCCGCATGCGCTGCCGGAGGTGGCGGCGGTGCAACATGCTGCAACGGCGCGACATGGGGCTCGGCCGGATGCGGCGGAACCGGTTTGGGCGCAGCCTCCTGCGGGTGCACCGCCGGTGCGCTCTGCGGCTTTGCCGGCGCAGCGGCTGGCGGAATAACGCGCGCCGGATGCGCAGGTGTAATGCTCTGCGGCTTTGCAGGCGTCGGCGCGGGCGTTATCACTGCCGGCTTTGCCACGGGCGGATTGACTGCGGGCAGATTGGCTGGCGCGGCCGGATGCGCAGGCGGCGCAATGGGTGTTACGACAGCGGGCTTGGCACCAGCCGGGCTGCCCTGCGATCCGCCATGAGGCCCAACATGTGGGCCACCTTCAGGCGCACCCTGCGGCGGCGTTCCATTAGGAGCGGCACCAGGGACCGGAGTTGGTGCAGCCGCATTGGGATTTGCATTGGGTCCCCCTTGCGGATGCCCGGCGCGCGGATTTCCTTGCGGGCTTGCGGGCTGCGGCGCCCCTCCTTGCGGAGCTCCACTTTGCGGAGTTGCACCGTGGTGCCCTGCGCCGCCCTGCTGACCGAAATTCGGCTGCGCAACATTGCCTTGATGCCCCGCGGGCTGACCTTGCGGCGCACCGGCGGAGGCCGGCATCGGCACAAAGCCGCGCTGTGCCGCCGGCGGCGGCGGCAGGCGCCGGAAGCGTTCTGGCTGCGGCGGCACGATGAAGACTGGCGCCGGCGGCGGCGGGGCGTAATCGGATTCGTCGAAGATGATGACCGGCCGGTCGACTACCTCATATTCGTAATCGGGCGGCGGCGGCAGGCCGCCAAAGTCATAGACGTCGAAATGCGCCGGAGGCTGCTCTGCCGCATGCAGGATGATCAGCCTGCGGCGCGCGTCCCAAAAATGCGGGCCACGTGGGTAGCGGCGCATATAGCTCCAATAGGCGTCGGGCGTATCCGCAGTATAGGCGCGCCGCCAGCTCAGCGCCTCGCGCCGCGCCGCGAGCAGCGCCCGCACCCGTGCCGCCAGCGGATCGCGCGGATAGGCGGCAAGGAATTCTTCATAGCCGGAGATGGTGTCGCGCTCGACGACGACCGCATAGGCCTCGGCGGAAGAAAAGTCGCTCAACGGCTTCTTCTCATAAGACCACAGCTGAGCCGGCGGATTGGGCGCGCTCGCGAAGAAGGCGAAACTGCCGGCGATGCGGGATTCATCCCAGGGGACGACCGCGCCTCTCGTCAATTCGTTGACGCGAACGCGCGTGAGCGCGAAGACCTGATTGAGCGGCAGACCCTGCTGCATCATCTCGGCCAGCGCCTTGGCATAGGTGCCATAGGGACTCGGCTCATCCGGCGCGACCATTCCCGGTGCCGCATTGAACGCATAGAGCGATCCGGGTCCCGGATCGATCAGCGCGAGACCGCCGGCAAGCTGGCTGTTCGGGTCGGCCTTGGCCAAATCGTTTGGCCGCGCTGCATCGAGAACGAAGATGCGCGCCTGCGCCGGTATGGCGCCGAGCGCCTGCAGATAATCGGAAAGCCGCAAAGCCGCGAGCGGCACATCGGTGCCCCGGCTGATCGCGGCATCGACGGGCAAGAAAAAGTTATCGCCATTATATTGGACGCCACGCCCCGCCAGATAGACGAAGAGCACAGGGTTGGGCCCGGCGTTTTGCGCCTTGGCGAGAAAATCCTGAAAGGCGCGCCGCAGCTCGTCGAGGCTGAGATCGGCGGCCGCCGTCACATCGAAGCCCGCCGCCTGCAGCGTCTGCGCGACAAGGCCCGCATCATTGGCGGGCGTCGCGAGCGGCGCGCTCGCATAATGCGCATTTCCGATGACCAGCGCGAGCCGCGCCGGGGTCTGTGCCCATCCTGTGACCGGCAAAATGAACAGCGCAGCTACAAGGACGATTCTGGAGGATATTTTTTTGAATTTTGTCTGCATGTGAGTCGTCACCTCTATCGATCACATGAAATGTGTTTGAGGCTGAACGGAGGCTGAAGGGACGCTCGCTATCTGCCCACTGCGACAAACCGCGCTTTCCAAGGAAACGGTAGAGGTAAGTCGGTCAGGACAGCGATCACGTCACTTGAATGTCATGCGGATTGGTGAGAAGAGCGAGCAGACCTCCAACGCCGCCGTATCGCCCCATGCAATCAAGAGTAATCGCCCTCGCGGCCCTCGGCCGCAGGAGCCTGCCCAATCATTACGATGTCGTTGCGATGGCGGTGATCTTTGCCGGCTTCATCGCGGTCGTGCGCGCCTCGCATGCGATGACCTTGCCGATCACTGCACCGCAGGCGATGGCCATCTCGCTCGACTATTGGCAGTTGCCGGGCTACGCGCTGCGCACCACGCTGCGGATGCTCGCGGCCATGGCCGCATCGCTGCTCTTTACATTCACTTATGCGACCTGGGCGGCGAAGAGCGCACGCGCGGAACGGGTGCTGATCCCGGTGCTCGACGTCCTCCAGTCGGTGCCGATTCTTGGCTTTCTGTCCTTTACCGTCACATTCTTCCTAGGGCTTTTTCCCGGCTCGACGCTCGGCGCCGAATGCGCGGCGGTCTTCGCCATCTTCACGAGCCAGGCCTGGAACATGGCCTTCTCCTTCTATCAGTCGCTGCGAACCGTGCCGCGCGAGCTGAATGAAGTGGCCGACAGTTTCCATCTCTCGCCCTGGCAGAAATTCTGGCAGCTCGAGACGCCTTATGCCGTTCCCGGCCTCATCTGGAACATGATGATGTCCATGTCGGGCGGCTGGTTCTTCGTCGTCGCCTCCGAAGCAATCTCGGTCGGCGACACGACGATCAAACTGCCAGGCATCGGCTCCTATCTTGCCGTCGCGATCGACAACCGCCGCATCGATGCCGTCTTCGCGGCGATCGTGGCGATGCTCGTCGTCATCATCATCTATGATCAATTGCTGTTCCGGCCGCTCGCGACATTTTCCGGGCGCTTTCGCATCGAATTGTCGTCCGGCGAAGAAGAGCCGCGATCCTGGATTCTCCAGATGTTTCGCCGCACCCATTGGCTGCGCAAGCTCTCGGCGGTGCCGGCGCAGTTCTTCGATCGGCTCGCCCTGTTGCGACTCGATCTGCCGTTCCGCCTCGGCCCCGCCAAGCGCGAGGAGGATTTCTTCAAGGCGCGGCTTTGGGACGCGGTTTGGATTATGATCGCCGGCGGCGCCGCCCTTTGGGGTATCTGGCAGATCTATCATTTTGTCAGCGAGAAATTGACGCTCGCGGATTTCGGGCAAGCCGTCGAATTCACTTTCTTCACCATGATCCGCGTGATCGCGCTGATGGCGCTCGCCTCGCTCGTCTGGGTGCCGATCGGCGTGTTGATCGGGCTGCGCCCGCGCCTTGCCGAAAAGATCCAGCCACTGGCGCAATTCCTCGCCGCCTTCCCGGCCAACGTCATCTTTCCAATCGCCGTCGTCTTGATCTTGCGGTTCTCGCTCAACCCGGACATCTGGCTAAGCTTCCTCATTGTCTTCGGCACGCAATGGTACATTCTCTTCAACGTCATCGGCGGCGCCACAGCGTTTCCGAACGATCTGAAGGAAGTCGCGGGCACGTTTCGCGTCGGCGGCTTCGATTGGTGGACGAAGGTGATGCTGCCCGGCATCTTTCCGGCCTATGTGACCGGCGCATTGACGGCGTCGGGCGGCTCATGGAACGCCGCGATCGTCGCCGAATATGTGAAATGGGGCAATGATACCGTCTCCGCCCACGGCATCGGCGCCTATATCGCGCAAGCGACCGCGAGCGGAGACTATCCCCGCATCGTGCTCGGCGTTGCGGTGATGTCGGTCTTCGTCATCTTCTTCAACCGGCTCTTGTGGCGCCCTCTCGCGCGGCTGGCAGAACGCCGCTATCGCTTGGAATGAGGTCTTTCATGCTCGATGTCACCACCAAGCCCCTGCTCGAAATCAAGGACGTCTGCCAGCGCTATCGCACCGGCTCGGGCGAAGAAGGCGCGCTCGTCCTCGATCATGTCTCGCTGACCCTCAACGAAGGCGAGATCGTCGCCCTGCTCGGCCGTTCGGGCTGCGGCAAGTCTTCGCTGTTGCGGATCATCTCCGGCCTCGTCGCGCCGGCCGAAGGCGATGTCCGCTTTCACGGCCAACCCGTCGATGGCCCGGTCGAAGGCGTAGCCATGGTGTTCCAAAGCGCCGCTCTCTTCCCTTGGCTTTCGGTGCTCGCCAATGTGGAGCTCGGGCTGCGCGCCAAAAAGATTTCCGAGGCCGAGTCGCGGCCGCGCGCGCTGAAAGCGATCGACCTCATCGGTCTCGACGGCTTTGAATCGGCATTTCCGAAGGAGCTTTCAGGCGGCATGCGCCAGCGCGTGGGCTTTGCCCGCGCCCTCGTTGTCAACCCCAATCTCTTGCTGATGGACGAGCCCTTTTCGGCGCTCGACGTACTGACCGCAGAAACGCTGCGTACCGACCTTCTCGACCTCTGGGTCGAAGGCCGCATGCCGATCAAATCGATCCTCATGGTCACCCATAACATTGAAGAGGCGGTGCTGATGTGCAATCGCATCGTCGTGCTCTCGTCCAATCCCGGCCGCATCGCGGCGGAGATCAATGTGACGCTGCAGCATCCGCGCAATCGTCTCGATCCGGAATTCCGCCAGCTCGTCGACAAGATCTATGCGCTGATGACGCGCCGTCCGGCGCCGGCGCCCGGCCGCGAAGGCGCCTTCCCCGGAATGGGTCTCGGCATGGCGCTGCCCGATGTCTCGACGAACCTTCTCGCCGGCATGATGGAGACGGTGGCAGGCCTGCCCTATAAGGGCCGGGCCGATCTGCCCGCTCTCGCCGACGATCTCACCATGGCGATCGACGATCTCTTCCCGGTCGCGGAGACGCTGCAGCTCATGCGCTTTGCCGAGATCGAGGAAGGCGACATCAAGCTCACCCAGTCCGGGCTGCGCTTTGCCGAGGCCGAAGTCGACGTGCGCAAGAAGCTCTTCGGCGATCATCTCCTCGCCTATGTGCCGCTTGTCGCGCGCATCAAAATGGTGCTCGACGAGCGCCCGTCGCATTGGGCACGCTCGGCGCGTTTCCTCGAGGAGCTCGAGGATTATATGTCGGATGATTATGCCGAACGGACGCTCAAAAGCGTCATCAACTGGGGCCGCTATGGCGAACTTTTCGCCTATGACGAAGCGTCCGAAACGCTGAGCCTCGAAAATCCGCAATAGAGGACGCAAAATGGCGTGCGCCGTAGCCGGGAGTACCGCGGCGTGAAGCGACGCGTTGTGCTAACTTCGTTCGCACTGATCGCAGCCGGATTTGTCTGGTTCTGTTGGTATGCGCTCGCACCCATCACACTGCGTTATCGGCTGACGTTAACTGTTGATAATAACGGACAATTAGTCAACGGCTCGTCCGTGGTCGAGACGAATTGGTGGGGGCTCGCTGAACGATTTCCCGATTTGGTTGCCCTGACGGGAGGTCACCGATGGACGATAACAACGAGAGGCGAGGCGGTCGCTGTCGACCTCGGCTCTCGCGGCGTGCTCTTCGCGCTCTTGAGGGGCGATGAAGACAGGCGTGCCAGCTGGCTTGCCGGCGATCCTGCAGGATTTGTCACGCGCACCACGGGTGCCTTCACCAATGCGGGCGTCACGCGTGACTCACTCGAACGCGTCATTCAGGAACATGTCAAGGCCGATGTGCCGTTTGAAAAACTGCCGCTCTTGGTGCGCTTTCGTGAGATCAATGATCCCGCGACCGTCGAGGAAGTTGAGCCGGACAATCTCGCTGCGAGCTTTGGCCCCGGCGTGAGACTTGTGCGCGCCACTGTCGAGATCACAGATGACCCGGTCACGACCGGTATTGAGAAATGGCTGGTGTGGCTGCCAAGGTTCGAAGCAAATCACGCAAGCCTCGACGGGGATATGAGTATCGCTCGTGACGTCCACGCACCGTTGCGTAACAAGCTTGGTTCTGGTGAATTTAAACAAGGGGATTTGAAATGACGATTTCGTCGGACCTCTTTCTTTCAATCGTCGCAACGGACTCGGCCGCTCGCGGCGCATGACCGCATTCCTCGTCGGGTGGCCCGGTTCGCGTTACAGTTCCCCTCTCGCCACGTAAATGCCTTGAAAAAATATCTATTTTATCTATAATTTATAAAATGGAGATTTTGAAATGGACCCCACCCGCGTCACCGCCAGTGAATTTCAAC
>JBKQRA010000165.1:0-5326 GCA_052144065.1 Methylovirgula sp. | reverse complement strand
CTTGGGCGTCGATCGGCGGAACTTGGGCATCGGTCACCTTGAAGATGGCGCGATCCCCGGTCGCGGCCGGCGCCGGGCCGGCCGCCCCGACCGCGCGGTTGAAGATCTGCGTGATCTCGTCCGGGCTCAGGTTCGGCGCGCCGGAGCGCTTCACGCCGTCGGCATGCTGGACGGGCAGCTTGGTCTCGGTCGCAAGCGCCGCCAGCGTTTCGCCGCCGTCGAGCTTCTTGACGAAATCGACGGCTTTGGCGGCGAGCGCCTTGGTCCGGGCGTCATCGGTCCAGGCCGCCGTGACCTTGCTCTTCACCTCGTCGAAGCCCTGCAGATGCGCCGGGTCGACGCTTGCGAGTTCGAACCAGATCGTGCCGCCATTGGCGACGGAGACTGGCTCCGTATCGATGCCGGGCTCGGCGGCAAAGACCGCCTTGAGCATGGCCTGCGCGTCGGGGAGATCGGCGACTGGCTGGCCGGATTTGTCATTGCCCTGCGCATCGATCGCATCGATCGTGCGCACGCTCAAGCCCACGGCCTTCGCCGCTTCCGTCAGCGATTTGCCGGCGTTGCGCTGATCCTCGATCTGATCGTGGAGTTTGGCGATTTCTTTATGGGCGCGCAGAATCCCCATCTCCTGGCGAAGCGCGACCTCGACCTTGTCATAGGGGATGATCGCGCTCGGCAGGATCTTGTCGACGCGCAGCAAGACCCAGCCGAACTGGCCTTTCACCGGCGCCGAGACCTGGCCTTGCGGCAACGCGAAGGCGGCGTCGGCAATCGCCTTGTCGAAAATCGTGTCCTTTGCGACGGTGCCGAGATCGACATCTTTCGGCGTCAATTTGCGCTCGGCGATCAAAGCATCGAAGCTTTCGCCGGCCGTGAGCTTCTTGGCGGCGGCTTCGGCCGAAGCTTGATCGGGAAAGGCGATCTGTTCGATGTGGCGCTTCTCCGGCTCGGCGAAGCGGACGGCTTTGACCTCGTCATAATGCTTCTTGACGTCGGCCTCGCTGATCGGCTGCGTCTTGGCGAGCTGATTGGCGAGCCCCTGCAGCGTCAGCGCGAGAACCGTGATCTTGCGATATTCGGGCGTGCGATAGTCCGCCTGATGTGCCGTATAATAGCTCTTCAGCTCCGCATCCGTTGCCGGTGGGATCGCGCCGACGCTCGCCAGCGGCAGCACGATATAATCCACGCTGCGCGTCTCATTGTAGAAGCGATGGATCGCATCCGTCATCGAATGCGGGATATCGATGCCTTGCGTCAGAGCCGTGATGATCTGGCGGCGCAGATAGGCGTGGCGCTGCGTCGAGACGAAGCGCGCCTCGGTCATCCCCATATCCTGCAGACGGCCTTCGAACTGCTGCCGGTCGAATTTGCCGTCAGGCCCTTTGAAGGCCGGCTCCTGCAAGATTTGTTCGGCAAGATCGTGGTCGGAGAGCGCCAGCCCGTAACGGCTCGCGGCCTGATCGAGAATGGAATCGCTGATGAGCCGGTAGAGAACGTCGCGGTCGACGCCCATCTGCTGCGCCTCGGCATTGGTGATGGCGCGCCGCGCCCTTTGCTGCAATTGCTGCAGCTCGGTCTGATAGGCGGTGCGGAAAGTCTCGACGCTGATCGTCTCGGAACCGACGCGCGCGACATCATTGCCGCCAAAGAAATGCGACGGGTCGGCGAAGACCCAATAGATGCCCCAGAACACGAATGCGAGCACCACGACGCCCATGATGATGCGGCCGAGCCAATTCTGAGAAGCGGCGCGCAAGGCTCCGAGCATGATGATTGTTCTCCTTGGCCCGCGCTGAAGGCAGGCAGCGGGCGCGGACTATAGGGAGGGGTGTTGCGGCGTGCAACGGCGGTAGATGTGTCGCTTCCGGTGAGGTCGCTTTGTGTGATTGCTTTGTGGCTAACCTTGGTCGAACCCGATCGCGCCTTTGCGAATGCAGCAGGCGATGTTAACGGAAGCGCCGGTTGGAACATGGGATGGCGCGGATGCCGGGTGAACGCAAGCCGCTTTTGGCCGGCAATTGGAAGATGAACGGGCTTGCCGCCGATCTGGCCGAGGTCGCCGCCGTCCGCGACGGTATTGCCAATTGGAAAGGTGCCGCGCCCGACACGGTCCTTTGCCTCCCGGCGACGCTGCTTATGGCGGCGGGCAAGCTCTGCGCGGGTTCGGCACTGGCGCTGGGCGGCCAGGATTGCCACGAAAAGGCGGGTGGCGCGCATACCGGCGATCTCGCCGCTGAAATGTTGAAGGACGCCGGCGCCGCCTATGTGATCGTCGGCCACTCCGAGCGGCGCGCCGATCATGGCGAGAGCGATGCGCTGGTGCGGGCCAAGGCCGAGGCCGGGTTTCGCGCCGGGCTCTCGGTCATCCTCTGTGTCGGCGAGACGCAGAGTGAGAGAGAGGCGGGCGTGGCGCTGCCCAAGGTCGGCGCGGAGCTCGCCGGATCGCTGCCGCAAGAACTGCCTGTAGAGCGGCTCGCCATTGCCTACGAGCCCGTTTGGGCCATAGGGACGGGGCTGACGCCGACACCGCTGGACGTCGCCGAGATGCACGATTTCCTGCGCAGCGAATTGCGCCGGCATATCGGCGATCGGGCAGACGTCGTGCGGCTTCTCTATGGCGGCTCGGTGAAGCCCGCCAACGCGGTGGAACTGCTGCATGTGTCCAATGTGGATGGCACGCTGGTCGGCGGCTGCAGCCTCAAGGCGGCAGATTTTTTGGCCATCGGGGCCGTCTATGTGCCTTAAATGCGAGCTATCCGTAGAACTACGTGTTGCTAAGCTCATCTTTAATAGAAAGAAACAACTTCAATACTCTGAATTTCAATGGGAATAGCTGCGCAAATCCCTACCTAGAGGACGCGCAAGCGCCGTTTCGATTGACATATCCGATCGGCTAGTCACGGCGCTTGCGGCAGTATAAGAGCGAGGGGCGCAAGGGACGGGCGGCTTTCAACGCAGGCACATAGCGAATCATGCAGACGGTTCTGATTGTCATTCACCTTATGGTCGTCATCGCTCTCGTCGGTGTCGTCCTGTTGCAGCGGTCCGAAGGCGGCGCGCTGGGCATCGGCGGCGGCGGTGGCTTTATGACCGGCCGGGGCCAGGCCAATGTCCTGACCCGCGCGACGGCCATTCTCGCGGCGCTGTTTTTTGCGACGAGCCTCGCGCTCTCCATGCTGGCGAACTACACACGCGCGCCGAAATCGATCCTGCAGGGCGTGACGCCGCCGAGCGCCAGCACGCCGGCAAAGCCCGCCGCCGGCGACAACGGCCTCTTGGAGCAGCTGAAGAAGCTCGAGCAGCAACGCCAGAGTGGTGCTGGAGCACCTGCCGCTCCGCCGGCCGGTCCGCAAGCGCCGCGCTCGCCGTAGCGCACCGCGGACAAGCTCAACAGAGCGCGCTTTGTGACGTTCCATATCGGCATGCCAAATAGACATGCGGTGTGGATGAATTGGGGGAGCTGATAAAAAAGCTCCCCAAGGCCGGAAAAACAGGATACATCCCGGGGCCCATGGCGCGGTATATTTTCATCACCGGCGGTGTGGTCTCCTCTTTGGGAAAAGGGCTTGCGTCGGCGGCCCTCGGGGCTCTCCTACAAGCCCGCGGATATACGGTCAGGCTGCGCAAGCTCGACCCCTATCTCAACATCGATCCCGGAACGATGTCGCCGTTTCAGCACGGCGAGGTCTTCGTTACCGACGACGGCGCCGAGACCGATCTCGATCTCGGCCACTATGAGCGTTTCACCGGCCATCCGGCCGTGCGCGAAGATAACATCACGACAGGCCGGATCTATCAGGAGATCATCGCCAAGGAGCGCCGCGGCGACTATCTCGGCGCGACCGTCCAGGTCATTCCGCATGTCACGAATGAGATCAAAGATTTCGTTCTGCGCGGCAATGAAGGTTTCGATTTCGTGCTGGTCGAGATCGGCGGCACGGTCGGCGACATCGAAGGCCTGCCGTTCTTCGAGGCGATCCGCCAGCTCGGCAATGAGCTGCCGCGCGGCCATGCGATCTACATTCACCTGACGCTGCTGCCCTATATTCCAAGTGCTGGCGAGCTCAAGACCAAGCCGACGCAGCATTCGGTCAAGGAGCTGCGCTCGATCGGCATTCAGCCGCATATCGTTCTGTGCCGCACGGATCGCGAAATTTCCCGCGACGAGCGCCGCAAGATCGGCCTTTTCTGCAATGTGCGCGAAAGCGCCGTGATCGAGGCGCGCGACATCGGCTCGATCTATGACGTGCCGCGCGCCTATCATGCGGCCGGCCTCGATCAGGAGGTTCTGGCGGCCTTCGGCATCGAGCCGGCACCCAAGCCCGACATGAGTCGCTGGAACGCCGTGACCGAGCGCGTCCACAATGCCGAAGGCGAAGTCACCATCGCCGTCGTCGGCAAATATACAGGCCTGAAAGACGCCTATAAGTCGCTCATCGAGGCGCTGGCGCATGGCGGCATGGCCAATCGCGTCAAGGTCAACCTCGACTGGATCGAATCGGAAGTCTTCGAGGAGAACGACCCGGCGCCGCGTCTCGAACATGTCGACGGCATATTGGTGCCGGGCGGTTTCGGGCAGCGCGGCGCTGAGGGAAAAATTCTCGCCGCCCGCTTCGCGCGCGAGCGCAAAGTGCCGTATTTCGGCATTTGCTTCGGCATGCAGATGGCGGTCATCGAAGCTGCCCGGGCGCTCGCCGGCGTCAAGGACGCCAATTCGACCGAATTCGGCCCGACGGATTCGCCCGTCATCGGCTTGATGACCGAATGGATGCGCGGCAATGAATTGCAGATCCGCGCCGAAGAGGGCGATCTCGGTGGCACCATGCGGCTTGGCGCTTTTCCGGCGCATCTGAAGCCCGGCTCGAAGATCGCGAATATCTATGGCGTCACCGAGATTTCCGAGCGGCATCGCCACCGCTATGAAGTCAACATGAACTACCGCGAGATGCTTGAAGACAAGGGCATGATCTTCGCCGGCCTCTCGCCCGACGGCCTGTTGCCGGAGACGGTCGAAATGGTCGACCATCCCTGGTTCATCGGCGTGCAATATCATCCAGAGCTGAAGTCGCGTCCCTTCGAGCCGCATCCGCTGTTTGCGAGCTTCATTGCCGCGGCGATCGAGCAGAGCCGGCTTGTGTAGCGAGGTCGTGTGACACGCTCGGTCGATCATCAGGGCGCTGTCACGGTCGGGAAAGGCGGCACGGCCGTCAGCTTCGCCGCCGATCTGCCCTTTGCGCTCATCGCCGGCCCCTGCGCGATGGAGAGCCGCGCGCATTCGCTCGAAATGGCGCATGCGCTGTAAGAGATCGCCGCGCGCCTGAACCTG
>JBKQRA010000164.1:0-6772 GCA_052144065.1 Methylovirgula sp. | reverse complement strand
CTTGGCGCCTTCGGCACGCGCTAGCGCCAGCTTATCGGGTTTGGGTCCCCGATCCCGTCCTTGAGATTGGGGAGCGGCTGACAGAGGCGCCCTCGGAACGCTTGACGGCCCTCGCCTTCAGTCGCGAGCTGCAAGCACAGCGGAACCTGGTCCAAGCGATCGGCTGGGTCGATCTTGCACATACGATGACCCTCGCCGAGCAGAGCATCATCCCGCACGACGACGCCCGTGCCTTAATCGCGGCCCTTCTCGCCCTCCATAAGACACCATCCTCATTCGTGCCGACTGCCGCTTTTGGGGACCTCTACACCAATCGGGAAGCATGGCTCGCCGAACGCACCTCAGCGATTGGCTGGCTTGGCGTGGCCAGGGCGCGGCGTGAAGCGCTGACAACAGCCTATCATTTGGCACTTTGCGACGAACTTTTGGGTCTGGGCGAGGCACTGGCGGGGGCGGCTTTGGTCCTAAATGCTGCGTCCTTGCAGTATCGCGCTGCATTGATGCCCGATTTTACCTATCTGCAGGCGGCTCAACCAACTACCTTCGGCCACTACCTTCAGTCATTTGCTTGGCCAATGTTACGCGACCTCGATCGGGTCCTTGCCATTTACGACCGGGTCGACGCATGCCCAGCTGGCATCGGCAGTTCAAATGGCTCGGTAACAACACAGAACCGCCACAGGCTCTCCGAAAGGCTTGGTTTTCGCCAGCCGGTTCGTCATGCTCGCGATGCAATGTGGCAAGCCGATATTGCCCTCGAAGGCGCCGCTATCGCGGCGACTGTGGCCATGAATTTAGATCACTTGGCGGAGGATCTAATGATCTTCTTGTCGGCCGGATTCGGGTTCGTCACATTGGCTGACCGTCACGCGCGAGCCAGCAAGATCATGCCGCAAAAGCGCAATCCATTTGCGCTATCTTTCATCAGAGCCACGGCCAACCGGCTGATCGGCGTGCAGGCAGGAATCGCTGCTGCATCCCGGACACCTTCAGGTCAGGTGGACAATCGCCTTTTCACCTATGAGGACGTGCCAGATGCGGTGCGCTCTGCCGGCGACATTGCCTCCTTGGCCGCCGAATGCGTTGAGGGGCTCAGCTTTAACCAGGCCCGTGCCCTCGCTCTTTTGGACGATCGCTCAACTTGCGCTTCTGATCTCGCCGAGCGCCTGATGCTAGCAACTGGAATCGATTATCGCGCGGCGCATGGGGTTGTTGGACGTCTTGTCAGAGGGCTGGAAGAGAGTGGGCGCAGGCTCGCCGAAGTGACCGTGCATGACGTCGGCGATGGGCTGCGGTCCGCAGGGTTTTCCGCCGATGGTGTTACCGATGAACTTGTCGCTGCAGCGCTCGATCTGGACACGTGCATCTCGGCGCGGGCAGACGTCGGCGGCGCGGCCCCCGAAGAAGTCGCCGCAATGGCAGACGCACTAGCCGACACTATTGGCCAGCATCGCCGGGACTTCGAGGTCCGGCGTGCACACCGGGAGGCCGCCCTGCGTCGCCTCCACGCCGAGGCGGAGTCGTTCGCTGGGGATGCCTGATGACAGAGTGGTCTTTCGGTTCGGCAATTTTTGGCGGCGCGTGGGTTACGCTCGAGATGCGGGCTTTGTTCGCCGACGGGCCACGAACACGCCGCTGGCTCGAACTGCTCGCCCTGCTGGCGGACGTGCAGGCTGAACAGGGAATCATTCCGGCGGATGCCGCTAAGGATATTCAAGCGACGTGCCGGTCGATCCAGATCGATGACGCCTTTCTGGCTGAATGTCGCAGAGGATACGAAGCAACCCACCACTCGACAGCCGGCCTGATCGCCGCCATCAACCGGCGCTGCTCGGGAACTGGCGGAGAATGGTTCTATTTCGGCGCTACCGTCCAAGATATTACCGATACGTGGCTCATGCTGACACTGCGCGAGGCGCGAGGCCTGCTCCTAGCCGACCTCGAGCGAGCAACGTCGGCGACTGCCGAGCTGTGCCGCCGTCATCGTGACACACCCATGGCCGGTCGGACGCACGGGCAGCAGGGTCTGCGGATTACCTTCGGCTTCAAGGTTGCGGGTTGGCTCGCCGAGTTGTGCCGCCACCGGCAACGCTTCGATGAGGCTGCTCAACGGCTGGACATCGGTCAGCTTTGTGGTGGCGTCGGTAGTCTTTCGGCCATGGGGCCGAAGGCGCTTGCCGTACAGAAGCAATTTTTCGAGCGTCTCGGTCTGCGCGAGCCAGACATCTCGTGGACGGCGAGCCGGGACATCCTCGCCGAATGGGCGCATCTGCTGGTGCTCTCCACGGGCACCGCCGATCGGATCGGCCATGAAGTTTATAATTTGCAGCGCGACGAAATCGGAGAATTGCGCGAACGGCACCTGGCCGAAGGAATCGGCAGCATCACGATGCCACATAAGCGTAACCCGGAGGTGGCCGAGCATATCGGAACCCTGGCACGCGTGGTGCGGGCCAATGCCGGGCTTCTTGCCGAGGGCCTCGTTCACGACCACGAGCGCGATGGCAGATCTTGGAAGGTAGAATGGCATGTGGTGCCGGAGCTGACCATGGCAGCGGGCAAGGCCCTTGCCTTGCTCGCATCCCTTCTTGAGGGGCTAGAAGTATGCGCCGACCGCATGCGCGCCAACTTGGAGGCATCTGATGGTTATCTGCTGTCGGAAAGTGTGATGCTCGCCCTTGCCCCGCACGTTGGCAAGCAGACGGCGCAACGTTTGGTTCAACGGCTGGCGACCTCGGCGGGGTGCGAAGGCCGGCCTTTTAGTACTGTCATTGCGGAGGATCCAGACATTTGCGCTTGCCTGACGAAGCAGGAGCTTGATCATCTGTTCATCAGCGATGCCCAGACCGGGCAGTGTCAGGCGTTGGTTGACCGTGTCCTGCGGACGCACTCACGGAGTGCGAGCGATGAATGACTGGATAGCCCGCTTGAATACGATTCCGCGGCTGTCGCTAGTTACGGACCCTACGCCGCTTACTCCAGCTCGACGTCTGTCCGCGATGCTCGGTGGACCGCAGATCTGGTTCAAGCGTGACGATCTTCTGCCAGTGGCATTCGGTGGCAATAAGGTTCGCTCGCTGGATCTCATCGTCGCCGGTGCGCTGTGCCAAGGCGCTGATACACTCGTCACCGGCGCCGGCCCCTTGTCCAACCACGTCCGGGCGTGCGCGGGGGTAACGGCGCTCACGGGACTGCACTGCGTTGCTATCTATTGGGGCGCGGAACCGGCTCGGATCGAGGGAAACCACTGGCTAACACGGCTGCTCGGAGCGGAGATAAGGTTCACCTGCGATTCTGACCGGGCCTCGGTTGATCGTGGCATCGAGGCGGCCGCCGCCGATATTCTGGCGCACGGTGGCAAACCCTATCCCATTCCCCGTGGCGGCGCCTGTGCCCTCGGCGCCCTTGCGCATGTTTTGGCGGTTCGCGAGACTCTCGCTCAATGCGAGGACCTTCGAATCGAACCGCAGGCTGTCATCATGGCCGTGGGCGGGGCGGCAACACTGGCCGGATGGCTCTTGGGAACGGCCCTGTTTGGCGCACAGTGGCGACTGGAGGCGGTGACGGTCAGCCGCCCGGCAGCCGAAGCGTTGGCGCGGGCCCAAAACTTGGCTGCCGAAGCGGCCGGCCTGATCGAATGTGCTGTGGGCTTTCACAATGTCGAAGTGACTGTCCACGATCGTTTCCTCGGCAGCGGATACGGCATTCCTTCGCCAGGAGGCCAGGCCGCGATAGCCCTCATGGCACGGTGCGAAGCCGTGTTCCTCGATCCGATCTATACGGGCAAAGCGATGGCGGGCTACCGCGCCCTCCTCGCGGAAGGCCGCTACGCCGGCATGAGCGCTGTTCTCTTCCTCCACACGGGTGGCACCCCAAGCCTGTTTACCGCGGCTGTCGAGGCTATGTCGTGATAAATTGGCAAGAAGCGTTATTCACGCCCCGGCGAGTGGCCATTGTCGGAGCTTCGGCATCCCCAGGCAAAGCCGGAGCATTGTTTCTGCGCAATCTAACAGCAGTCGCGGCGGGCTTCGCAGGCGAGGTCGTCGCGATCCAC
Source organism: Methylovirgula sp. (assembly GCA_052144065.1). Taxonomy (GTDB): domain Bacteria; phylum Pseudomonadota; class Alphaproteobacteria; order Rhizobiales; family Beijerinckiaceae; genus Methylovirgula. Next base: position 2,718 of record JBKQRA010000164.1, on the reverse strand, counting down.
CCGTCGGCCGCCGAGATCCTTGGCTGCCTGGCTTATCCCTGCCTTGCCGCGGTGCCCGAGCCCGTTGATTTGGCCATCATCGTCACGCCCCCTGAGACGGTTCCGGGCCTCGTAGAGGATTGCTGTGTGGCCAGAGTCCCTGTCGCCGTGGTCATCAGCGGCGGCTTCGCCGAGAATGGGCCAGAGGGCGTCGCGCGGCAGCGCAATGTGGTGCTAACCGCAGCCGCAGGAGGCGTTCGGGTCCTTGGCCCGAATTGCTTCGGTGTGATCAATACCGCCTGCGGCCTCAACGCGTCTCTGTCCATTGGCCTGCCGAACCGTGGAGGCATTTCCCTAATCACTCAGAGCGGCGCTTATGGCATGGCGGCGTTCACGCGCTCGTCGGAAGACGGCACTGGCTTCGCCAAGATAGCGGCGCTCGGCAATAAGGCGGATCTCGACGAAGCCGATCTGCTCGAATGTTTGGGGCGGGACCCGGAGACGCAGGTCGTGGCCATGCTGCTTGAATCGATTGGGAATGGCCGCCGCCTCTTTGATGTCGCAACGGCGGTCGCCGAGCAAAAGCCCGTGGTGGTGCTGAAGACGGGACGCCACCCTGGCGCCCAACGCGCCGCCGCGAGCCACACTGCAGCCCTGACCAGCGATGTGGCCGTCACTTTCGCGGCGCTTCGGCAGGCCGGGGTGCATGTGGTCGAAGACGGGTTGATGCTTCTCGAGGTGGCGGCTTCTTTGGATAAGCAGCGGCCCTTGCGCGGCCGGAATGTCGGTATCATCACCAACTCCGGCGGCACTGGCGTCGAACTGACCGATCTTCTCGAGGCAAAGGGTCTGGCGGTTCCGGCCCTGTCGCCGGGCCTGCAGGCGACGATCGCAAGTCTCCTGCCGCCGCACGGATCGGCCGTCAATCCCATTGATGTGACGACTGACTGGTGCCGCTTCGCGGTCATGTACGGAGCAGCGCTCGACGCATTGTTGAGTTCGGACGAAGTGGACGCGGTTGTTCCCATCCTGTTGCAGCGCTCGGCGCTCATGCCGGAGGTCGGCGATGCCATCATCGCGGCAGCCGAACGAGCGCGGGAGCGGGGCTCGCTAAAGCCAATTCATGTCTGCTGGGTAGCACCGCGGGCCGCCGACGCGAACCGCGCAAAACTACTCGCGGCGGGGATTCCCTGTCACGCTTGGCCCGCCGCCACAGCTACGATCCTCGCCGCCACGGCTGCAACTCCAGCGCGATCCCGGCCGCCGCTCTCGGTTCGCGCATCCGCTCCTGTTCCCCTTCCGGCATCAATGGACGATGGAGGCTGGGTTACATCGGCAACAGCCTTCGCTTTGCTTCAGCAAGCAGGCTTTCCGGTCGCGCCATGGAAGCTGGTTGCAGAAGCTGGCGAAGCGGCAGCGGCGGGGGAAAAGATGGTGTTTCCGGTGGTCCTCAAGGCCGAGCGTAGCGGCCTCGTGCACAAAACTGAAGCAGCCGCCGTGCGGCTCAATCTTCAGGACGGCGCCGCTGTCAGGGAGGCATTCGAGGATTTCCGAAACCGGCTGGGTCCGGGCCCCGGGTTTTTGCAGCGCCAGGTGGAACCGGGCCTCGAACTTGTGGTTGGGACCCGCCGCGACCGGTCGTTCGGACCCGTCGTCATGGCAGGCCTCGGTGGCATCTGGGTCGAAGCCTTGGAAGATGTAGCCCTGCGCTTGGCGCCACTCGACGCAGGGGAAGCGCTGACCATGCTTGAGGAACTGAAAGGCCGCAAGCTTCTGTCCGGAGTCCGGGGTCGCCCGCCAATCGATGTCGTTCGATTGGCTCAATTGATCGCCGATCTGTCGCAGTGGTTTTGCGTTGCGGCCTGGTTGGCCGAGCTAGACCTCAATCCTATCATCGCCCATGGCGATACGTTCACGATCGTTGATGTGCGCATGCGCGTCGGCGATGCTTCGCCGAAGCCTGGCGGGGAGCGCGAGACCATAGAGCGGAGCATCCAGAGCGAATGAGACGCGATTCCACAAATCGGCCCAAAGGAGGGTTTGCGACGAGAGCCATTCACATTGGCCATAAACCTGCTGATGTGTCGGGCGCCTTGACGCCGCCCGTCTTCATGACCTCCACCTATGCCTTCGAGTCGGCGGAAGCGGGCGAAGAAATTTTTCGGGGCGAGCGGGAAGGATATGTCTACGGGCGAACGCCCAATCCCACTCAAGCCCTCTTCGAGGAGCGTATTGCCAGTCTTGAGAACGCCGAGGCTGGCCTTGCTGCCGCTTCCGGCATGGCGGCCATCAGCTCGACGCTCTGGACGTTGCTGCAGGCGGGCGACCGCGTCGTCATCGACCACACACTCTACGGCAACAGCTTTGTCCTATTCGTCCGCGGGCTGACGCGTTTTGGCGTGAAAGTGACGGCGGCGGACTTAACGGATCTTGATGCGGCCGCATCGGCAATCGCTCAGAGTGCGCCGAAGCTGGTCTTTTTCGAATCGCCCGCCAATCCCAATCTCAGGATTATCGACATTGCCGCAATCAGCCAGATGGCGCATGAGGCCGGGGCCCTGCTGATTGTCGACAACACCTTTGCCACCCCAGCCTTGCAGCAACCCCTTCTGTTGGGCGCCGATCTCGTCGTGCATTCGGCCACCAAATTCATCGGGGGGCATGGTGATTTGATCGCCGGTGCCGTGGCAGGACCGAAAGACTTGATCGACAGCATAAGGCGGAATGGGCTGCGCTACT
>JBKQRA010000163.1:0-3061 GCA_052144065.1 Methylovirgula sp. | reverse complement strand
CTGCCGCTATCGGCTTTTCCATCAAGCTGGGCGTTTTTAGGGCCCATTCGCGTGCCTAACCTGCCGCAGTTCGCTTGCTCACCTTGGGCAAGCGGTCCCGCCTTCGTGTTGACACGCGAGCCCTATTGCGACGCAGGTGTTGCCTTGAGCAGCTCTATTGTTTTGGCTAGAGCGTCGGGCGCATGATTGCCTTCGAGCCGAACAGTCTCGACTTTGCCGTCGGCATTCCGGCGCAAACGATAGCTCACATCCGCAACTGGCGGCGTCGGGTTCACGCCCGGCATCAAGGATGACAGGAAATGCAGCGCCCACATGCCCCAATAGACGACGTCATAATGCCGTTCGACACTCTGGAGGGACCAGCCTTCGGGAATGATCGGGTCGCTCTGCATCGCTGATTGCCAGTAGGTTTTTCACGACCCCGCCCCGCTTCTCGGCGCCGGCCGCCGAATTCCGGCGGCACACGGATCAACGGCCGCCGAAGCTCAGTTTCGTTTACAATGCATGTTAATATCGTGGCAGTGTCCTGCGGGTCCGTTGGGTGGCGGTCCTTGAGTAGAGACGCACACGACATCGCCACGCGTTAGGCCGTACATCGTTCGGCTTTGTCCAGCTGGGATAATCAATGTTTTTGTTCCCCGCGACATGGCAATTCGGAACCAACATTGCGGACTGACACCTGGTTCACAGGTGAAATGCGCTTCACAATCCCGACCGGGCAGGTTGGCATCGGCAGAGGCTGGGCCCGGCGCAAGATAAACTTGCGACAACGCCAGTGCCAAGGCTGTGAAAAGCATCCGATACCGCGGAATAAAGCGTCGTAAAGTCAATATCCTAGCTCCTATGAGGGTTCAATCCTGTAGGGCAGATAGTCGCGCGAGCTGCGCATGAGTGTCGTCGCCTCGGTTACCCTTACACCGCCTCTCATGAAAGGCATGATGGCACGCAAGGATCTGACCATGCTTCAAAGAGACGATGACGTCATGGACAGGCTCCCTTTAACGCCGTCGGCCAGCTTGCCGTGAGCGCGACCTTGCAGCTTCATGGACAACCGTTTTGAGTTGAGGATGCCTCGCGACAATAGCGTTTACAACCCGGTATACTGTACGTTCCCCGAGTGTGGAGCTGACTGTCGATGCAAAATTTCACGCATTTGTTAAATTGGTCGCGAGAACAAGAAACAGGAGTGAAGGAATTTGCTTGTGAACTGTGAAATTGATTTTTGAGTTCTTGCGGGCCGACGGTTGGTGAGGCGAATGCATGCGTGCCGGTCACCATTGCACCCCATGCGATGGACAGCATGATGAGACAGGAGGGTTTGACTAAGCTGCGGAGAGGCGATGATGACATGGACTAGCCCCTAAATAGCGCGCTCAGCCGGGTTGTCTCGAGCGCGACCGCGACTGCATAGCGAAGAATAGGTTGGGAACCGCGCGCTGCCAACGGAACTTTTTTCGTGCATCCGTCCGCAGGCATGGTGTCGACCGACCGCTCCGGCAACAGCCAATAATGGAGACACATGAAATCGCGGGGCGTCGCAGCCAGCGATCATGGACCATCCGACAAGCAATCATTCGCGCCCAGTTGTTTCCGTGCTTCCCATCAAGCTGGCCATAGAACGTGCCGCCGTGCGCGAGCAATGCAGCGACTCCGTGCCTTGCTGTCCCCAGGCCCGAAGTTGTCGATGCAGCGTGTGGGGCTGCTTCTGCCGCTAGATCCCGAAGGTCTGCTTCGGTGCACCAACAGGTTAAAGCTGACAGTCCGGTCCCGGCCCTCCTTTCGCTTGGCGCCAATTCGGACGTTTAGATGCGCTGTGCTCGCCATCAACAGCGGACTTTCGAGAGGCATATTTTCGAGCTAATTGTCCTGCTTACAAAGGCAGCGTTACGAGTGATCACCACCATTAACAAGACGATTCTTCCAAGTCATAATTTCGCAAATCTGATCATCATTTCTATCGTAGTCTCTGCCTTCCCGGTAGGTTCGGCACGAAAAAGCCGCCCAGAGGCGGCTTTTGGTTGGTTGGCAACGGTACAGCGTCAACGACGTTCGCCTAAGCCAATCCCTAAGATACCGGCTCGACGCCGTAGCGCCCCCACCGTACGCTTCATTTCTTTGGAAATTTTTGCAACTGGCGTCCGCGCCTTAGAATGGGCCTTGAGACTGCGGACATCGTCTTTCGTCCACGGTCTGATTACACGCCGCGCGGTTTTGGACGACGCTGTCTTTTTCGCCACGAGTTTCTTTGTTGGCGCCTTCTTGGCCATTTCGATCCTCCAATTGAAAGATCGATATGTAAGCATAAAGCAGTTAGTATCAAGCTAACAGCGCAACCTATCGGCCAATAGGCTGAAAAGCGTTTCCGCTCTTATCGTGAAATTTGCTCCATCGATGAGGAAATTGAATTTTGGTAACGCGCGCTGTGCGGATCGCTCAATTCGCGACAGATACAGAACCAGAGTCGGACGCCGCGTTGGAGCTATTGTGTGAGGACCACAATGGTACTTACCCGCTTCCGTTTCCCTGCCGTCGTGTGGCCGGTGGATGGTGCAATCAAACGACTGGCCAGATCATCGAGGCGGAGGTCGTCGGTTGGCGGCTCTGGAAGAACGCTTAATCGCAGCCAGGCATTTTGGAGTCACCCCAAACTACTATGTCTTCAATTGCGCGTTCTCCCATCGGCCGATCGTGGCCGCAAGGAGAAAAGCTATGGGACATTCAGAATATGATCCAGGTGCCCAGGATCGGCGTCCATGGAACGCTGGTCGAATGATTGGTGCCAAGAGGGCATTGAAGCCACAGCAAGTTTGGGCGATCCGGTTCTGGCTCGACCGCGAGCGACGGGTACGCGATCGTGCGATGTTCGATCTGGCAATCGACAGCAAGCTGCGCGGATGTGACATCGTCAAAATAAAGATCGGTGATCTTGTCAGCGGCGGCCGGGTTCGTTCACGCGCAATCGTCATCCAGCAGAAGACAGACAGGCGGTGCAATTCGAGCTTTTGGAACCCGCGCGAGGCAGCATCCTGTCCTGGCTGGAGCGTCGCGGAGGTGCAGTTGA
>JBKQRA010000162.1:0-3985 GCA_052144065.1 Methylovirgula sp. | reverse complement strand
CGCCCTTCTTGCCGATCACGACGCCCGGACGCGCCGAATGGATCGTCACGCGGCACTTCTTATGCGGGCGCTCGATGATGATGCGCGACACCGCCGCCTGCTTCAAGAGCTTCATCAGCACTTCGCGGATCTTCATGTCCTCGTGCAGAAGCTTGCCGTACTCTTCCTTGTTGGCGAACCAACGCGAGTCCCAGGTCCGGTTGATGCCGAGGCGAAGGCCGACTGGATTGACTTTCTGTCCCATGGTTTTCCTTACGCCTCCGCCGTGGCTTCGACTTCGCGCACGATGATGGTCAAATTCGAAAACGGCTTCTCGATCCGGCCGGAGCGCCCACGCGCCCGCGGGCTGAACCGCTTCATGACGAGCGCCTTGCCGACGAAGGCCTGCGCCACGACGAGATCATCGACGTCGAGGCCGTGATTGTTTTCCGCATTGGCGATCGCCGCCTGCAGAGTCTTGCGCACATCGAGCGCGATGCGCTTGCGCGAGAATTCGAGCTCGGCCAGCGCCTTCTCGACCGCCTTGCCGCGGATCAGCTGGGCGACCAAATTGAGCTTCTGCGGGCTGACGCGCAGCATGCGGCAGACCGCTTTCGCTTCATTATCCGGCAATGCCCGCGGGGTCTTCTCTTTGGACATCTCAGCCTCGCTTGGCTTTCTTATCGGCCGCGTGGCCATGGAACGTACGGGTCGGCGAGAACTCGCCGAACTTGTGGCCGATCATGTCTTCGCTGACCACCACAGGAATGTGCTTGTGGCCATTGTGGACACCGAAGGTCAGGCCGACGAACTGCGGCAGGATCGTCGAGCGCCGGCTCCAGATCTTGATGATGTCGTTGCGGCCACTTGCCCGGGCGGTATCCGCCTTCTTGAGCATATAGCCGTCGACGAACGGACCTTTCGAGATCGAACGCGCCATGGCTTAGCCCTTCTTCTTGCTCTTGTGACGCGAGGTCACGATGAATTTGTCGGTCGACTTGTTCGAGCGCGTCTTCTTGCCCTTGGTCGGCTTGCCCCAAGGCGTGACCGGATGCCGGCCGCCCGAGGTGCGGCCTTCACCGCCGCCGTGCGGATGGTCGACCGGGTTCATGGTGACGCCGCGATTGTGCGGGCGCTGGCCGAGCCAGCGGCTGCGGCCGGCCTTGCCGATCGAAGCGTTCATGTGATCGGGGTTCGACACCGCGCCGACCGTCGCGAAGCACTGGCCCTGGACGAGCCGCTGCTCGCCGGAGTTCAAACGCACGATGACGAAGCCACGATCGCGACCGACGATCTGCGCGTAATTGCCGGCGGAACGCACCATGGCGGCGCCCTTGCCGATCTTCATCTCGACATTATGGACGATGGTGCCGACCGGCATATTCGCCATCGGCATGGCGTTGCCCGGCTTCACATCGACCTGCGTGCCGGCGATCACTTCGTCGCCGACAGCAAGCCGCTGCGGCGCGATGATATAGGCCAACTCATTGTCCGCATAACGGATCAGCGCGATGAAGGCGGTGCGGTTCGGATCATATTCGATCCGCTCGACCTTGCCCGGCACGTTGAGCTTGCGCCGCTTGAAATCGATGATGCGATAGGTCTGCTTATGACCGCCGCCGCGGAACCGCACGGTGATGCGGCCGTTGTTGTTACGGCCGCCCGACGAGGACTTGCCTTCGGTCAAAGTCTTGACCGGCTTGCCCTTATACAGATCCTTGCGGTCGACGATCACCAGCTGGCGAAGGCCTGGGGTGACCGGCTTGAATGTCTTCAGTGCCATGGCTGCCTCAGCAATCCTACCTCAGAGGCCGGTCGTGACGTCGATCGTATGGCCCTCGGCGAGGGTCACGACCGCTTTTTTCACATCCGACTGAACGCCGCGCGTTCCTTTGAATACTTTCCGCTTCCCCTTGCGGAGAAGGGTGTTGACGGATTCGACCTTGACGTCGAACAGGCGCTCGATCGCCGCCTTGATCTGCGGCTTCGTCGCATCCTTGCGCACCTTGAAGATCACCTTGTTCTCTTCAGAGGCGAGCGTCGCCTTTTCGGTGATGACCGGCGATACGATCAGATCGTAGTGACGCGCGTCGGCAAAAGTTTTCGAGCTCATGCGAATCGAGCCTCCAAAGCGTCGAGCGCCGCTTTCGTGAGGACGAGCTTCTCGCGCCGGATGATGTCGTAGACATTCAAGCCTTGCACGGGCAGCACGTCGATATAGGGAATGTTGCGGGCCGCCAGGCAGAAGTTCTCTTGGCAAGCCTCGCCGTCGATGATCAGCGCGTTCGTCAAACCGAGCTTGGCAAACTGCGCGAGCAGCGCCTTCGTCTTCGGCTCAGCGAGTTCGGCATTCGCGAAGACGATCAGCTCGCCGTCGCGCGCCTTCGCAGAGAGCGCATGCTTGAGGGCGAGCGCGCGCACCTTCTTTGGCATGTCGTGCTCATGCGAGCGGACGACTGGACCGAAGGCGCGGCCGCCGCCACGGAACTGCGGCACGCGTGCCGACCCGTGACGGGCATTGCCGGTGCCCTTCTGCTTGTACATTTTCTTGCCGGTGCGGGCGATCTCGGCACGGCCCTTGGCCTTATGCGTGCCGGCGCGGCGCTTGGCGAGCTGATAGCGGATCATGCGCGCGATGAGATCTTCGCGCGGCTCCAGGCCGAAAATATCGTCCTTCAGTTCCGCGGACCCGGAGGCCGTGCCGTCGAGCGAGAGGATATCGATCTTCATGGGTTCAGCCCTCCGCCGGCTGCGCGGTTTCGGCCGCCCCATCGGGGAGCCGGAATTTGCCGGGCAACGGCGCCTCTTTCGGAAGCGCCTTCTTCACCGCGTCGCGGATGAAGATCCAGCCGCCGGCGGTACCGGGCACGGCGCCTTCGACGAGGATCAGACCGCGTTCGACATCCGTCTGCACGACGCGCAGATTGAGGGTCGTCACACGCTCGACGCCGAGATGGCCGGCCATTTTCTTGTTCTTGAAGGTCTTGCCCGGGTCCTGACGGCCGCCGGTCGAACCGTGCGAGCGATGCGAGAGCGACACACCATGGGTCGCGCGCAAGCCGCCAAAGTTCCAGCGCTTCATCGGGCCGGCAAAGCCCTTACCGGTCGAAGTGCCGGTGACGTCGACGAACTGGCCGACGACAAAATGATCGGCGGTGATTTCGGCGCCGACCGGAAGCAGGCCCGATTCCTCGACGCGGAATTCGGCGAGCTTCAATTTCGGCTCGACCTGCGCCACGGCGAAGCGGGCACGCTCAGCCTTCGAGACATTCTTGACCTTGGCCCGGCCAATGCCGAGTTGCACGGCCGTATAGCCGTTGCGCTCCATGGTCCTGTGCGCGACGACCTGACAGCCGTCGAGCTTCAGAACCGTGACCGGCACATGTTCGCCGCCGTCGGTGAAGACGCGGGTCATGCCGAGCTTTTGTGCGATGACGCCTGACCGCATGTTTTTATCCCTCAAGCTTCATCGCCCTGCGACGAAGCCCACACATTCTCAGAGTTTGATCTCGACATCGACACCGGCGGCAAGGTCGAGCTTCATCAAAGCATCGACGGTCTGCGGCGTCGGGTCGACAATATCGAGCACACGCTTGTGGGTTCTGATCTCGAACTGCTCCCGCGACTTCTTATCGACGTGGGGCGAGCGGTTGACCGTGAACTTCTCGATCTTGGTCGGCAGCGGGATCGGGCCGCGCACTTGCGCGCCGGTCCGCTTCGCCGTCGACACGATTTCCTTGGTCGAGGAATCGAGAATCCGGTGATCGAACGCTTTAAGGCGGATGCGGATATTCTGACCGTTCATCTTCTTTCCCTCTCGACCGGCCGCGGGCTTGCCGCGCCCGGCCGAAGTGCATCTCTTTGATCTTGTCTTATTCCGTAATTGCAGCCACGACGCCGGCGCCGACCGTTCTGCCGCCTTCGCGGATAGCAAAGCGCAGATGCTCCTCCATCGCGATCGGCGAGATCAGCTCGACATTCATCGTCACATTGTCGCCCGGCATCA
>JBKQRA010000161.1:0-4440 GCA_052144065.1 Methylovirgula sp. | reverse complement strand
GATGAAGGTTTTGGGTGCAATCTGATCGAGCACAAACTCAGGAATGCCGATGTCGACGAGCTGTGTCTCGCCACAATAGATGCGGCCGGGCAAAAGCAAATGCGCAGGCTTGAGCCGAAAGAAGGTGACGGTCTGAGTCGCTTCGACCGCGACGCCGCGCACCTGCCCCGTGCTACCATCAATTCCGGACGGAACATCGATCGCGACGATCGGCCGATGCGTGCGCCGCGTCCAATCATTGAGCCGCAGAATCGCGTCGCGCGCGGGGCCTTCGATATCGCGCGTAAGCCCGGCGCCGAAGATCGCGACAATCGCAAGATCGGCGTCTTCGAGCGTGACATCTTCAAAAGAAACGACCGGTCCGGTCCAGGCTTTCGCAGCGCCCGCGGCATCGCCGTGCAGATCCTCGATCCGGCCGAGCAGCCCGAGCGAAATCTGATAGCCTTCGGATTTCAGTTGCTGTGCCGCGACAAAACCATCGCCGCCATTGTTGCCCGGACCACAAAAGACCGCGACGCGACCGCCGCGCAAGCGCAGCGCCGCCATCAGACGCTGCGCCGCTTTCGCAACCGCCGCGCCCGCATGCTGCATCAAGACGGGACCGGGGACGCCCGATTGAATGGCGGCCTTGTCGGCCAATGCCATCTCGCCAGTCGTCAGAAGTTCGGAAGGTAGAGAGTCCGGCAACATGGATGCGCCCCGCTTCTCAAAGCCATTGCAGCATATTTGCAGCGCGCCAAATTCAGGAAGCTTTGAGCTTGAAGCTTTGAGCTTGAAGCTTGGCCCCGGCGGCTGCAGCGGTGATTATCATAGAAGCTCTGACGGTCCAGCCCGCTGCAATGCACGCGTCTCTTTAACCCCTGGCTTCCGATGATTGACAATCACAGCCTTGCGAAGTAACGGAATCGCCTTCTGCGCATTGTTCTCCCGTTGCCGCTTGCGTGCAGTCCGCGCAAACGATCTGAAGCGGAACGATATGCGGAATTGGCGGCGGGTCGGTCCGCCTCGATATTGACCTGACATCTCATAGAGAAAAACCATTCTCCGTTGAGATCCCGGTTTCCGTCGCGTTTATGACCCACCGGAAAGACGCGCCACCTTTTCGGATCCCAATTTGAGTTTTGGGTGTCACGGCGCAGCCCAGAGTCCGGGGGCGCTCCCCCTTTGTCCATGAAACCGCGCATCGCCAAATTCGGCATTGGCCAAGTCGTGCGCCATCGCAAATATCCCTTCCGCGGGATCATTTACGATGTCGACCCGGTGTTTTCCAATACAGACGAATGGTGGCTGGCGATCCCGGAAGAAGTGCGGCCGCACAAGGACCAACCCTTCTATCATCTCTTCGCTGAAAACGCCGACACGGAATATGTCGCCTATGTCTCGGAGCAGAATCTGCTGCCAGACGATTCGGGCGATCCGATCCGCCACCCTCAAGTCGATGAGATGTTCACCCGCGCGCAGGACGGCGGCTATCACATCAAAGCCGTGTTGATGAACTGAGCCACACACGCTCCGACAACCAAGCGCCCAACAAAAAGCCCGCGGTCGAACCGCGGGCTTTGTCTTTTCCTCAGAACTTTGTCTTTGCCTCGGAAGAAGAGATTACTTCTTGGCCGGCGCTGGGGGAGCCGCGACCGGCGGAGCTGCGCCGCCCGTGCCTGGCGCCGGCGCCGCGCCGCGCGCCGCTTCGAGACGCTTGCGCTCCTCTTCAGCGCGCTTCTGCAGCTCTTCCTGCAGCTTCTTCTGCTGCTCGGCGAGGACCTTGGGATCGACCGGGGCGCCCTCATAGGCTTTTTCGAAGCCGGAGAGCGGCACGCCAAAGTTCACTTCATTATTGAGCTGATTGCGCACCGCGATGCTGAGCTCGGTGCCCTTCTTCATCTGGTCGATGGTCGGGCCCTTGACGCGGGCTTCGGCGAAACAGCCGTTCGGGAAGCAGATTTCGAAGGCACCCTCATAGGCCGTGCCGTGATCGACGGCGAAGCGGAAACCCGGACGCAGCATCAGACCCACCGGCATCAGCAGGCGGACAATGCGGGTGTCGTCGCCCTTGATCTCATAGATTGCGACGGCAAGGACCGGCGGCTTGTCGGCCTGCGCGCTGAAATCGCGGGTCGTATAGCAGATGTCCTTGTTCGCGCCCTGGTCGTGGCCGCAGACCTTGGTCCAGTCGCTCTGGGTCGGAATCAATTCGACGCGGATCGGTCCGCCCTGCTGCCCCGCCGGGGCGGCAGGTGCCGGAGCCGGAGCGGCCGGCTGCGCCGCGGCCGGCGCCGGCTTGGGCTTCCTCTGCGCCAGCGCCGGGTCACCGGTCGCAGCGAGCCCTCCCGCTGCTAACAGCAATCCAGTTAGCCCAGCGAAGCCAAGACGCTTCAACGAAAACGCCATAAGAAATCCTTTCCGGTGGTCAGCCAACCAAACGCGGCGGCGTTGTCGGCTCCAGTGAATGCGGCACCCTGGGACCGCGAGGCTCACAAAGCGCGAACGCCAGCCGCCGTCAAGAAATGCACTTCGCACATCAGCCGCGAATAAGGCGACATATTGGCGTTTCGTCCGCTCTTGCCCTCATCGGCTCATGTTTTTGGACTGAAACGACGCCAACCTTCTCGAAATGCCGCGCCGGCGTGCTCGTAGACGTGGCTCGCCGGGGCCTTCGCCGCTACAGTTGGGTTATGAAATCACAAGCGATTCGCCCTGTCTTCCCTCATTTGTGGAGAATTTCCGCGGTCGCGGCGATGCTCGCCGGGTCGATCCTGACGACGCAGGCCGCCCCCAGTTTTAATGCCGCCGATCTGCCCGTCAAAGCGCCGCCCCTTGCCCTACGCCCAATCGCGGCCACGGAAGATCGAGCCGAGGGGCCGCAATATGCGATCGCCATGCATGGCCGCCCGGCTCTGCCCGAAACCTTCGATCATCTGCCCTATGCCAACCCTGACGCACCAAAGGGTGGGCGCCTCGTGGTCGGTTTTCAGGGCACGTTCGACAGTCTTAATCCGTTCAACATCAAGGCCGGCTCGACCGCCCAGGGCCTCAACACCAATGTCTTCCAGACCTTGATGGCGCGCGCGCAGGACGAGCCGTTCACGCTCTATGGGCAGATCGCCAAGACCATCGAAACCGACACCGATCGCAGCTATGCGGTCTTCCACCTCGATCCCCGCGCGCATTTCTCCGACGGCACCAAGATCACTTCGGCGGATGTGCGTTTCACCTTCGATCTCCTACGCAAGAAGGGCCGGCCGCAACAGCGCGCCGCCTATGCGCTGATCAAAAGCGTGACGACGCCGGACGATGAAACGATCCGCTTCGATTTCTCCGGGATCCATGATCGCGAAATGCCGTTGACGCTGGCGCTCATGCCGGTGTTGCCGAAGCACAAAGTCGATCCCGAGACCTTCGATCAGGCGAGTCTCGCCATTCCGCTTGGCTCAGGCCCTTATAAAGTTGTCGAGGTCGATCCGGGACAAAAGCTGATCCTGCGCCGCGACAAGAATTATTGGGCGAAGGATCTGCCCATCGATCGCGGCCTCTTCAATTTCGACGAGATCGAAATCGACTATTTCCGCGATGCCAATGCGCTGTTCGAGGCGTTTCGTGCCGGCCTCATCGATTTCCGCGTCGAAACCAATCCTTTGCTGTGGACGACGGCCTACGCATTTCCACGTATGACGGAGCGTCGCGCCTTTAAATTGAGCTTGCCGATCGGCGGCCCGAAAGGGCTCGAAGGCTTCGTCTTCAATCTGCGCCGGCCGCTGTTCGACGACATCCGCGTGCGCGAAGCCCTCGGCATGATGTTCGACTTCGAATGGATCAACGCCAATCTCTTCGGCGGACTTTATACTCGAACGAAAAGCTTTTTCGACGATTCCGAGCTTGCCTCGACCGGGCGTCCGGCGAGCGCCGTCGAACGTGCACTATTAGCGCCCTTCCCTGGCGCGGTCCGCAACGACATTCTCGAAGGCCGCTGGACTCCGCCGCAGACCGACGGGACGGGGCACGACCGGATCTGGCCGAAGCGCGCCCTCGCCCTGCTGACGGCTGCCGGCTACGAGCTGCACGGCGAACACCTCGTCAAAAATGGCGTGCCGTTTCGCTTCGAGATCATGGTGCAGACGCTTGCCCAGGAACGTCTGGCGCTCGCCTATGCCGCCTCCTTGGCGCGAATCGGTATCGAGGCGAAAGTCCGCGCGGTCGACGAAGTGCAGTATCAGCGCCGCCGCCAGACCTTCGATTTCGACATGATGATGGGCACTTGGCTCGCCTCCGCCTCACCCGGCAACGAGCAGCGCGGCCGCTGGGGCTCGGTCTCCGCCGATCAACAAGGTTCGTACAATCTTGCCGGCGTCAAATCGCCGGCAGTCGATGCGCTGATCGCCGACCTGCTCTCGGCGCGCACGCAGGACGAGTTCGTCACAGCGGTCCGCGCCTATGACCGCGTGC
>JBKQRA010000160.1:0-12952 GCA_052144065.1 Methylovirgula sp. | reverse complement strand
CCTGCCACTTCGCCATCCGAGCGGCCGTCGTGGCTCGTCTTTCTCATGGCATGTTGGTCGGCGCGTGGCAGGTTTTTGAAGATTGTTATGAAACTTCAAAGAGCTGATATGCGCAAGCCTCTGTTGGCCCGTTTTTACAATGTGCTGATTGCAACATTGCATCAATACCTTGATAGTGATGCGCACATTAAGCCTGTTCTGCACACATTGCGCAAAACACGAGAAGCTCCCAACGAAACAACACCCCGACCGTGCCGCAATGTGTGGGCTTTTATCCTGCCTCTAAACGGTCGCCTGCGTAGCCGTCTGGTTCCTGCACAAAAGCGAACAACCCATACTGGTCGGCGTATGTCGAAACCCGATATCGCCGCGATCAGGAATCGGAGGAATATTGCCGCCGACACAGGCTTTCGCGCGCAATGCTCGAACAGTGGGTACGCCATCTGGAGAATCCGGAGGATCTCCGTAAGCGTGCGGAACGTTGCCAGAAATCGTGCCGGAAAGCGGCGAAATGGCAGACTAAGAAGGGCTATCCGAAGAGGCCCGGAAGGCCGCCGAGCTATCATTACAGTGTGTGCACGGACAGAGGTCCGATCGCTCTTCGAACGTTCCGTAGCATGCATATCGAAGCTATGAACCGGACCGGGATGGGGTCTGTCGAATTGCAGCGGCGCATGGTCTTTCGCCGCATGCGTTGAGCATATGGCGTGATCATTTTTAAGACTCCGGCGACGAAACGGATCGGCGATCACTTCTTCATCTAAGTGCCCGGGCTCAATTAAGCAGCGCTGCTAATCGCGCGCGACCCAAATATCGCCTGACACCAGAAGCGGCGGACGGCCGGTTGAACCGCCGCCGCTTCAGCGATGTGCAAAAGCAGGCCGTCGTCCAGGAGACGGAGAAGCCCGGTGTCAGCGTGGCGTAGGTTTTCCGTCGCTATGGCATCGCCACCAGCATGAGCTTCCGGTGGCGGGTTGAGTTTCGCGTGAGCGCTCGAATGGCGCAGCAACTGGCGACGATGGAGTTCGCTGAGAGCGCTCCGAATCAACGGCCAACGCTGCTTTGCGTAATCTCGTGTGGCCACCGGACGGCATGATGGCTGTCGATTTGGTGATGGACGGCGCGTCTTCGTGCGGGCGGGCGGCAGTCCGGCCGATGTGAAATGGCAGCTTGCCAAGCAACCCGCTAAGAAGGGAGGGGCATCATGATCGTCGTTCTGGCAGGTGTGAAGGTGCATCTCGCGTTTGGCTACGCCGACATGCGAAAGGCGCTTGACGGACTCGCTACGCTAACCCAGGAAAACCTAAAGAAGGATCTCTTCTCCGGTCATCTGTTTGTCTGCTGCGGCAAGAATGCCTCGCTCTGGAAATTTTTGTTTTGGGATGGGGCTGAGCTTGTTCACCAAGCGCATACTCACCAAAGCTTTTTGTGGCCGCACATGGCGGAGCCAGGTGGCACGGTGACACACCAGCGCAACTCGCCCCGCTGTTCGAACGCATCGATTGGTGCATACGGGAACGCTTTTAGCTGTCACGCTTGGCCGGCTAAAATCACGCTGAAAAGCCACCTATCAAAATGGAAATTGCTGGGTCTGATTCTCACTTTGAAGTAGAATTGGATATGCAAATCGATCTTGACAGTCTGTCTGCCGAAACGGCTCCTCTGCATCGTTTGGTGCGCGATATGGCGGCGGCCGTTAGGCGTAGGAATGGCTAGTTGCTGCGCTAGGATAGTCCTGAATCTGTGATGATGGGAGATGTAGTTGTAGGCATCTCGAAGATAGTCTGGAGCAAGGGACGACATCGCGCGGAATCAAGCTTGATCCTCGATCACGTCGTCAAGGCGATGGCATCTTCGGGCAGCTGCAAAACGCTTTCACTGCGACAATCTGCAAAGTTCATGTTTCTTTTTAAGATACGCTAACGATCCGTTCTGCAATCAAAACGATTTGCTGGTCATTAGGTGCAAGACGTTCATGCCCCGGAAGTAGTCCGAGGCGGCGTTTTGCATAATAAAGGACTGCCTGTCGGACAGGTAAAATAAGTTGATTGCCGACCATACCGTAATCTGTGGCAATCACCGCACGTTGATGCGCGCTCAAGCCGGGATGCGGCGCGACCACGAGTTCGATCGTTCTGTGCCATTCGAGGTCTTCGTTCGAATCCGCTAAGGCCGGTCGGGAGGCCGCAATCCGCGAGAGCCGGCCGAGCACGAAATCCTTGAAGCGATTTTCCTCGACGTCGCGGGCGCGCGCATGCCAACGGAATCCGTCGAAAACGAGCGCATGCGGTTCAATGTGGCGGCGACGCGGCTTGGGAGTCGAGAAGGATTGATAGAGGGCATCAACCCGCAAATGATCGCGGATCGCCGTTATGATCATCGCGAGGATTGGCGCAGGAACCAGGCGTAAGGGCGCCTCGGCGAGCGCGAGCAGCGGAGGCGATGCGAGCGTTCCCTCATTCGCGGCAAAGACGCCTTCGGCAATGAGCCGCAATTCCCGCAGAAGGTCGCGAACATCCTCTTCGTTTGACGCGCGCAGGCCGGGTCCGGCACGATAGGTTTTGGCCCTTGTGTCATAGGAAAGCGCGCCCGGCTGCATAGCTTCGAACCGTTTGAGATCGGCCGTCGCTTGGTTCGGCGAGACGCCGAAACGCTGGACGAGATCGAAACGATTGATCCGTCCTTCCCAGATTAGGCGCCGTTCGATGAAATCGAGCCGGCGCTCAATGCTCCAGCGCGGCAGGCGATTGCCGTCGCTCGGGTTGTCCGCAGATGCCATATTCAACTCTCAATCCTCAGTTTAAGCTTGACTCTTGGATAATCACACAAGAAACTATGCGCATAGTTAATGGGATGGTTTCTCATGGCCGGCGTTCCCACGTTTGATAGCGAATTTGCAAAATTGCTTGGCGTTGATGCCCCCCTTTCTTGGCAGGGTCGATTGTTCGGCTACCTCATCGCGGGTCTCATACCGTCCGCCCTCGACTTACCGACGGGCCTCGGCAAAACGTCGGTCATGGCCATCTGGCTGATCGCCCGCGCGCATGGTGCACATCTACCGCGTCGGCTCGTTTATGTTGTGGATCGGCGGGTCGTCGTGGATCAAGCGACTGCCGAAGCCGAGAAACTGCGCGAAGGCCTCGATCGCGTGCCTTATTTGAAGAAGGCGCTCGGTCTTGAGGAGCGGGAGAAATTGTCGATTTCCACCCTTCGAGGCAAGTTCGTCGACAACGGAGATTGGCGGACAGATCCTGCAAAGCCGGCGATCATCGTCGGTACGGTCGACATGATCGGTTCGCGGCTCCTGTTTTCCGGCTATGGCGTGTCGCCGAAAATGCGAGCCTATCATGCCGGCCTTTTGGGTGCGGATGCCTTGGTCGTGCTCGACGAAGCGCATCTCGTGCCGCCTTTCGAGAAGCTGGTCGAAGCGATCGAGACTGGCACGGATGCATTGGGACCGCGCACGGAAGACGCCCGTAAAATCATTCCTTCTTTCAAATTGCTGTCCTTGTCGGCGACAGGGCGCGAGCGTCAAGGTGACGTGTTTCGGCTGACCGATGCGGATTTCGAGGATGCCGTCGTCAAGCAGCGTCTCGATGCGTCTAAACGGATCAAGTTGGAAGCGCCGCTTATGACCGCGGACCAATTAAGCGCAATGGCGGCGCGGGCTTGGGAGCGCAGCCACGGCGGCCGCCGCGTGATCGTCTTCTGCAACAGCCGCAAAGCCGCGCAAAAAGTCTATGACGCTCTGAAAGAAAAGCTCAAGACGAATTTCAAAGAGATCTTTGGCAAGCCAGAGTCAAAGTTGACTGATTCGATTGAACTCGTTGTGGGCGCCCGCCGCGTATACGAGCGCGAAGAGCTCGCAAAGAGTGGGGCGTTCAAACGTTTCTCGCCAAAGACGCAAGACGAAGGGGCGAAGGCAGACTGCGTGCCGGCTTTTCTCGTCTGCACATCGGCAGGGGAAGTCGGTGTCGATATCGATGCCGACCATATGGTCTGCGATCTCGTTGCTTGGGAACGGATGGTGCAGCGCCTCGGCCGCGTTAATCGATTGGGCAAATTCGCGGAAGGTTCGTGGATCGATGTATTTTCGGTGCTGTCCGAGAAGGACAAAGAGGCCGAAATCACAGTCGATGAGGCGCGACTCGCGACGTGGCGAGCGCCATTCGAAAGTGCGCTTTGGCCGGTCGAAGAGGATGGAGGCCGCAATGCCAGTCCCGGCATGTTGCGACAGCTGCGTCAAAGCGAACAGTTTAGACTCCTGACCGATGCCGCAACCACGGTTGCGCCTCTGCGGCCGGCGCTGACTCGTGCGCTCGTCGATGCCTGGGCAATGACCTCGCTCGAAAAACATACCGGTCGGCCAGAGATAGCCTCTTGGCTGCGCGGCTGGATCGAAGACGATCAGCCGCAGGCAACGGTCGTCTGGCGCAAATATCTTCCTGTGCGCGTTAAAGGCGGCCCCGCTTCAGAAAAAGAGATTGCAGATTTCTTCGAAGCCGCGCCGCCTCATGTGAGCGAGGAACTCGAGACTGAGACATATCGTGTCGTCGAATGGTTGATGGAGCGGGCAGAACGGCTGACTGATAATCTCGGTACGGAAAAGCGATCGGACGAGGAGGCAGGCTCTTCCGGCTTGCCAGCACTGACGAAGGATAGCGTTGTCGTTTTCGTGCTTGCCCCAGATGGGACCTTGCGGAAGACCTACATCCTTCGTGATCTCGTCAAATCCGATGATAAAAAGCGCAAAGAAAGATTCGAAAGAACGGAATTTCCAGGAGCGACGCTCATCGTCGATGCACGACTTGGCGGCTTGATGGACGGCCTCTTGAATAATGGCGAGGATAAGCCTCCTCGAACCATGGATTCGTATGAGAATGAGAAATGGTCGCGAGATATCGGCCTGCGGGTCCGTAAAGCGGCCACATTGGAGGCACCCGCAGAAAGTGTGGATTGGCGGTTCGAAGACGATTTTGCCGCCGCAAAAGCTGAAGACGGCGAGATTACGGAACGGCTAATTATCGAACACCTCAAAGTCTCAAGTTCGAGTGAAAACGGGCGCTCGATCTCCAATCCTCAATCGCTTTCAGACCATCAATCCTGTGCTGCGAGTAAAGCGCGCGCGATTGCAGTGGCTTTGGAATTAGAACCTGATTTCGCTCAGGCTCTGGAAGTTGCCGCGCGACTTCATGACGAAGGCAAGCAAGCGCCACGCTGGCAGCGTGCTTTCAATGCAAATCGAACGCGTCCCGAAATCGAACGTCCATTGGCAAAAACGCGGGGGCCATTCAACCGGCACATTCTCGACGGTTATCGCCATGAATTCGGTTCGCTGCCTTATGTCGAGAAAGATTTGGAATTCGAAAAACTCTCGACCGATCTGAAAGACCTCGTCCTGCATATAGTCGCAGCACATCATGGCGGCGCCCGGCCGGTGATTTCGACCAAGGCTTGCGATGATGCGCCGCCGTCGGCGCTCGAAGCGCGGGCGCGCGACGTCGCGCTACGTTTCGCACGGCTCCAAAAGACCTGGGGACCTTGGGGATTGGCCTGGTGGGAATCTTTGTTGCGCGCGGCGGATCAGCAGGCCTCGCGGGAGAACGACGAACGCCTAGATGTGGGCGAAAAGACTACAAGCGAGGAGGTGGCGTGATGGCGCAAGCCTCGATCCCCGTCGATCTCTTCAATCCGGGCCAAGTCTTCGCTTGCCTCGGCTTTCTTGAAGCCGCCGATGTGCTGCTTGGCGATGCGGAAGGCGGCTTCGATTGGAAAGATACAGGCGATGCGCGCTTCATATTGCGGGCGGCCGGCGAGGAAAATCCTTTCGCTGTCGTCTTGGAGTTTTTAGCGACCGCGAAACCCCAACGATGGGCGCCCCTTGGATATTCGGACCCGCCACCGAAGAACGGAGAGGACGCCGAAGAAATCGAGGACGGACAAGCGCTCGAAGATATAGAGAATCACCGCATTAAAAATATCGAGCTTCCGAATGTATGGTTCGGCGATAAGGAAGCATCGGAACTCGGTAAGGATTGGCGCAATGCGGAGTTCGACGATCGCGACGATGACGAAGAACTTGAAGAAACCCCGCCGGATGTCATTGCCATGCTGGGCTTCGATCCGCGCGATTATGACAACGACGGGAACGAAAAGATCGTGACTGATCCTAAAGCCGATACTATTGACGGGTCGAAAGGCAAGGGGGCGACGCTTGAGCTTTCCGAAGTTTTCTGCGCGGCCAAAGGCGATCGAATGTCGCTCCCGATTCGCATCGGTGGTGAGAATCGGCCAGTAGTGGACCTCGGCCACTGGGCTGATGGTTCTAGCCGCAACTCGTTCAAGCTATATGCAGGTAATCGATCCGCGGATGGAATCGCCCGGGCGATGCTTGGCGGGGTCCGCGGTAAACCAAAGAAGAATCAAACGGTCGGCGACTTGAAGACGAAAGGCGTGGCTCAACTTTGGGAAGAGCAACAGGAGGCTTTGATTGAACGTCCTTTCAACGTCCTGACACCCATGGGCGGGAGTTTCAATTTCGATCCGCGTGGGGCCTGGACGGCGATCGATGCCGGCTATTCGCCGAATGAACATAAGCATCTCATCGAGGCCTCTCCGGTCGTCGAGTTTTTGGCGGCTTGGGGATTGGAGAACGCACGCCCCGACGAATTTGAAACGCGTAAAGTCCGTTACGCCGCGTGGGGCATTCCACTTTCGCCGATGTTGGCTCGCGTTGCTCTCTTTGGTGGCATCTCTGCCTTACCCTTGAAACGTTTTCGCTTCGAACTCGACATGTCCGGCAAGAATAAGGTCGTCACCTTCGCGGAATCGGAGACAAGCTCATGACTGAACTATTAAATTTATCGCAGGACATCATCAATTCATGGGCGGATGACCCGAAGGGACCGGTCGCGCTTCATCTGAAACAGAAGCTGCTGCCCGTCGAAGGCGAAGGCGGGGTCATCTTTCCGCCGACCTATGCCGACATAGGCTACAATATCGACACGCTCTCGGACGGAACGAAGGTCGCCACCATCGACAGTGTTGGTTCTCAGGCGAATCGCATGGAACCGATTTTCAAGCGTGACGAGTTCAAGCACTTGGTGCCGCAGATCACTATTCGTTTCGGTAATAAAGCACCCGTCTCGATACTCGATGCCGGTCATCGATTAGGCGATGCGCTCATTCGCGCATCCAGCTTGCGCGAGAAGGCTGTGGAAGCCTTTGCCGCTTACCAGAATGGTGACCCGACGTCTCTTGCCAAGCTGGCACCTACGTCACTCGTCTTTGGTGCATGGGACTCGCGCGGCGACGGCGCAAAGCTTCCTCGGCTTGTGAATTCGGTCGTGCGCGCTTGGGACGTTGACGTATTGCATCGGGCAGCGCTCTATTCGCCGGCTGTCGATTACAGTGCAACCGATGTGCTAGGTCCCCACGAGGACGATAAGGCGGAGAAGGATGCACGATCGGCTTTGGGGTTTCAGCACGCGCCAGCTACGTGGTCTCCAAACGATAAAATTCCTGAATACAAAGATGGGCGGCCAAATATCGAGCGCCGCATCCTCGGCGGGATCGTCGCTCGCGGAGCAATTACACGCGATGTTACGGTGAACCTCGTTGCTCTCCGGCAGTTGGGCGGCCCGGCCGAAGCGATATTGCGCGAGTACATTCTCGGCCTAGCCTTAGTAGCAGCTTGCGATCCCCAAGATGGATTCTTGCGTCAAGGCTGCCTACTGACAGTGGATCCCAATTCGGTTTCCCAATGGGAAGAGATAAGCCGAGACGGCGTTAGAACGCCAGTTGTAATGGATATGCCTCGTGTGATGACATTGGCAACGCAGGTGGCCCACCGTTTCGTTGTTGGAGAATCCGACGAGTTTGAATTCGCCCCTTCGCGCGCACGCGAGATGCTCGACGAGCAGAAGGGAGGAAAGAAAAAGAAAGGAAAGAGTAAGGCTGCGATCGTAGCTACCGACGAAGATGCAGCTTGAGTCATGCCAGTCCTCCTTCTCTCCGTCCGCTTTCATGACGGGCGCTATCATGGCTCCGGCGATTGGCCACCGGCGCCCGCGCGCCTTTTTCAGGCGCTCGTGGCGGGTGCCGCCTGTGGTCATAGGCTCGTCGATCGGGACAAGGCGGCGCTGACTTGGCTGGAGTGTTTGCCGGCGCCGGTCATTGCTGCGCCCTTCGCATATGCGGGGCGCGGCTTCACCAATTTCGTGCCGAACAATGATCTCGACGCGGTCGGTGGCGATCCGCGGCGCGTCGGCGAGATCCGGGCCGGCAAGACCATTCGCCCGCGGATCTTCGACGCGGAAACGCCATTTCTTTATGCCTGGATTTTTGTGGCCGATGAAACAGGGGAGGATCGGGCCAAGGTCATTTGCACCGTCGCAGAACGTCTCTATCAGCTCGGCCGCGGCATCGACATGGCGTGGGCCTGGGGCGAGATCCTCGACGCGAACGAGATCGAAAAGCGATTAAGCGGCCATGCAGGCGTGGTCCATCGGCCGGGCGGCGAAGGCGGAACATCGCTTGCCTGTCCGCAAGTGGGATCGCTCGCGAGTCTTGTCATGCGCTTCGATGCGACGCGAAAGCGCTTTTCGAGAGGCGCGGGAAAAGAACAACTCTTCACCCAGCCGCCGAAAGCGCGCTTTGCGTCCGTTGCCTATGACAGCCCGCCGCGGCGGTTTCTCTTCGAATTGCGGGAGACTTCGCCCAACGCGCCTTTCGTACCATGGCCGTTCACAAGAGCTCTTGGGCTCGTCGAATATTTGCGCGACTGTGCGGTTGACAAATTGAAAGAAACGCTGCCGGAGAAAGCCGTAGAGATCGAGCGCATCTTCATCGGGCGCAATGCGGGCGAGGCCGACAAGGCTGCGCGTCTTCGAATCCTGCCACTTCCCTCGATCGGTCATGCCCATGTCGATCATGCGATCCGCCGCGTGCTCGTCGAGATACCGCCGAACTGTCCGATGGCTGCCGGAGATATTGCCTGGGGCTTTTCCGGCTTGGTCGTGACGAGCGACCGCGAAACTGGTGAGGTCTGGTCGGTCCTCGTTCCAACTGACGACGAGGCTATGCAGAAAAACTTCGGCTTTGACGAGGCTTTTCGCATTTGGCGGACGGTTACACCAGCGGCTTTGCCGGAGAAGGCTGCCCGCCGGCGTATCGCGCCCGAACGGATTCGTGATTGCGCAGAACAGAAAGGCGCGTCGGAACGCATCGAAGAGGAAGCGCGCGCTGCATACGCCGTTCGGCAGGCCTTACGGCATGCAAACATCGATGAACCTGTCGAGACGATCCGTGTGCAGCGCGAGCCATTCGAGGCTAAAGGTGCGCGTGCCGAAGCCTTTGCCGAGGGAAGCCGCTTTGCGAAAGAACGGCTTTGGCATGTCGAGGTCGCTTTTGCGAAACCCGTCCGCGGCCCGCTCGTGCTCGGCGATGGACGTTATCTCGGCCTCGGTCTTTTCGCGCCGTCGCGCGGGGCAACCTCGATATTCGCCTTTGCGCTGACACCTCTCGTCTCCGGTGCCGACTCTAGCCGCGGGCCGTCATTGCGACCGCGAGCCGAAGGCGAGGCGGGAAGCAATCCAGAGGCAGATGAGCACAACTGGATTGCTTCGTCGCCTTCGGCTTCTCGCAATGACGCTGCCGCCCATGAAGAAATTCGATCTTGCGACCAATCGTTGATCGCCGCGGCGGCGCGGCGCGCCGTCATGGCGCGTGTGCAGGAGAGGCTCGAACGCGGCGTGGCGCTGCCGGCGTTTTTCTCGGGCCATGAAACGAATGGCGCGCCGCATCGGCCGGGCCATCACGCGCATCTCTTCTATGCCGTCGATCTGGCAAGCGAGCCGGCGCGGCTATTGATCATCGCACCGCATGTCGTGGAACATCGTGATTCGAATTGGGATAAGCAGAACTTGCAGCGTTTGGAAGATGCCCTGGCCGACTTCGACATCTTGCGTGCGGGAAAAGCCGGCCTCTTCAAACTGTCTGCATTTGGCGCGCAGGGAACGGATGATCCGCTCTGCGGCCTGTCACGGACATGGGTCTCGGCGACATTCTATCGACCGACACGACATGCAAAGCGCGATATGAACATCGAAGATGCGCTTGTTTCAGATGTTCTTTCCGAATGCGCGCGCCGCAATCTGCCGCGGCCGGCGGTCGAGGTGATCTTATGTGAAATAGGGCCACGCGGCGGGGTGAGCGCACGGCTGCGGCTCGATTTTGCCGTCGCGGTCGAAGGCCCAATCCTTCTCGGGCAAGATGCGCATGAAGGTGGTGGGGTGTTTGAGATTGAGGGTCTTTCGCCGCACTGACGCGGCGGCGTCTGCGTTTTGGGAGGGGTATATGTCTGTCTCTGATACCGACAATCCATTTCCTCCCCACCAGACCGAGCTTCCCCTCTTCGCGCCGCCGGCCGCTGCCGACGAAATGCTCATTCCAGCGCGCATGGTGAATGAATGGGTCTATTGTCCGCGGCTCGCCGTGCTCGAATGGGGCCATGGCGAATGGGCCGGCAATGCCGACACATCCGCCGGCCGGCGCAGCCATCGCGCGACCGAAGACGGGCCGGCGCCGGCGCTGCCATCTCCCGACAAGCTCGACGAGGATAAAGAGCTCAAGACGCGGCGGCTTCTGCTCGCTTCCGAAAGATTGGGGCTCACCGCCGAAATCGATGTGCTCGAAGCCGCGGACGGTGAAGTGACGCCTGTCGACATCAAGACCGGCAAGCGCCCGCATGTGGCGGAAGGCGCCTATCAGCCGGAGCGTGTGCAGGTTTGCATACAGGGTCTTTTGTTGCGTGACGCCGGCTATCGATGCGCGGAAGGCGCGCTGTTCTTCGCTGCGAGCCGCGAGCGCGTGCGCGTTCCATTCGACGAAGAGCTCGTTTCTGCGAGCCTGCGCGCGGCGTCCGAATTGCGGCTCACGATCGCGAGCGGCCGTCTGCCGCCGCCGCTCGATCATTCGCCGAAATGCCCGCGGTGTTCGCTGCTGCCGATCTGCCTGCCGGACGAAGTCAATTGGTTCAAATCGGCGGCGATCCCGCGCACGCCGCCGCCCGCCGCTTCGCCGGCTTTACCGCTCTATGTGCAAAAGCCAGGCGCGCGGATCACCAAGAAGGATTTCACCCTCGTCGTGCAGAGCGAGGGCGAAGCGGATCAGACGATCCCGCTCGACGAGATTTCCGAACTCGTGCTCGCTGGTCCCATTTCGTTGACGACTCCGGCGGTGCATGAGCTTCTGCGCCGCGACACGCCCGTCGCCTGGATGTCCTCAGGCTTCTGGTTTCTTGGTTCGACGGGTGGGCAGGGACCGCGAAGCGCAACGATACGCACCGCGCAATATCAAGCAGCGCAAGACAAAAGCCGCGCGCTTGGCTTTGCGCGCGATCTCGTCGCGGCGAAAATCAAAAATCAACGGACGATTCTGCGACGCAATTGGCGCGGGCCGGATGAAGCGCGCGGCCCGCTGCTCGAAAGGCTGAACCTTCTCATCGAG
Organism: Methylovirgula sp.; assembly: GCA_052144065.1. Taxonomy (GTDB): domain Bacteria; phylum Pseudomonadota; class Alphaproteobacteria; order Rhizobiales; family Beijerinckiaceae; genus Methylovirgula. The sequence continues at coordinate 1,444 of JBKQRA010000160.1, read as the reverse complement.
CGCACGTCGCGGGTGGACAATTTCGCGTCGCTTCTCGGTCTCGAAGGTGAGGCGGCCGCGCTTTATTTCCGTGCTTTTCCGCATCTCTTCACTGACAAAGTGGCCGGCCTGCCAGCCTTTTCTTTTGAGAACCGCAATCGGCGTCCACCGGCCGATCCGGTTAATGCCTGTTTGTCGCTCTGCTATGCGCTTTTGACCCGGACTTTCACGGCGGCGATTACGACGGTCGGGCTCGACCCCTGGAAGGGGCTTTATCATGTCGAACGGCCGGGACGCCCCGCGCTCGCGCTTGATCTCATCGAGCCTTTCCGACCCATCCTAGCCGATTCCGCTGTGCTCATGGCGCTCAACAACGGCGAGCTCGCACCGAATGATTTTGTCTTTGCCGCCGGTGGCTGCAATCTGAAGAGCCAATCGCGGCGGGCTCTGATCGCCGGCTACGAACGCCGCCTCGATCAGGAAACAACGCATCCGCTCTTCGGTTATCAGGTTTCGATGCGGCGCTTGATTCAGGTTCAGGCGCGGCTCTTTGCCCGCTTTCTGCTGGGCGAAATTCCACTTTATCCGCATTACGTGCCACGGTGAATATGTTCTGCTGACGCCTCAAATAGCACGACGCGCAGTCGCCGAAGGAGAAAATAATCATGTCGCTGCGCCGCTCGAATGCTGAACATGCCTATGTCGTCGCTTACGATATCTCCGATCAAAAGCGTTGGCGCAAGATTTTCAAATTGATGAAAGGCTATGGGCGCTGGCTGCAGCTTTCCATCTTTCACTGTCGGCTCGACGGCGGCAGGCGGGCGGACATGGCCATGGCGCTGGAACGTCTGATCGATGCGACGGAAGATCATGTGATCATCCTCGATCTCGGCCCGGCCGAAGAGGTCGATTTTGCTGTCGAGAGCCTCGGCAAGAATTTTGAGCCGATCGAACGGCGCGCTATCGTGATCTGACGCGAATCTTCCCTGTAATTGCGATTTGCCATGACCAAAAGACGAGATAGACTGCCGTTCGGACGCGAGCGCTGTAGTGGCCCGACTTTCCCGGGCAGTGCTCGCGAGCTGATAAGACGTTGAATTTTGACTGGCTTTTTGACATTGTGAACGGAACCATGCGCCATCGGCAGGTGACTTCGCGGCGAAATTGGCAGCGCTCGCCGCTGGCGCCCTATGTCGCTGCAAGAAAGGTAGAAAATTTTAGGGCGGTCTTTCCCGCGTTCTTTGCGCGGGCCTCATTGAAGCGAAGCCGACCATGAAAGTCGGCGGCAAGATGGAAAAGGTCTTTCCCGCGTTCTTTGCGCGGGCCTCATTGAAGCGCGCGGCGCGTCGGATTCCACTTTCGAGATTTGATGTGTCGGCACCGAAGCGGACGGCGACCTGATTATCGTCAGCCATTACTTTCGCTTCCTTTAAGCTGCTTCAACGGCGTTCTGATAGCGAGGCCC
>JBKQRA010000159.1:0-3714 GCA_052144065.1 Methylovirgula sp. | reverse complement strand
CGCCCGCCGTGGTGCAATAGGGGTAAAGCACGCGGCTGCCCGAGATGATGAGCTGCGACTGGCAGGCGCCGCCGCGAGCCTCGGGGCCGAAGCTCTGCGTCATGGTGGCGAACTTATCGTCGTAGAGCGCCACCGCCTTGCCGGTAATCAACGCGCAGCGGACGATGCCCTGGCCGCCAAAGCCGGAAAACTTGATCTCCCACATCAGCAGCCATCCTCGCCGATTTCGGCAGGCTCGCCCGTGCCGGCCGCGCTCTTGCGCGCTTCTTCCTCGGCCTTTTTCTCCATCGGCGTTTTGCCGTAGAGTTCGTAGTCGTCGCCGATGACGTTGACGTAGTGGTCGTTGACGGCGTCGAGATAGGTCGCTCTTGGGCGGTCGACGAACTTGCCCATGGCGATCTTGCCCTGATAGCCGATGTCCACCGTGCGGGTATCGGCGCCGTGCTGGATGTCGGCGTCGTCGTGGTAATACTGCATGGCGTCGAGGCCGTCGCCGAGACGGTTGCGGCGCTGGTAGAGCGTCGTGCAGGGCGTGATGACCTCGATGAACGAAAAGCCCTTGTGCTTCAGCGCCTCGCCGATGGACTTCGTGATGTTCCGGGCGTGCAGCGAGGTCCAGCGCGCCACATAAGTACCGCCCGCGGCATCCACCAGGAACGGCAGGCTGAACGGCGTCTCGTAGTTGCCGTAGGGCGTCGTCGAGGCGTTGGCGGTGTTCGGCGTCGTCGGCGTAACCTGGCCGCCGGTCATGCCATAGGTGAAGTTGTTCACGCAGATGACCGTGAGATCCATATTGCGGCGCGCGGCGTGGATGAGATGATTGCCGCCGATGCTGGTCAGGTCGCCGTCGCCGCTGATGACCACCACCTTGAGCCCGGGATTGGCGAGCTTCAGGCCGGTGGCGAAGGGGATGGCGCGGCCATGCGTGGTGTGGAAGGAGTCGAACTTGACGTAGCCCGCGACGCGGCCGGTGCAGCCGATGCCCGAAACCACGGCAATCTTGTCCATGTCGAGGCCGCTTGCCTTCACCGCCTCGGCGAACGAGGTGACGACGGTGCCTATGCCGCAGCCCGGACACCAGATATGCGGCATCCGCTCCATGCGCAGGAAGTCGGCCATCGGATTTTCTTTGCGGAAGCTGGCGTCGCTTGTCGCATATTCAGGTGCATTCATTTCGCGCCCTCTTTGATGGCAGCAAGGATTTCTTCGGGATCGTGGACGGCGCCGCCGCAGGAATTGACGCCGATGACCTTGCACTGGCCGCGCGCGGCGCGCTCGACCTCAAGGACGATCTGCCCCCAGTTGAGTTCGGGAACGACGATGGCTTTGACCTTGCCCGCCAGCTCGCGGATCTTCTTCTCGCTGAAGGGCCAAACCGTGATGAGCCGCAGCACGCCCACCTTGAGGCCCTGCTGGCGGGCCACTTGCACGGCGCGGATGGCGATGCGCGAGGTGATGCCGTAGGAAACCACCACGACATCGGCACCTTCGAGCCCATCCTCTTCGACGCGGATGATCTTATCGGCGTTGCCGTCGATTTTTTCGATCAGGTGAACGAGGGCTTTCTTTTGGTCCTCGGGCGTCAGCGCCGGATAACCGCGTTCGTCGTGGGTAAGGCCGGTCGAGTGGAACCGGTAGCCGTCGCCTGCCTTGGCCAGCGGCGCAATGGTCTTGCCGCCGTCATAGACGTAGGGCCGGTAGCTATCCTTAGGTCCGGTGTACCACTTGCGCTCGACCACCTTGATGTCCGCGGCCGGCGGAATGACGACCTTTTCGTGCATGTGGCCGACAGTCTCGTCGGTCATGATGAAAACCGGTACGCGATAGGTTTCCGACAGGTTGAAGGCCTCAATCGCCAGATCGAAGCATTCCTGCGGCGAGTCCGGCACCAGCGCGATGATCCGGTAATCGCCATGCGAACCCCAGCGCACCTGCATCATGTCCTGCTGCGCGGTCAGCGTCGGCAGTCCGGTGGAGGGGCCGACGCGCTGCACGTCGGCGACCACCATCGGCGTTTCCATCATGGCCGCCAAACCGAAGGCTTCCATCATCAGCGAGAAGCCGGGGCCGGACGTGACCGTCATCACCTTCTGCCCGCCCCATACCGCGCCGATATTGGCGGTGATCGAAGCGATCTCGTCTTCCATCTGGATGAACAGGCCGCCCACTTCCGGGCAGCGCTCGGCGAACCGCTCGGCGGTCTCCGTCGACGGCGTAATCGGATAGCCCGCGAAAAAGCGGCATCCGGCGGCAAGCGCGCCTTCCGCCAGGGCGTGATCCCCGTCCATGAAGTGGGGACCGGAAAGAACCCCTTTCGGATCGGCTGAAATTATATTTGGACTCTGCGGCACTTGTCTGCACCTCATCTCTTGTCGGATGTCACAAAAATCGCGAATTCCGGGCAAACCATCTCGCAGAATTTGCAATCCCGGCAGTCGTCCACCGTCTTCACCTGCGGCGGGTGGTAGCCTTTAGCGTTGTAACCCTTGGACATTTCCAGTGCGTCGGTCGGGCAATATTTGACGCAAAAGCCGCAGCCCTTGCACCAGTTCCTGTTGATCGTGACCTTGCCGTAGGCCTTCTTGAGATTGCCGAATGTCATCTTGGTTCCCTCAAAGCAGCCCTTTCTCCACCAGCAGCGGACGCGGAGAATTGTGATGCAGGTCCAGCTTCAGCACTGCTTCGCCGCAGCCGAAGGCAATGGCCATGAGCTGCGTGAAGTAGACGATGGGCAGACCTTCGAAATCGGGATAGGAGCGGTGCGTGATGCGCTGGCGCTGATCCAGGTTGAAGGCGCATAGCGGGCAGCTGACCACAACCATATTGGCGCCTTGCTCGCGCGCATCCGTCAGAATCCGGTAGGTGCGTTCAGCAACGATTTCGGGCTTGTCCACCGTTTGATAGGCGCCGCAGCATTCGATCTTGTGCGAAAAATCGACAGCCTCGCCGCCGAGCGCCGTCACCAGTTCGTCGAGCAGAACGGGGTCCTCGACATTGTCGAATGCGATGGAGCGCGGCCGCACCAAGAGGCAGCCGTAGTAGCTGGCGACGCGCAAACCTTTAAGCGGCTTGACCACCTTGGCGGAAAGAGCGCCGGAGTTGGCTTTGAGCTCGCGCAATACCTCCAGCGGATGAACGACATCGACACCGCCATCGTAGGAAGTCGTCTCGTCGCTCATGAAATTGTTCATGCGCTCCAAGAGCGCCGGATCGCCCTTAACGCGATCGTTGGCGCGCTTTAGCGTGTTGTAGCACATCGAGCACGCGGTCATCACGCGCGAGGCATTGGCCTCCTTGACGCGGATCAGATTGCGGATGGGCGCAAGCTGGCGCATCGCATTGTCCTGTGCCAGCGAGTAGACGGTGCCGCAGCAGTTCCAGCGCTCGATCTCCTGCACATCGACGCCGAGATGCTTCATCGAAAAGAGTAGCGACTCCTCGAAGTTCGAAGCGTGGTTCTTCATCGTGCAGCCGGGATAGTAGCTCAGCTTCATGTTCGCGAGAGACCGTAATAGCTTGCGGAATGGGGGAATCGCTCGACGGCGATTGTCTGTTTAGGCTCGACTTGGCGTTTCCGTGCTTTGTGATTTGCGTGGTTTCGACCCACACGTTTTTGTGCACGGGCTGGAGTGTAACCGCAGCTATCCAATATCGCTATTTACGATTTTTTATCCCGCCGTTAAGCGAGCCCGCGCGGCATCCGGCGCAGGGGCG
>JBKQRA010000158.1:0-5183 GCA_052144065.1 Methylovirgula sp. | reverse complement strand
GCCTCACTCAGATGCGCTCACTTTTGTGGTGCACCCGGATATATGCTTCTGACAGTATGGTCGTTCGTACGAATGTGGAAACGCCCGAGATGCGGGCGTTTCCTTTCGACAAACGTTATGCGTTTGGATCGAATAGATCCAAACGCATCGTGATCTAGTGGCTCCGCGGCAAGGCGCTGAAGAAAGCCGCGATATTGACGATATCGGCATCTGTAAGTGGCTTGGCCATCGCGGTCATTGTCTCGTCGGTGCGCGTCGTAGCCGCCCGGTAAGCCGTCAGGGCCTTGATCAGATAGTCGCGGTCTTGTCCCGCCAGGCGCGGAATGCCGGGGGCCACCGTTGTAAGGCCGTCCTGACCGTGGCAAGCCATGCACACTTCGGCGCGCTGTTTGCCTTTCGAGACATCGACCGACTGGCCGCGGGCTGCGGGCAAGATAAATGAAGTCGCGAGAACGACTCCACCAACAATCGCGAACTTTAATTTGTTCATGGGATGGATCCTTTGATTAGATGAGGGTGTTGCGGATGTAGATCGCGGCGCCATAGGCGAAGAAAATTGCGATCCAGAGAGCGAGAACGGCGACCGCCCCGGTTCCGAGTCTGGCTACGCCGGCATTGGCTTCGTATCGTCCGGCCACTTTTCCGGATTGATAAAGCAGCGTGAGATAGAAGCCCCCGACGAGTCCGCCGACGCCGATGAATGTCGCAAAGAACAAAAACATCGACGGCCAATCCACATTGACCTTGTAGTCGGCGATCGCGTAGCCGAACGGCTTCAGATAGGTCACGCGAACGACCTCGCGCCACACCGCCAGCATGGCGAGGATTCCGACACCGAGGCCAATAAGCGTGTAGCCGTGCAGACGACCTTTCTCGTCACGCGCAAAATTGGCGACGACGAGAATTGCGATCACCATCAGCCATCCGAACGGTTGCCGGGCGAGTTGCATTGACGATGGATGATCCAGATGCCACCAGATCAAGATCGGGGCCGAAACGAGGAACCCCCAAAAGGCGAGCTGCCGTCCAAGCTTTCGCGCAAAGGCGAGGTAGGCTTCTGATTTATCGGCGCGCGTCGCGAAGTAATCGGCATAAGCGATCAGAAAGAGCCCGACCGCCGGCGCCGAAAGCGAGATGATGAAGAGATATCTCGGCCATTCGATCGCGTGGAGTGTGCCGCCGCTCGTGTCGACGATGCCACCCGGTGCATACCACTCCGCCCAGCGCTGTGGCTGGATGGCCTGATAGGACAGCACATGCATGATGAGGCCATCCATAAGGAATAGCCCGAGCCCGACGATTGCGTAGAGACCGACGTGGCGCTTAGCCCCCTCGTGATTTCCCCAATAGAAGGCGAACCAGAGGCAATAGGCGACGATCAGCGAGGCGATGAACGTAATGGCCCACCGCGCCGAGAGCACATTGGAGGCATACCATTGCGGATCGTAAATCACCTGGGTGAACAGCAGCGGCGCCACGCCAAGCACAATAAGCAAGGAAACGCCAACCTTGGCGACTTTTGTCAAAGCGATCGACAATCGTTGCCAATCCGCGTTCCCGGCATGACCGTAGAACGCATAGATCGATAGGGCTGCCGCCCCCAATGCGAGATTCACGAAGGCGATATGAAACACCCAAGTGACAATCATCAAAAGCTGGAAGAGCGCCGGGATCGCCGGGACGCCTGCTGGATCACGCATCGCGTGCATTACGGAACCGATGTCCATGGTCAATTGCTCCCTGTCGAAGGCTTCTCATTGGCCGAGATCTTTTTAGGCTGGCTCGCGGGATACGGCGCGCTTTGATCGACGCGCGCGAGATAGCTCGCGATCGCGTCGACCTCATCATCTGGAAGGTCGATGCGCGGCATGAACGGAATCGTGCCATGCTTGAGCGGGCCCGCGATGAATGCCGCGATGAGATCTTTGTCGGTTGCGCGGCCGAGCTTGTCGGGCAACGCCCGAAGCGGCGCTCCAGGTTCGAGCGCATGGCAATTCGCGCAGGCGATTTTCGTCAGAAGTTCACCGACTTCCAGCTTGTTTTCATCCGTGACCGTCCGCAGGCGATCCGGTATGAACGGATGAAGTTTCAAATAGCCTTTCTCGGCGATCGCATCGACTTCGCCGATAATGCCTTTTCCGGGTACGTCGCGCGCTATGACTTGATTGCCGTAGATATATTGCCCCGCCACGAAAGGCTTTCGCATGCTCTCGCGCATGCGTTCTTCCGGCCATACGCCGACGATGGCGATGAACAGGAAGGCTGGGATGGCGATCCAGATTCGCACATATTGCGGCTTGACCCATGCGAATATCAGATAAGCCGTCGTCGCGGCGGCGACGACGATCATGCCTGTTGCATATTGAGGCAACAGATTGAATTTGAGCATGATCCGCGCGTTTTCCGGAACGGTCTGAAGGTAATAGAGAAACATGATTACCGCGAAGAAACCGCCGCCGAGCCCGACGGGAGTAATCAGGCGGATCACGTCTCGCTTCAATTCGCGGTCTTTCATGCTGCCGGCGACGATCAATCCGACGACGGCCGCCATCACGAACATCGAGCCTGTTCGAATGCCGAGATGGGCGAAGAAGTTCAGATTATAGAAGGCATCGTTTGTCGATCCCGTCTGAAACCACGCCTCATTGCCGGGCCACATCATGAAGGACAGGATGCCGACGATGAGCAGCATCGTCGACCAGGACGCAAGCGCGAATGACCATGTTAATTTGAGATGCGTTTTCGCGTCGATCTTGCCGATGAGATAGACGAGGGCATAAACGCCGATGACCTCGACGGTGAAATAGACCCATTCCGCCGCCCATACCCAGACGAAATTGTGGATCAATCCGCTGACGCCGCGTGGGCTCGTGACCGTGATCGCGTACCAAATACCGGGCCCCGTGATCGAGCCGATGATGTAGGAAAAGACCAGCAGGAAGACGCCGAACCTCTTTATGAAGTCCATCAGCTGCGGTTGGTTGTCTCGATAGGCTTTCGTTTCGAGAAGCGCGAATAGGAATGAGGCGCCTACAGAAGTGTGCGACGCGAGGACGTGAATCACGCCGATCGTGCCCATGACCCAGGCCGTGCCTATGTAAGGCACGTAAAAGGTCGGGTACATCCCGAGGATTTCCATGTGATTGATTCCGTGATGATTTGAACGCAAGCGTCCGCTCGCGATGCCACGAAGAATCGTGACGTTCGCGTCCATGCCTGCATTGCCGAAAACGTTGGGTGCGTGCTGCGAATCGATGGCGTGCGAGCCGACACCGATGCCAAAGGCGTCGGCAGTGCTTAGAACGCTATCGATTGAACAGATGGAGAGGCTAAGCTGCGGGCGGCCCGCGTGCACCGAGAGCGACTACAGTCCAAAAGGACTGCTCCGTCTCTTTGGACGCCATCCAGAAGGTATGCGTCGTCGCAAGTCGCTGCGGGAGGCCGACGATCAGAGGGAATAGAAGTCCCGGCGCGGCGGTCAGGCAACAGGCTTCGCAGAAGGGCGTGTGTGCGCCTCCCTTTCCCTGGTCCTGCGTGCCGGTCTGGCCACAAATAATTGGAAGTGTGCCGTCCGGCAGAGCAAACTGCTCCAGCTCGGCGGGTATGGCAATCGTGTGCGCCCGATGTGCAAATCCTACGGTCGTGCTGGCAAGCACATACAGCAGGAGAACGGCAAGCCGCGCGACTTGGTGTCTGACAGATTGCACGACGAGTTTAGACCATGTGATGGGCGACACGACATTCGTCGCTTCACTCTGGCGAAACGCCAACTAGACATATTGACGCGATCCGGCGAGACGAAGGTTGCCGTTACTTGAAGGAAGCTCAATGCGTTCTGTTTTCAGGCGCTTTGCGGCGAAGGCTCAGATAGCCGCTCTTTGCCGACTTTCCGCGGGAGAGCCCTATAACTCGGCGCAAAGAGCAGGAAGCCTTCGCGATCGCGCTCGATCTAAACGGTGGGTCTAGCTAGGTCAGCTCAAAGATAATGAGAGTAACGGCGATCAAATTCGGCAACGCCGCCCCTGCGACTGAGGCCAGGAACCGTATGCACCGGTCTCTGTTTTGCTTCGTCGAGCAGCCTGTTGCCAATTTGACGCATGCAGTGCAGGCATTTCTTTGCTAGCCTTAGTAAATGAAGGCGATTTCGCACCTGCGAATACATCAATGGTCTGACGGCCTGCTGGCCGCCGGGATCGCCTGTCTGCTTTTTATCCAGGCCTTGATAATGAGCGTTGGGCTTGGGATGGGAGGCTCTGCCTCCCACTTGAGCGAAACATTCGTCATCTGCAGCGCTTCCAGTCTGAATGGCGGAGTGTCGACGGCAAAGGACGAACCGAGAAGGCCGTCTCAGCATCCCCATTGTCCCTTCTGTTTTGTCGCGGAGCAAAGCGACGGGCAAATTGCGACGGCTGTTGATACGCCGCGCTTTCTCGCGCATGTCACTTTCAACAGTGCAGATGCAATTTATGCTCGGCTTATTGATCGCATCCTCGTCCTTCCTCTGCGACGACGTGTGAGCGATCCGCGCGCACCCCCAAAGCTCTTCGTCTAACGCTCGAATAGGTTCTGCTGAGCAGAGCCAAGCCACATGCGTTTTACGGAGATTGTCATGCGCTATTTATCGACCCTTGCCCTGGTCGGCGCGTTGAGCGCCACCACTGTTATCGCTTTTGCTCAAGATCATTCGGCCCCTCAACAAGCGGCAGCATCCATCATGGTTGCGCATCCCTGGGCGCGTGCGACGCCGGGCGGCGCTCGAACCGCTGCCGTTTATATGACGCTGATGAATAAGACAGACGCCAGCGATCGTCTTACCGGCGGAACATCGTCCGTCGCCGATGCTGTCCAAATTCACGAGATGAGAGTCGAAAACGGCATCATGAAGATGCACGAGCTATCCAACGGACTTGAAATTCCGGCGAAAGGCAGCGTCACACTTAAGCCTGGAGCTTATCATGTGATGCTCGTGGGGCTGAAGAGGCCTCTGAAGAAGGGCGAGCACGTCGCGCTGACCTTGGCTTTCGAAAAGGCTGGCAAACTCGATATCAATGTCCCCGTTTTGGCGATTGGCGCGATGCAGTCCGGAACCAAAGATACTGGATCTGGCGCCCGCCATATGGACATGAAATGATACGGCCACATCATGTGGGACTGGCCGCAATGACGGCGATTGCCGTCATTGC
>JBKQRA010000157.1:0-62421 GCA_052144065.1 Methylovirgula sp. | reverse complement strand
TCACTCCAAAGCCCCCGCCAAAAACAAGCAGGGGTGGTTCGAACATGGGTCAATTCTTGGTGGAAATATCCCTCTAGGCCGGGTCAGCTCTCAGTGGAAATCAACACAAGCGATCATTGGACTACAGGAGCGTGCCGAATTTGCAGGAGGAAGGTTGCCATTGTCATCAGGCGAAACCACCAACAAGATTTTTATCGTACATGGTCGCGATGACGCCACCAAAAATGAGGTGGCGCTTTTCATAAGAGCGATCGGATTGGAGCCGATCATTCTTCATTTACGTCCCAATAAGGGGCGGCACCTGCTCACCAAGTTTCAGGAAGAAAGCGAAGGTGCGGGTTTCGCCATCGTCTTATTGACGCCAGATGATGACGGCGGGATTGCTGGCGGCGGGAATCTTCAAAAGCGCGCCCGCCAAAACGTCATTTTTGAACTCGGATTTTTCATTGGCAAATTAGGCCCTGCAAATGTTGCGGCTTTATTAAAAGACGATGTCGAAAGGCCGTCTGATTTTGATGGTGTGGCTTATATTGCGTTTGATACTAATGGCCGATGGAAGAGTGATCTTGCTCGCGAGTTGCAAGCGGCGAATGTACCATTCGATGCCGCTAAAATTCTTACGGCATGAACCAGCTTATCGTCGCCCCACTTGATCGCATGCCTGCCCTTGTGGCCGCTGCCGGTTCGAACGCTCGGACGCGCTACGCGGAGTTTTTCGTCTCAAATAACGGAACACCTAATGTTGTTTTTGGAGAGATGGACCAAGATTCATGGCTAAACTGACTGACGCAGAACTGACCGACGCAGAAATCGACGCCGCGCTTACGCGCGGAAAGATCGCACGCGCGAATGAGCCATGTGCAATCAAGGCCCGCTATGACCGCAGGCTACGCCGAATGGTGGTAGATCTGACTAGTAGCTGCACATTTTCCTTCAAAAGAACCGGCACGTCCAACTCGAAATCGATCGTGCGATCTATGCCTTGTGTAACCGCATCGAGCGCTGCTTCAATCACCTCGAGCTCGCTATGACAAACTTGCCGAGACCTTCAGCGCTTTTGTCCACCTAACAGCAACGCGCCTTTGGCTTCGCCACTTTGTCAACAGGACCTCGCGTTGCAGCTTTACACAGCGTAAGACTCTTGGCTGCCAAATCAAGACATGAGACACTCACATCAATGAATTCGGACATTGTTCGTCGAATTGCTATCGTCAAACAGCTATACGGGATAGCAATTGAGACTGCGCAGAAACCAAACCCACTGAATGCTTTCTCGATATTGCCTCTGCACGACTCTGTCGAAATGTTCATGCAACTCGCCGTTGAATATAAGAAGGCACCCCTCTCTGCGAAGACAACATTTGACCAATATTGGTCATCGCTTGAGGCCGCCGGCGCCCAGATTGGTTCTAGGGAAGGAATGCGCAGACTCAACAGTGCTAGGGTCGCGCTTAAACACAGCGGACTTCTGCCAGACCGGCAAGAAATATCGGGTTTCGTTGACCTAACCACAAATTTCCTGATCGAAAGCTGCCTCACGATTTTTGATATCGACTGGAATAGTGTGAGTCGGGCCTTCCTCATCCACAATGAGACGCTACGCAAAAGGATAGAAGACGCTGAGCTAGCTATCCAAGCCGGAGATCACGCGAAAGCTTTAGCACAATTGAAAATAGCCTTTGACCTGGCGATCGCCAATCGTGGACATGACGGTCTTTATGACCCTCGTGACCGTATCTCATCGATCAATTTCTTCAATTTTGGGAGTTCTGGCGGTTTGGGTACAGACAAAACCGCAAAAGCGCTCAAACAATTAAGCGACGTCTTCGGCGAAGCCTTGATGGTTGTCGGTTATCGATTGGACTTCGATGGCTACCGTTTGCTTAAGACTCATTCGCCAGTAGTTCACTACACGGTTGGGGGAGGATCGCGTGTGGAATGGATGCATACGCCAACGGACGACAGCCAGATCGTAGCAAAATGCGCTGATTTCGTCATCGACACATGCCTGCGCCTACAGTCCATTGGCGAATCGTAAGGCCTGCAGGGCGATATTTCCGACGATTCAGGCGCTGGAAGATTCCGCCTAGCTTCTGAGAATCCGCCTTACTTCTGCGTTTGACATCGGCGGCGCTGACGGCGGGGACTTCGATCGATAGATCGATGCGGTCGAGAAGCGGGCCCGACAGCCGCGCCTGATATTGCGCGACACAGCGGGCGTTCGGCTGCCGGTTGCAGGTAAATCCCGGATCGAGCGCATGGCCGCAGCGGCAGGGGTTCATTGCAGCGACAAGCTGGAAGCGCGCCGGATAGACGGTGCGATGATTGGCTCGCGCGATCGCCACCTCGCCGGCTTCGAGCGGCTGGCGCAGGCTGTCGAGGACCTGCGGATTGAATTCCGGCAGCTCGTCGAGAAACAGGACGCCATGATGGGCGAGCGAGATCTCGCCGGGGCGCGCATGGGTGCCGCCGCCGACGAGCGCCGCCATCGAGGCCGAATGATGCGGCGCGCGAAACGGCCGCCGGTCCGTCAGTTCGCCGCCCGCCAATTGCCCGGCGACCGAATGGATGAGCGAGACTTCCAGCAGTTCGGCGGGCGTCAGCGGCGGCAGGATCGAGGGAAGCCGCGAGGCCAGCATGGATTTGCCGGCGCCGGGCGGTCCGTTCATCAGGAGATTATGGCCGCCGGCCGCGGCGATCTCGAGCGCCCGCTTGGCGCTTTCCTGGCCTTTGATGTCGCGCAGATCCGGCGGCAGGCTGCCGGCGGCGCGCATTGCCGGCAGCGGCCGCCCCATGACTTGCGTGCCCTTGAAATGATTGGCGAGCTGGATGAGCGACGACGGTGCCAGCACATCCATGTCCTGCGAGGCCCAGGCCGCTTCGCCGCCCGCCGCGCGTGGACAGATCAGCCCATGGCCGCGCGCATTGGCAGCGATCGCCGCCGGCAGCACGCCGGCAACCGAGGTGATCGTGCCGTCGAGCGCCAATTCGCCGAGTACGGTGTAATTCTGCAAGGCGTCCGCCGGCACGGCGCCGATCGCCGCCATGATGCCGAGCGCGATCGGCAGATCGTAATGGCTGCCTTCCTTCGGCAGATCGGCCGGCGCGAGATTGACGGTGATGCGTTTTGCCGGCAGTGCGAGACCGGCGGCATTCAGCGCGGCGCGGACCCGCTCGCGCGATTCCGCGACCGCCTTGTCGCCGAGTCCAACGAGGGTGAAGACGACATTGCCATTGGCGATCTGCACCTGCACGTCGACGGGCCGCGCCTCGATGCCGACGAAGGCGACTGTCGCAACCCGCACCACCATTCGTTCGCCCCTCGCTCACAATGATTTTTGAGACTAAGTCAGAGCGTGTAGCTTGGCAAGAACATTAAGAGAACATAAACCCAGAATCGGATCGGCCTTTGTGACGCACCAATCAGCGCTTTGAATTTTGTGTGGCATCGGCAACGCTCGCGGTGTGGATGCGTTGCTCTTCATCGCCGCTTCGCCCAAGGGTTCGGGCCAAGGGTCGCTCTTCCGTCGGATGTCGGTAAATGGTCGTTGCCCGCCAGCCTTTAGGTGACCCTGCTGCAGATGCGGCCCGCTTCCTGCGGCGCCTCGCCTTTGCGCTGCTCTTCATCGTGGTGCCGGTGGCCGAGGCTCTTTCGCATGGGCTCATCTACAGCCTTTTTCCGATCGGCGCGGTCATCCTGGTCATCACCGGCCTGCTGATCGGTTTCGATAAGGCCCCGCGCCGCATCATCGGCGCCTTCCTCACACCTATCGGCGTCGGCCTGGGGTTCCTCGCTTTCTGGTGCGCCCTGTCGCTCGTCTGGGCGCCGTTTCCCGGCGATGCGGCGGCGCGGCTTGCCCGCACGCTGTTGACCGCCGGCATCGCCTTTTTGGCGATCATCGCTTTGCCCGAGCGGACAAAGATCTCGAACATCTATCTCCTGCCGATCGGCGTTGCGCTGACTGCGCTCGCGACTTTCGGTCTGAGTCTCTTCGGTCCCGAATCGTTTCGCCAAGGCGTGAATGCCGATTATGCGCTGGCGCAGCGCTGCATCATGACGCTCGCCATCCTCGTCTGGCCGGCGATCGGCGCGCTGGCTCTGCGCGAGCGGCTTGTCATGGCGGCGGCTCTGGCCATTCTGGTCGCGGCCGCGACGCTCGCGGGCTTCATCCAAAGCGCGCTGGCCGCCTTCATGGTTGCCGCCGTCATATATGTCGCGGCGATGACCTATCCTGAGCGGGTCGCGAAGGTCATGGCGATCGGCCTCGCGATCCTCGTGCTCGGCGCGCCGCTTTTTGTCGTGGCGCTGCATCCGCTGATCGTGGCGCCGCATTCCTTCATCGGCCAGCCGACGGCGATCTTCTCCGATCTCGTGCTGCGCGAATGGCCGCGGTTCATCACCGGCCATGGTCTTGGCATGGCGGAACGCGCCATGGAGCTCGGCGTGCTGCCGCCAACGGCGCCGCAAAGCATCGTCTTCACGCTTTGGTACGAGCTTGGGATCGTCGGCGTCGCTGCTTTCGTGTTCCTCTTGCGCGCGGTGGTCCTGGCCGCCGGCCGGGTGACCGCGCACACGGCGCCGGCTTTTCTCGCGCTCATCGCGGCGGGCTTCGTCATCGGCCTGTTCGGTGCCGAGACGACGCAACTCTGGTGGATGACTGTGAATGGCATCGGCGCGCTCGCGCTTGCGCTCTTGAACGCGGCGCATCCGCGCCTGCGGCGGCCGCCAGCCCCGCCGCCGGAAGATGAATTCGAAGAGGACGACGTCTTCGAAGTCTATGAAGAGCCGGACTTCTGAAGCGCCGGCTCGCCGCCGGCTTCGGCGGCGGCGAATTGCATCCGGAAGAAGGCGCGGTATTTGCCGTCGCGGGCGAGAAGCTCGGCATGGCTGCCGCTTTCGATGGCCCGGCCTTCGTCGATCATATAGATGCGGTCGGCACCGACGATCGTCTGCAGCCGATGCGCGATGACGATCGTCGTGCGGCCCTTGCGCAATGCCTCGAGCGCCGTCTGAATCGCCTGTTCGGATTCCGGATCGAGCGCCGCGGTGGGCTCATCGAGCAGCAGGATCGGCGCATCTTTCAATATGGCGCGGGCGATGGCGATGCGCTGGCGCTGACCGGCGGAGAGCTGCATGCCCTGTTCGCCGACCGATGTGCCATAGCCTTCTGCAAAGGACAGGATGAAGTCATGCGCATGCGCTTTGCGCGCAGCTTCCGCGATTTCGGCATGGGTCGCGCCCGGCCGGCCGAGCGCGATATTGTCGGCGATCGAGGCGCGAAACAGAAACACGTCCTGGCTGACGAAGGCGATGGCGCCGCGCAGCGACGCAATGTCGACCGTCGCAATGTCGACGCCGTCGATACTGATGCGCCCATGCAGCGGATGATAAAAACGCTGCAGCAGGGCGAGGATCGTCGATTTGCCGCCGCCCGAGGGGCCGACGAGCGCCGTCGTCTCGCCCGGCGCGCCGACAAGGCAGAGATCGTTCAGCACATTCTCGTGCGGGCGGTAGCAGAAGGCGACATGATCGAAGCTGATCTGTCCCCATGTCATCTGCAGCGGCGGCAAAGCGGTGCGCTGCGGCTCGGCGGGCGCCTGGTCGAGAACTTCATAGACGAGTTTGGCGCCGACGAGACCATTTTGAATTTCGAGGTTCAGCCGGGCGAGGCGCTTGGCCGGCTCATAGGCCATCAACAGCGCGGCAAGGAAGGAAAAGAAGGAGCCGGCATCGGCATGCGCGACGGCGACCCGCCAGCCGCCATAATAGATCACGATCGCTATGGCGAGGCCGCCGAAGAAATCGGCGAGCGGGCTCGCAATCGCCATGCTCGCCGACATGCGGTTCGCTGATTGCTCGACATGGGTAATGGCGGCATCCATGCGGGCGCGCATTAGATCTTCGAGGTTGAAGCTCTTGACGATGCGCAGGCCCTGTATGGCCTCCTGCATGATTTCGAGAATATGCGCTGAACCGTCGAAGGAACGGCGCGCCAGCATGCGCACGCTTTTGATGAGCCGCGACAGGCCATAGGCGCCGAGCGGCATCAAGGCCAGCGCGATCACCGACATTTTGCTGTCCTGGACGAACATCACGACGATCAGGCCGCTAAGCGTGAGCAGATCGCGGCCGGCGCTCACGATCAAAAGCTGCAGCGTGTCTCGGATGCTCGCCGCGGCGATGGCGATCTTCGCCATGAACTCGCCAGAATGGCGGTCTTGGAAGAAGGCCATGTCCTGCATCAAGAGATGATCGAAGAGCTTTGCCTGGACATCGGCGACGATGCGATTGCCGGTGCGCGCCAAGAGGACGAGATAGCAATAGGTCGCGAGGCCGCGGACAAGAAACAGGCCGGCGATGGAGAGCGACAGAAGTTCGAGCGCCTCGAAGCCATTGGCCTTGACCATGTGATCGAGCACGGGCTTCAAAAGATAGGCCGAAAGCGCGGTCGCGGCGGCGCCCACTGCCATCAGCAGCGCGGCCAGCGCATAGGCGCCAATATGTTTGCGGCCATGATCGGCGAGAAGCCGCAGGATGATCGCGCGCGATTCGGGCGGGGTCGAAGGCAAAGCTGGCATTATCGCTTTCTTGAATCGCAACGGCGGCAGGCTGCCACTATACTCGATGCACCGAAAAAGCGATCGGCCGTTGACGACGGCTTTTCAAACGCTGGCTAACCGCGGAGGCATGCATGAAAATGCTCCAAGGCATTGCATTTCTAGGTGCTGCCGGCGTGGTGGCGGCAGTCTTATGGGGCGCGGTTGTTTTGGGCGCAAAGGACGCTCAGGCCACTCCAGCATTTGCGAAGCAAACCGGCAAAGCCTGCAGCTATTGCCATAAGGCGATGCCAAGCTTGAACGATGAAGGCAAGCGCTTCAAAGCCAATGGCCATAAGTTATGAGCGAAATCAGGCCGCGTCGCCGCGTACCACCGGCTCCTTGGCTAGCGCCTCAACCTCGGCATCGTCGAAGAGCCGGCTGCGGGTGAGGAAGCGGACCGATTCGGGTGCTTCGAGCGAGAAACCGGAGCCGCGCCCCGGTACCACATCGATCGTCAAATGTGTGTGCTGCCAATATTCGAATTGCGCTGCGCTCATATAGAAGGGCGCGCCGCCGATCTCGCCAAGCTTGACGTCGCTTGCGCCGACATGAAATTCGCCGCGCGGATAACACATCGGCGCCGAGCCGTCGCAGCAGCCGCCGGATTGATGAAACATCACCGGCCCATGCATGGTCTCAAGCTTGGCAATCAGCTCAAGCGCTTTCTCGGTCGCGTCGACACGGGTGACCATGGTTCCTCTCCGGCGCCCATTCCACACGCATTCCTAACATGAAAAAGGCGGCGCCGGAATGACCGGAGCCGCCCTTGATGTGCTGCCGAGAGTTTGCGGCTTAGAAGAAGCCGAGCGCCTTCGGGCTATAGCTGACGAGGAGATTCTTCGTCTGCTGATAGTGATCGAGCATCATCTTATGCGTCTCGCGGCCGATGCCCGACTGCTTGTAGCCGCCGAACGCCGCATGCGACGGATAGAGGTGATAGCAGTTCGTCCAGACGCGGCCCGCCTGAATGCCGCGGCCCATGCGATAGGCGCGCGAGATGTCGCGCGTCCACACGCCCGAGCCGAGGCCGAACATCGTATCATTGGCGATCGCGAGCGCTTCTTCCTCGGTCTCGAACGTCGTCACGGAGACGACGGGGCCGAAGATTTCTTCCTGGAAGACGCGCATCTTATTGTTGCCTTCGAGGATCGTCGGCTTGACGTAATAGCCCGTCGCCAATTCGCCTTCGAGCATATTGCGGGTGCCGCCGGTCAGCACTTTGGCGCCTTCCTGCTTGCCGATGTCGATATAGGAGAGGATTTTCTCCATCTGATCGTTTGAGGCCTGCGCGCCAATCATCGTCTCCGGATCGAGCGGGTGACCCTGCTTGATCTTTTCGACGCGCTTGATCGCCCGCTCCATGAACTTGTCGTAGATCGACTTCTGGATGAGCGCGCGGCTGGGGCAGGTGCAGACTTCGCCCTGGTTCAAGGCGAACATGGCAAAGCCTTCGAGCGCCTTGTCGAAGAAATCATCGTCCTGCGCCATCACATCTTCAAAGAAGATGTTCGGCGATTTGCCGCCGAGTTCGAGCGTCACCGGAATGATGTTTTCCGTCGCATATTGCATGATGAGACGGCCAGTCGTCGTCTCGCCGGTGAAGGCGATCTTGGCGATGCGCTTGTTCTGCGCTAGCGGCTTGCCGGCTTCGACGCCGAAACCGTTGACGATGTTGAGAACGCCGGGCGGCAGGATGTCGGCGATCATATCGGCCATCACCATGATGCTCATCGGCGTCTGTTCGGCCGGTTTCATCACGACGCAATTGCCGGCGGCGATCGCCGGCGCAAGCTTCCACGCCGCCATCAAGAGCGGGAAGTTCCACGGGATGATCTGGCCGACGACGCCGAGCGGCTCATGGAAATGATAAGCGACCGTGTCATGGTCAATTTCCGACAGCGTGCCTTCCTGTGCGACAACGCAGCTGGCGAAATAGCGGAAGTGATCGATAACGAGCGGCACGTCGGCCGCGGTTGTCTCGCGGATCGGCTTGCCATTGTCGATCGTCTCGGCTAGCGCCAAAAGGCTCAGCTTGCTCTCGAGCCGATCGGCGACTTTGTTGAGAAGCCGGGCGCGTTGCGACGGCGCGGTGCGTCCCCAGCTTTCGCGCGCCGCATGCGCCGCATCGAGCGCGAGCTCGATATCTTCGGCTGAGGAGCGCGCGACCTGGCAGACCGGCTTGCCGGTGATCGGGCTGATGTTGTCGAAATACTGGCCTTTGACCGGCGGGACCCATTTGCCGCCGATGAAATTCTCATAGCGTTCGCGCAGCGCGACCTGCTGCTTCAGTTCTTCGAGGCTCTTGGCAAGCATGAGTTCCTCCCTTTCTAATTTACGCGAAGGTTCGAGCGATGGTGATGGACCGCAATCGGAGCGCTACGGCAATGGGCACTTTGGTAATAGGTGCCGAAATGTATCTCTGCCGAGGCGGGGGGCGACGGTCGCTGAGTTCGCCAAAATGTTCGCGCTGAATGAGAGCTTCGCAAGCGACGTCGTGCAAATCAAGCATTCCGATCTCATGCGATGAGCCAAGCTTCTCATGACCTCATGGCATGCCAGATTGCGTTTCGCGAACGATCTTAGGCGACGCAGCTTTCATGCGGTGCGACTGGGCTTGCGCTGATTTAAATCAAATGCCGAGCATGCGATGCGCGGCAGCCTACATTCTACATCGTCCCGAACAGAGATTGGCGAAGAGCGATTGCGCGACGGTTGCGATGGCGCCGCGGTGCTTGGCCTTAACCGCTCCAAGTTGGGTCGCGGGGCTGGCCCACCGGATGGCAGAGCGTTTGTCGGTGTAATGTCTAAGTTACGACAAGCGCAGTACAAATCTCTATTTGGAATAAGTATAAAAGATGCGTTTTTTACTTGCCGAGCGGCGCCACTGAAAGCTTAATGCCCCCTGGAGCGCAGGGGCGTTGCTGCGGAAGCGTGGCAAAAAGCCAAGCAAGCGTCCCATGGCTCGGAGCAGTTGGCCCCGGGTTTGCTTTAACGGGTTGAGGACTGCCAAAGTTCCGCGCCGAACTTATGTCTGATCGAAGGTGCTGCCGTGATTGTCTGCTCTTGCAATGTGCTTTCCGACACCAAGATCCGGGCATCGATTCAGGGCGATGGCGGGGCAAGGACCCCAGGAGCGGTCTATCGTTGCCTTGGCTGCAGCCCCAATTGCGGCCGGTGCGTCGTCACGGTGCAAAGACTGATCTCAGAGGCGTCCATGGGCGACGCTAGCGGCCAATCCGATTACACGGCCTCCTGCGCTGCTAGGGCCGCGCTTCCCTAAGATATTCCTTAATCGGTCCATCTTGCGGCTCGGCTGGCGGCGCCTGCTGAGCTTTTCACATGATCCACTTGGCGTTTGCCGCGCACTGCTTGCGCCGGCCGGGCAATGCGCCTAGCGTTTAAATATCGACCAAAAAGGGCGGACGAGATGAAGGGTGACGATCGGGTAATCGATTATCTTAATCGCAGCCTGCGCAATGAGCTGACGGCGATCAATCAATATTGGCTGCATTACCGCATCCTCGACAATTGGGGCTTTAAGGACCTCGCCAAGCAATGGCGTGAGGAGTCGATGGATGAGATGCGGCACGCCGACAAGGTCACGCATCGTATTCTCTTTCTCGAAGGCTTTCCCAATATGCAGGTGCTCGATCCGCTACGGATCGGCCAGACGGTCGAAGAGATCATCGCCTGCGATCTTGCCGCCGAACTCGCGGCCCGCGCGCTTTACGTCGAGGCCGCGCAATATTGCTTCTCCGTCCAGGATTTCGTGACGAAGGAGCTTTACGATGGGCTCCTCAAGGACGAGGAAAAGCACATCGATTTTCTCGAGACGCAGCAGGAACTCATCCGCCAGCTCGGCGTGCAGCTCTACTCGCAAAAACACATCGGCCATCTCGAAGAGTCGTGAGTCTGCCCGTGCTCGTCATTGCGAGCGACGCGAAGCAATCCAATTTTTATATCGGGATTGCTTCGTCGCTTCACTGCTTGCAATAACGGCTCAACGCAGTAGCAAATAAATGGGGCGCCTCAGCGCCCCTTTTTATTGTCACGTTTCAGTGCCGGCGACCTTGCGCGGCGGCCCCATCAGCGCTGGCTGGAACAGCACTGCTGCCGCGAGCGTCGTGATCAGCGAGATCGCCAGTAATTTGCCCATGCTCGATGTGCCCGGATGATGCGACAGCCAGAGGCTGCCGAAGGCAGTTGCCGTCGTCATCGCACTGAAGAAGACGGCGCGCGTCAGGCTCGACTGCAGGAGATTGGTTGTTCCCGACCGCCAAGCCATTACGAAATAGATCTTGAAGGCAACGCCGAGGCCGAGCAGCAGCGGCAGCGCGATGATATTCGCGAAGTTGAGCGGCATATGGATGATGACGGTGATCTCCAGGCTCACCAACCCCGCCAACAGCAACGGCACAAGGGTGAGCAGGACATCGGTCACGCGGCGCAGCACGATAAAGAGCAGAATGCTGATCGACAGTAGCGCCCAGATGCCGGCCTCGATGAAGGCGCGGATGATCGTCTTGCCGGACTCCTGGACGGCGATCGGTTCGCCGGTGGCGTTCGGCGCGATCTTCTCCACCTCTTCGGCGAAGCGCGTCATGAAATCATTGTCATTGGGATTGCCCTTCGGCGAAAGTTCGATGCGCGCCTGACCGTCTGCTGCGACCCAATCGCGCCGAATCGACGCCGGAATGTCGGCAAGCGTCGTTTCCTTCGCTTCCAGCGTCTGATGCAGAAGGCCGAGCATCGTCTCGAGGCTCGGCAGCAGCGCGGTGCGCGCGGCGGCGCGCGTCTCGGGCGGTGCGTCGGCCAGTTTGCGGATCAGATCGGCGAGATGACGGGCATCGTTGGCGCCTTTGCTTGTGTCGCCTTTGGCGGTCAGGTCGAATTGATCGGCGGTCTGCGTCATCGCCGCGGTTTCTTGCTCGGGCGTCGGCGCGTCGAGACGTCGGCGCGGATCGAACAGCGGCAGGACATAGGTCGCGGCCTTCTGGATGAGCGGCAGTTTCTGCGCCTGATCCTGCGGCACAAGGCTCTTCAGCGTCAGCACCTGCGAGACCTGTGGCAGCGTCTGCAGCTTGGCGACGATAGGATCGGTCGCGTCGAGCGAAGGCTCCAAGATCTCGATGCGGTTCACTGGCGAATCATGTTCGCGCATGAGATCGAGCAGTGTCGCGACGGATTCGACATCGGCGCTGCGCAGATTGAGTGGGTTGAAGTCGAATTGCAGATTGCGCAAGAGCGGCGTGCCGGCGAGCGCGACGGCTAGAGTGCCGATCACGATGGCATGCCGGTGATTGCTCAAGAAGGCATCGACCGGCGCCAGGAATTTATAGCCGACGGGTTCGAGCTCGGCCGGCGGTCGTAGAATGCTCAGCAGCGCCGGCAGCACCGTGATCGAGGTGAAGAAGGCGATGATCATGCCGGTGCCGGCGATCAGGCCGAGCTCCGAGACGCCGCGGTAATCCGTCGGCAAGAAGGAGTAGAAGCCGGCGGTGGTTGCCGCCGCTGCCAGCGCCAGCGGCCGTCCGGCCTTGGCCGCGGCGCGCAGCAGCGCTTTGCGGATGTTGGGTTCTTCATGCCGCTCGGCGCGGTAGCGCACGCTGAACTGAATGCCGAAATCGACGCCGATGCCGACGAAAAGCACCGCGAAGGCGACCGAGATGAGGTTGAGCGCCTTCACCATCATCAGGCCGACGGCCGCGGTTACCGCAAGACCGATGACGACGCTGATCGCCACGGCAGCGACGATGCGCATCGATTTCAAGGCGCGCCAGATGATGAAGAGAACGATGATCGCGGCCAGCGCGCCATTGAGCCCGGAGCCCTGTTCGACGGTTGCGAATTCCTCGTCCGCCAAAGGCACCTGGCCGGTCAGCCGGACGGTTACGCCCTTGCCGGGCACGAAGCCGAGATCTTGCGCGCTCTGGCGGATGAATTTCGACGGGACCAGCCCCGGCTGGAGGGCGGCGAAATTCAGGATCGGCTTGACCGCGAGGAAGCGCCGCAATTGCTGCAAGCTTGCTGGCTGGCCGCTCAGCAGCTCGCTCCAGGAAAAATAGGTCGGCTTTTTGGCCAGCAGGGTTTCGAGCGCGCTCGACATCTGTACCATGGGCCGGTCGAAATCGTCGAAAGTGCCGGCCTTGGCGCGCACGCCGCGGGTCACTTGGCCGAAGCCTTCCATCACGCCGCGCAGCGATGGATCGCCGGTAAGCGTCGCCAGGAACGGCTGCGCCTTCAATATGCCGTCAGCCGTGCGTGCGACTTCGGGCACCGGCTGAAACAACAGCCCATTCCGGTTGAAATAGGCGCCGCCATCCGGCCGCTCGACACTTTCGAACAGGTCGGGCCGCGTCAGCAGCTTTTTTTCCAACGTCGCGGCGGCGTTCTCGGCAAGCTCTGGCGTCTGGCCGTCGATGACGACGATGATCTCATTGTTTCTTTGCGGGAAGGCCTTGTCGAGTTCGGCGAGCCGCTGTCGCCAGGGCAAGGTCTTCGAGAGGAAATCATTGGTATTGGTGTTGATGGCGAAATGCGTGGCCGCGTAATAGGCGCTCGCCGCCATGACAATGGCTGCGACGACGAGAACGACCCAGGCGTTGCGCACGCAGAGATCGACGATCGTCACGATGAGTTTGCTGATCGGGCCGGGGGCGGGTGGCTGCGGCGACCCGGAGTCTACGGATGAGCCCGTCGTCATTGAGAAATGCACCGGCTGGCTGCGGGCGCGTGCACGAAGCAGAAATTATGAATCAAGGTTATCGGTGCCTCTGTGAACGAGGGGTATCAATCCACTCCTGATGGAAATTGTGCCGGCAGGCAAGACGGGAGGGGCCGGCGAAGCTATTTGGCGGGCATTTTTGCCAATTTGACAATGGCTTTGCCATCCTTAAAAGCTTCGATCCGGCGAGAAAATAGGCAATGCGTCGCGGTGTTCCATGCGCGCCGCACCAAAATCTGGGCCTGGGGATAACGGATGAAGGTCATATTGGCTCAGCCGCGCGGCTTCTGTGCCGGCGTGGTCCGCGCGATAGAGATCGTCGAGCGGGCGCTGGCAAAATATGGCGCGCCGATCTATGTCCGCCATGAAATCGTTCATAACGGTTACGTCGTCGAAAGCCTCAAGGCCAAGGGCGCGCGCTTCGTCGAAAATCTGTCCGAGGTGCCGCGTGGCGCGCGGACCATCTTTTCCGCTCATGGCGTCGCCCGCAGCGTCGAGGAAGAGGCGGGCGAGCTTGGCCTGCCCGTCATCGATGCGACCTGCCCCCTCGTGGCCAAGGTCCACAATCAGGGCGAGCGCTATGTCGGCGAGGGCCGCTCGGTGGTGCTGATCGGCCACGCCGGCCATCCTGAGGTCGAAGGCACGATGGGGCGCATTCCGGGTCCCGTCTACCTCGTCCAGTCCGAAGCCGATGTCGAGGCGCTCGACTTGGCCCCAGCGACTCCTCTCGCTTATGTGACCCAGACCACTTTGAGCGTCGACGACACAAAATCCGTTATCGCGGCGCTGAAACGCCGATTCACGGATATTGTCGGACCCGAAACGAAGG
Organism: Methylovirgula sp.; assembly: GCA_052144065.1. Lineage (GTDB taxonomy): Bacteria > Pseudomonadota > Alphaproteobacteria > Rhizobiales > Beijerinckiaceae > Methylovirgula. Next base: position 48,268 of record JBKQRA010000157.1, on the reverse strand, counting down.
ATATTTGCTACGCTACGCAAAACCGTCAAACAGCGGTGCGGCAGCTGAGCAAGCTGGTCGATGTCATTTTGGTTGTGGGGGCCAACAACAGCTCGAATTCGAACCGGCTCCGTGAAATTGGAGCCGAAGCTTCGGTGCCGAGCTATCTCATCGCCGATAAGAATGAACTCGACCTCGACCTGGTCCGCGGCGCGCAAACCATCGGCCTGACGGCTGGTGCCTCGGCGCCGGAGATTTTGGTGCATGAGGTCATTGAAGCTTTGCGGAGCCTCGGCCCGCTGGAACTGAGCATGCTGCCGGGCGTCGAGGAAGACATCGAGTTTCGTCTGCCTTCCGAGCTGCTCGACGCCTGAACACGAAATTGATCCTGGACCTTCGGTGCGGCCGTGAGCGAGGCGCCGGCCGTGGTTCAGACCAGAGATGATAGGAGTCTGAACGAGATGGGAATCCCCTTCCTGCAGATGGCGGAGATCGGTGGCTATGTCCTCAAGCAGAAGCTGACGGGGCGCAAAAAGTTTCCGCTCGTCCTGATGCTCGAGCCCCTCTATCGCTGCAATCTTGCCTGCGCCGGCTGCGGCAAGATCGATTATCCCGACGAGATCCTGAATATGCGGATTCCGGCGGCGGAATGTTTCGAGTCGATCGATGAATGCGGTGCGCCGGTTGTCGTGATCGCCGGCGGCGAGCCTTTGCTGCATCGTGAACTGCCGGAGATCGTGCAAGGCGCGCTGGCGCGCGGCAAATATGTAACCGTCTGCACCAATGCGCTGCTGCTTGAGAAGAACATCGACCGCTATAAGCCGGACCGCCGGTTCAACTGGTCGATCCATCTCGACGGCGATACCGAGATGCATGATCGTTCGGTCTGCCAGACGGGCGTCTATGATCGCGCTGTCGCGGCCCTGAAGCTTGCCAAGGACAAGGGCTTCCGCGTCACCATCAATTGCACTTTGTTCAATGATGCGGAGCCGGCGCGCGTCGCCTCCTTCTTCGATGAAGTGACGAAGCTCGGCATCGAAGGGATCACCGTGTCGCCCGGCTATGCCTATGAGCGGGCGCCGGACCAGCAGCACTTCCTGAACCGCGGCAAGACCAAGCAGCTGTTCCGCGATATCTTCGCCAAGGGCAAGGGCGGCAAGGCCTGGCCGTTCTTCCAGTCGATGCTGTTTCTCGACTTCCTCGCCGGCAACCGCACCTATCAGTGCACGCCTTGGGGCAATCCGACCCGCACCGTCTTCGGCTGGCAGCGGCCCTGCTATCTCCTGGGCGAAGGCTATACTAAGACCTTCACCGAATTGATGGAGACAACGAGCTGGGATTCTTATGGCGTCGGCAAATATGAGAAATGCGCCGACTGCATGGTCCATTGCGGCTTCGAGGCGACGGCAGTCCATGAGGCGTTCGACCGCCCCTGGACCATGCTTCCGATCAGCCTCTTCGGCATCAAGACCGAGGGTCCGACGACCCCCGATATCGCCTTAGACGGGCAGCGACCGGCCGAGTACGTCTTCACACGGAACATCGAGCACCGTCTCGCCGAGATCGGCAAACCCGAAACCCCCGGCGAGCATCTGTCGGCCGCGGAGTAGGGAGACAAAGGCAGCCCGCGTATCGATGGCGGTCCTGATGAGATGCGGGACCTGCCGCGGCTGGCGCAGCAGCGAGCGCATCACGGCGCCGACCGCGACCTTGCCATTCGGGTTGACGCCGACGAGCGCCGCATGCGGCAAATGCCGTTCGGCCGGATCGGCGACTACGCGGAAGGCAGCGAAAGGTAAATTATAGGCAGCCGCGAGCCGCGCCGCGATATGCGACTCGGTGTCGACTGCCACGGCGCCCGTCGCGACATGCAGCGCCCGCTTATGTACCGGATCGGCCACCGGCGCATCGACGCCGGCGATATCGACGATCGGCGCGCCGCCCAAAGCGGCGGCAAGACGATGCGCCCAGACGCGATCGCTCTCATAGGTTTGGCCGTCTTCGGCAACGATCGCCCGTGCAACGAGCGGCGTGCCCGCGCACAATCCCGGCGCAAGACCGCCCGCGATGCCGAAACTGACGACAGCCACCACCTCGGAGCGCAGCGCGTCTTCGAGTTTCTCATGGAGGCCGGCGCAATCGCCAGCACCCCAGATGACGGAGGTCTGTGGGCCGGCGGCGACACGCGCCTCGGCGGCAAGCCCCGTGACGGCGAGAATAGTGCCGGCTTTTACATGCCGACGTGGACGCCTGGATGATTGGCGCGCATCAAATTCCTGAAGCGTGCTATCGCCCACAGCGGGAAGAACTTCGAGTAGCCGTGATAGCGCAGGTAGAACACCCGCGGAAACCCGGTCCCGGTAAAACTCTCTTCGTGCCAAGACCCGGCCCCCCCCTGAGCGCCCAGCAAATATCCGATACCTTTGGTGACGGCAGGGTCGTTGACCTCGCCCGCCGCCATAAGCCCCAGCAACGCCCATGCCGTCTGTGAGGCTGTGCTTGATGCTTTCTTATAGCCTGCGTACTCGAGCGCATAGCTATCGCCGCCTTCGCCCCAACCGCCATCGTCATTCTGGATGGATTTCAGCCAGGCAACTGCGCGTCGAATTGCCTCGCTGCCTTGGTCGATCCCTGCCGCATTCAGCGCGCAGAGCGCCGACCAAGTGCCGTAAATGTAATTGATACCCCAGCGGCCATACCAGCTCCCGTCTTTTTCTTGTTCCGACAGCAAGTAATCCACTGCCGTGGCAAGCGGGGCACTGGTCTCGCGGGTCTCGCCGAGCTGCGCCAGCATCGAAATGCAGCGCGCCGTGACATCCGACGTCGGGGGATCGAGCAGCGCGCCGTGATCGGCGAAGGGGATATAGTTCAGATAAGTGTGGTCATTGTCCGCATCGAAGGCGCCAAAACCGCCATTGCGGCTCTGCAACCCTTCGACCCAGGCCTTCGCCCGCGCGATCGATTCCGCATATTCGTCGGTCGGAACGCTGGCGAAATTCTTCTCCGCGCGATCCATGGCGAGCACGACGACCGCCGTGTCGTCGAGATCGGGATAATGCGGATTGGCGTATTGAAACGCCCAGCCGCCAGGCGGCGCATCCGGACGGCTTTCCGCCCAATCGCCCTTCACATCGAGGATCTGGAGCGGCTTCAACCAGGTGAGCGCGCGGCTGACCGAGGATTCGACCTCGCTGCCGCCGGCCTCCATCAGCGCATGTACCATCAAGGCCGTGTCCCACACCGGCGAGACGCAAGGCTGGCAATAGGCTTCGTCGTCCTTGATCACGAGCAGCTTCTCGATCGAGCGGCGCGCTAGAACGACGTTCGGATGATCCTCCGGATAGCCGAGGAGGTCATACATCAGCACGGAGTTGATCATCGCCGGGAAGATCGCGCCAAGGCCGTCTTCGCCATTGATGCGCTCGGTGACGAAGGCGTCGGCCTTGGCGATGGCGCTCTGCCGCACGCGTTTCGGAAAATAGGGTTCGGCGACGCGCAGCACTTTGTCGATCGTGCCGAAAATTTGCGTCCAGGGGAAGGATTGGTCCGGCGAGCCCGGCCAATGTCGGACTTGGTCCGGCGGCTCGATGAAGAGTTCGTCGAGCTTGATGCCGCGCGGATTGCGCGCCTTGCCCTTCAGCGCCATCACCACCATCAGCGGCACGAGGACAGTGCGGGCCCAATAGGAAATTTTCGTCAGATGAAACGGAAACCATTTCGGCAGATGTATGATCTCGATCGGCATCACCGGCACGGCGCGCCACGGCACGATCTCGAAGGTCGCGAGCATCGCGCGCGTGAAGACATTGGTCTGCGCAGCGCCGCCGTGTGCGAGGATCGCCGCGCGAGCGCGCTGCATATGCGGCGCATCGATCGGATCGCCGATCGTCTTCAAGGCGAAATAGGCCTTCACCGAACAGCTGATGTTATAGTCTTCACCATGCAGCAGCGGCCATCCGTCATGCGCTGACGATTGCTGGCGGCGCAGGTAATGGCCGATCTTCGCTTCGAGTTCGGGCGACGGCGGCTTACCGAGATAATGATGGTAGAGAATATATTCGGCTGGGATCGTTGCATCGGCTTCGAGCTCGAAGACGAAATGGCCGTCGGGCCGCTGCATGTCGAGCATCGCCCGCGTCGCAGCCGTGATCGCCCGCTCGAGGTCTTCGGGCGAAGGTAGAGGCGGTGTGGGAGTTTGGGCGAGGGTGGCCTGGGCGCCGTCCAGCATGGCGTTCAAGGGTGCATGTTCATTCATTGGGCAAAGCTATATCTGCCTGGCCGGTCTATGCCAACCTGAGCTATTCTTTAGGGTTTCTGGCCGTCCGGAGAACTTCGTCCGCGGCTTTGAACCCGGAACGTATGGCGCCCTCGATCGTCGCCGGCAGGCCCGTCGCGGTCCAATCGCCAGCCAGTAGAAGATTGGCAAATGCCGTGCGAGTCTGCGGCCTTCGGCTTTCTTCTTGCGGCGTCGCGGCAAAAGTGGCGCGCTTCTCCTTGATGATTTGCCATGCCGGGAGCGGTTTCGCAATCTGTGTTACCCGCGCCACATCCCGCCAGATTTTTTCCGCGAGCTCTTCGCGCGGCACGTCGATGAGGCGGTCGGCGCCGCTGATCGTCACGGACAGCCGGTCCGGGAAGGCGAAAATCCATTCGGCGAGGCCATTGATCACGCCCGTCAGCGCCGGCACATCTGCCGAAGGGGCGATCTTGTAATGAGCATTGACGATGGCGCGGAAGCTTTGTGGCGCGGAAAGGTCGGGCACCAGCGTCTGGGCGACCGTCGCCGGCACGGCGAGCACGATCAAATCCGTTGGCGATACGGGAATTGTGTTCGTGTCGAATGCGAGCTCTGTCACGCTGCCCGCAGAAAAACCGAGGCCGGTCAAACGGCGCTCGAAACGGATTGACACATTTTGTGTGGCGAGCCAGGCAAGCGCCGGCTCGATGAAGGCGGTCGAGAGGCCCTTGGCGGCGACGAGCGGCCGGCAGGCACGTCCGCCTTTCATCAAGGTCTCGCGCAGAAGCGTCGCGGCAAGCGCGGCTTCGCCTTCTTCCGGCGCGGTGTTGAGCGCCGCCAGAAAGAACGGATGCCAGAGCCGATCATAGAGCGTGCCGCGGCAGTCCATCACCGCTTTGATCGGCGTGCCTTTCGGCGCTTTGAGCAAAGCGAGCGGCGCGAGATAGTCTGAAATCTGCGTGCCGGGCACGCGCCGGCTCGCCTGCAGGACCCACCAGGGGATCGGCCCGTCGTTCGGGCGCAGCAGCCAGCGTTCGCTCGTCGCCAGATCGACGAAGGCGAATTCCGCCGAGGCCGGTCCGACAAGCTCCGACTCGCTGCCGACAGTGCGCAGAAATTCATGCGCCGCGTAATTGCCCGACAACAGCAGATGATTGCCATTGTCGATGACCATGTCGAGCGTGGCGTCGTAATAGGAGCGGCAGCGGCCGCCCGCCTGCGGCGCGGCTTCATGGATGCTGATCTCGCAATCCCGCGGCGCGAGCCGCAGCGCCGCTGCAAGCCCGGCGAGGCCGGCGCCGATGATATGCACCTTCCGCATCGAGGGCTGCCTTAAAACAAGCCGTGCCGCAGCAGAGCGAGCAGAACGCGATGCTTGGGCACGCGCACGCGCGCGCGCGGCGGGGCGAAGCCGCGCGCTTCGACGCGGTCGAGTATAGAGCGATAGACCTCGCCCATCAGTCGCGGCGCACGCACACTCTCGCGCGGGCAGCGCGCCATGATCCGCATGGCTTCCGCGAAATAGTCCTTCGCCATGGCGACGACCGGCGCGCAGGCTTGCGCGAGGCGCGGATCGGCGAGCACTTCTTTCGGCGTCGTCGCGGTGATGCCGGCGGCCTGCAGCGCTTCGCGCGGCAGATAGAGGCGGTTGATCTCGGCGTCCTCGTCGAGGTCGCGCAGAATATTGCTGAGCTGAAAGGCGCGGCCGAGATGATGCGCGAGATCCCTGCCCTCGCCCGCCGGCACGCCGAAGACTTTGACCGAGAGGCGGCCGACAGCGCTGGCGACGCGATCGCAATAGAGATCGAGCGTCTGATAGTCCGGCGCCTGAATATCGGCGTCGACGTCCATTTCCATACCGTCGATCACTGCGATAAAGTCGTCGCGCTCGAGGCCGAAGGCGCGGGTCGCTTCCGCAAGGCGCTGCAATTCGGTCGGCACGGCTTGGCCTTGCGCGATGGCGTCGATGTTCTGTCGCCATGCGGCGAGCGCTGCCTTGCGGGGCGGGACCGGACCGCCATCATCGGCGATGTCGTCGACGGCGCGGCAGAACGAGTAGATCTCGAACATCGCGTCGCGCTTGGCGCGCGGCAGGATCCGCATCGCCGTATAGAAGGAGCTGCCGCTCGCCTTTGTTTCGGCGGAGGGGGCGGCGCTGGCCGCAGGCGCCATGCTCATGCGTTTCTTCCGCTCATCACGAGGCGGGCGCCCGCTTGCCGAACGCGCTGTGCCAAGCCGTCGCTCATGCCCCAGAGCGTATAGGCGAGAAATTCGGGTTTCGTCAGACGCACTTTTTCGCTCAGCGGGTCGCGCTTGCAGAGTCCGTCCACCAGCACTTGCGCGAGGCGGCCGATGACGGCGGTCTCGAGCGACAGCCGCAGATCCTGCACGAGACGCGGCAACTCCTTGCCGATCTGCACGAGATCATTGGTGCGCAGCGCGACTTTCTGCAGGCAGGCGCGCAGGCCCGGCGAGGCTTTGGCACCGGCGAGTGCCTCGACGCCGACGCCTTCCTGGTTGAGCGTATCGAGCGGAATATAGACGCGATCGAGATCGCGATAGTCCTCGGCGCAGTCCTGCAGATGGTTGATGATCTGCAAGGCGGAGCAGAGCGCGTCGGAGGCTGGCCAAGTGCGCTCGCTCTCGCCATGGACGGAGAGAACGAAGCGTCCGACGGGTGCTGCCGAATAGGCGCAATAATGCATCAGCTCGTCGAAATTCGCGTAGCGGTTCTTCACCGCATCCATGCGGAAGGCATGCAGAAGGTCCTGCGCATGACGCGGCGAGAGCGACCGTTCGGCGAGCATGGCGCGCAAGGGCTTGGCGGCTTCGATCCCGTCGTCCTGACCCAGCAGCGCCGCCTCGTAGCGGTCGAGACCGGCGAGCTTTTCGTCGCTCGTCAGCGAGCCATTGTCGGCAATATCGTCGGCGGCGCGAACGAAACGATAGAAGGCCAGAATGATCGGCCGGTGCTGCGCGGCGATCAATTGCGACGCGACGGGAAAATTCTCGTCGCGATGGGTTTTGGTCGGCGTGAGGTCGAGATCAGCGGTCATCGCAGATATCCATGCTGCCGGAACCAGAGAAGGGCGTCGTTGAGGCCCTCCCGATAGGGCCGCGCGCAGTAGCCGAGATCGCGTTCCGCCTTGGCGGAGGAAAAGAACATGCGATGCTTGGACATGCGCAATCCATCGCGTGTCAGAAAGGGTTCGCACCGCGTCACCCGGGCTTTCGCCTCGGCGAGGAAAGCGAACGGGTAAAGCGCGCTGCGCGGCAACCGCAACCACGGCGGACGGCGACCGCTCAAACTGGCGATTTCCGCCAGCATAGAGGCAAATCCGACATCCTGGCCTCCGAGAATATAATGCTCTCCGATCTTGCCATGCCGCAGCGCCGCCAAATGGCCGGCCGCGACATCGTCCACATGGACCAGATTGAGCCCCGTGTCCACATAGCCCGGCATGCGCCCCGCGGCGGCCTCGACGATGATGCGCCCGGTCGGGGTCGGCCTCTGGTCGCGCGGTCCGACGGGGGTCGAAGGGTGAACGATCACTGCCGGCAGCTGATCCTTCTGGATCATCGAGGTAACGATCGCTTCGGCGGCCACTTTGCTGCGCTTATAGGCGCCAATGGCAGCGTCGATCGGCAGCCGGCTATTCTCGTCGGCCGGAGCGCCGTTCTCGCTGACCGCGAGCGTCGCGACGCTGCTCGTATAAACGATCCGTTCGACGCCGGCCTGAAGCGCCGCTTCCATGAGATTGCGGGTGCCTTCGCGGTTGGTACGCACGATTTCTTCGGGCTCTTGCGCCCACAGCCGGTAGTCGGCGGCGACATGGCAAAGAAAACGGGCCCCCTTCATCGCGGCGAAGACCGAGTCGCGATCGCAGATGTCGCCGTTGACGAGTTCGACATCGAGATCGGTCAGATTGCAGCGCGAGCTCGATGGCCGCACGAGGGCGCGCACCGAATAGCCAGCCCGAGCGAGTGCATGCGCTACGGCCGATCCGACGAAGCCGGAGGCTCCTGTGATCAGTACCTTGTCGCCCGCCACGCCGCGCTACCCCCAAAGATTGTTGTCTGTCCAGTCGTCATCAAGCTTGCATAACCGCGCCAACCGGCCATGCATGCGGGAGCCCAGCTCTCCGAAATGGAATTGCCCCAGCCGTAAGGACGCAAAATGAATATCAGGCGCGTCATAACGAAGGCCCAAGCTCGGGCGCAATAGCATCCGTTTGTGGCAACTGACAATGCGCCACGCACAGGAAGCGCCAAAAAGCCGATTTCTTTCGCGTATTGTTACCGCAAGCGCACGGCTCCCGCGATCCTGCGACGCCTATGGGGCGTTTATAGAGACATTCCTCGGACTAGGCATTATTTTCGCGTGGGGGCGCCGCTGAGGCGGGCCAGGTTAAAGCTCCGACCGGTTAAAAAATCGGCCGGCGAACCGTGTGACAAACTGTTACTTTCACCGTGGCTTTGCCCTGGGGTGGCCGATCGCTTATGGAGTGACGCCAAATCCTGCGCGGCTTGCCGGACCCGCGACCGCGGCGCGCTGGCTACTCCCAAACGGCACCTGAAAAGAGAATTTCATGGGTTTTAAATGCGGTATCGTCGGTCTGCCCAATGTGGGCAAATCGACCCTCTTCAATGCGTTGACACAGACGGCCGCAGCCCAGGCTGCGAACTATCCTTTTTGCACGATCGATCCGAATGTCGGCGACGTCGCCGTGCCCGATCCGCGCCTCGAGAAGCTGGCGGCGATCGCGCATTCCAAGGAGATCATTCCGACGCGCCTCACCTTCGTCGATATCGCCGGACTGGTGCGCGGCGCGTCGAAGGGCGAAGGCCTCGGCAATCAATTTCTCGCCAATATTCGCGAATGCGATGCCATCGCCCATGTCGTGCGCTGTTTCGAGGATTCCGACATCACCCATGTCGAAGGCAAGATCGCGCCGATCGACGACGTTGAGACGATCGAGACCGAGCTGATGCTGGCCGATCTCGAAAGCCTCGAAAAGCGCATCGTGCCTCTTGAGAAGAAGGCGAAAGGCGGCGACAAGGAAGCCAAGGAACTGTTCGACCTGATGAACCGCTGCCTCGTCCTGTTACGTGACGGCAAGCCGGCGCGGCTGGTCGAGGTGAAGCCGGACGAAATGAAGGCTTTCATCGGCCTCGGGCTCCTGTCGTCGAAGCCTGTGCTCTACGTTTGCAATGTCGAGGAAGGCGCCGCCGACGGCGGCAACGGCTTTTCGGCCGAAGTGCAAAAGCGCGCCGCGCTTGAGGGCGCCGTCGCCGTCGTCGTCTCGGCCAAGATCGAAAGCGAGATCGCGATCCTGCCGGCGGAAGAGCAGAAGGATTATCTCGAGGCCGTAGGGCTTGCCGAACCAGGGTTGAACCGCGTGATCCGCGCCGGCTATGGGCTCTTGCGGCTCATCACCTATTTCACGGTCGGTCCAAAAGAAGCGCGCGCCTGGACAATCTCGGAAGGCACCAAGGCGCCGCAGGCGGCGGGCGTCATTCATACGGATTTCGAAAAGGGCTTCATCCGCGCCGAGACGATCGCCTATGACGATTACGTCGCCGGCGGCGGCGAGGCGGGCGCGCGCGAAGCCGGCAAGCTGCGGCTCGAAGGCAAGGACTATGTCGTCCATGACGGCGACATCATGCACTTCAGATTTGCCAATTGATCGCGGCTGACGGTGATTCTTCCGGTGCCGCATAAAGCTCCGGAAAGAATCGGCTGACGGGCGCGCAGTCTCCGATCTTGTCGATGACCGCTTTGCGGATCTCTTCGCGCTCGACGTCGGACACGGGGGGCTGAGCCGGCACGCGCACGGTGCGCACGTAGGGATCTGGCCGTGTCACGGTCTTTGGACATGCGCAGCCGATGAAGCCGAGAATCTTCTTCGTTTCCGCCGCGTGGTCGCGGTCGAGATCCTTGTAGTTAACGACGAGAACGTCGTTTGGATTTGCCGCGGCGATGGCGAGCCAAGACAAGAAGTGAAAGGCCCAGCGCTCCAGAATGGTGTCGACCTGCATGCTTTGATAGCGCAGCATGCGCCCTTCCGGCGCGGCTTTCAGGAAATCGATTGGACGCTTCGCCCTTGGCCCTTCATACCAGGGGAAGTAATTGACGAAGCGATGATAAGATATCATCGCCTCCAGCGGATTGCGGGCGATATAGATGGTCTTGCAAAGCCCGCTCAGCAGCAATTTGCCCGAATCGTCCAAAAAGAATCCCGGCGAGAAATGACTCTTGATGACGCTCGCGCATTTTTGCTCGCAGAGATAACCGAAGAAGCTCAGTACCGCTTGGGAATCATGAAAATTATGAAACGAGCCTAACGGCGTCGTGTCATAATTCAGATGCGGATCGTTGCGGAACGCGCTGTTGTTGGCGATCGAATTGATGACGAAATGCGTGCCCGAGCGCTCATGCGACGACACCATGACCGGCAGCGCGATCTCGCTGTCGCTCGCAAAGCGGAGCGGATCGATTTCCAATGTGCTGATCGTGCGCATGCGGTGTTCACTTCGCCCGCGCCTGTCGCGTGCTGTGTCACGATTTACGACGGCGATTCATCTGCGCAACTGGGCTCGAATCGTCGATCGCGATTGTGTGAGATGATGCGGCGTGCGGCACAAGGCTCAAGTAAGATTCGCGTGATGTTTCTGAGGGATGCGGCGCATTCGATGCTGCAATCAGAGATGATTTGATACAATTGGTTACATAGCGGCGGAGAGCCTCGTGGTTGGATTGTTGGGAGACGGCGGCCTTCGCATAAGGCCGCTCATGCGAAGCGACAGCGAGGGACTCTTCGCGCTGTTCAGCGAGCCTGAGTTCCTGCACGATGCTTCGACGCGTGAGCGCTTCGAGTCGCGTGAAGAGATGCAGCGCTGGCTCGATGGCATCATGGCCGCGCAGAGATATGAGATCGTCGCGCTGCTGCATGACGAGATCGTCGGCTATGGCGGGCTCTATGTTCTGGGCGATGGGCAAGATCACGCAGGCTTCGTCATGCTCGGCGTGCGTGACGCGTTTCGCCGCCGCGGCATCGGCTCGGTCCTGATGCATATGCTGGTCGCGACGGCGACGCATTATGTCGGCCTGCATCGCGTTCAACTGACCGTCTTCACCGACAATGCGGCGGCGATCGGCCTCTATCGTAAATTCGGATTCGAAATCGAGGGGCTGCACCGGTTCTTTGCGCGGCGCGGCACGGAATTCGTCCATGCTCTGACCATGGCACGCATCGTCGAGGACCCCGATGCCGCGGCGCTTGCGCCGCTGCCCTCAATGCCCTTCGGCGCGGGCGCGGATCGCCGCGAGATGCTCGTTGTTCTGGAATAGCACCATGATCACTTCGGTCACGATGCGGGCGCCGATCACCGCGATCACCGCGCCGATCAGCGTCGATGCGAGCCAGACCAGGCCGAAGAAGAACACATGGATCATCGCGGCAAGCGCGCCGAAGACATTCGAAATGGTGAACAGCGGGATCAACACCAATTGCAAAATGTAGAAAATGCGAATGATCTGCGGCGTGAGATAATGGTTGAAGTCGAGAAATTCCTGCAGCTGCAGCATCGTCCCCTCACTTGATTTGATTGCGCGCCCAAAGCCGTTGCGGCGGCCGATCCAAATGTCGAATCGTCAATTCGCCTTATCCCGGCATGCCTCACGAAGCGCGCGCTGGGAGAGCGGCCGGCATGATAGATTTGCCTTATGATCCACACCAGTCCTAATGCCGCGGATTTTCGGCAAATCGGCCGGTTTTGCGCATTGGCTGACAGGTTGATAGGCTGCCGTCCCGACGAATTCGTGAAATGGTGGCACTAGCTATGGCGCATCAAAGAGCCTTCGACGGCATGGCGCTTCGCATCCGGCGGCGGCCGTGACTGGCAAGATCGCGCCGCAGCTGCGCTCCCCAGACTCCGATGTCGCAGCGCTGACTGACGCGACGGGCGTGATGCCGCCCTGTTTCGATAGCCTCTTTCAATCGGCGCTTGCCGACCTTTTCCGTTGGCGGCGCGATGTGCGCCGGTTTCGCCGTGAACCCGTCGATGCGCAAATGATCGAAGAGCTTGTCGCGTTGGCGACGCTTGCGCCTTCTGTCGGCCACAGCCAGCCCTGGCGTTTCGTCAGCGTCGATGCGCCGGAGCGCCGCCAGGCCATCACTGAAAATTTCAATCGCTGCAATGCCGCCGCGCTCGCCCGCTATGAGGGCGAGGACGCGGCACTTTATGCCGGTCTCAAATTGGCCGGGCTTGCCGAGGCGCCTTTGCATCTCGCGGTCTTCTGCGAGACGCAGGCGACGGAAGGCCGGGGCCTCGGGCGGATGACGATGCCGGAGACGCTTGCCTATTCTGTGGTCGGCGCCGTGCAAAATTTGGCCCTTGCGGCGCGCGCCCGGGGGTTGGGTGTCGGCTGGATCTCGATCCTCGATCCCGGCGGCGTCGCGCGCAGCCTCGATGTGCCGCCGCAATGGCAGTTCATTGCCTATCTCTGCATCGGCTGGCCGGAAGAGGAGCATCTCGATCCCGAGCTCGAGAGGCATGGCTGGCAGATGCGTCTGCCCTTCGACAGCGTGTTTTTTAGGCGCTGACCCGGCGTGGCACGCGCTATGCGGCTTCTGCGAAAGACGCTAGAAAGCGGCAAGCTCTTTCGAGGAGATGATGGGATGTCCGAAGATATCAAAGCTTTGGAAGCAAAGGTCGACGAATTGCGCGGCATGGTCGCGGCGCTCACGTTTTTCATTCTTGAGCTGCCCGATGCGAAGCTCGTCGAGATGCCGAAAATGAAAGCGGCGATTGGCGCCGACAAAGTATTGACCGAGGCGCAGAAGAAGATTGCGACGGACACGTGCCGCGACCTGAAACATGCTGCAGCGGAGCGCGGCGGCGGCGATCATTAAGCCTGTCGCCTGTCATCGTGATACCGAATGCGGCGAATCAGGAGCGTTCGTCTTAGCTGCTGGCGGGCGGCTCCGGCGGATTGCTCTTGATCTCTGCCAATTCGAGCGCCGCCATCGCGAGCAAATAAGCGACGAAGGTGAAGCCGCTTGATTGCGCGATTTGTCTCGCTTCGAAAATCAGTCGCTCGAGCGTGTCGGTCATGTTTTTTTTGCTCAAAACGAAGTCGACTTCGCCAAGTGTCGTCGGCTAGCACATACAACCTAGAGCTTCGCTGACAGCCAATCTAGACTCTGTTTAACATATCCCATGAAATCCTCATTGTGCAGCCGCGATAGGCGACCTGCGGTCGCTGACCTCATGGCGAAAGTAGGTGAGACATGTCTCTGCGTTTGAGGCGTTACGGTCTTGCCGCTGCGATTGGCTGCGCGATCTTAGCTTTTAGTCTAACATTCGCGCTGTCCAAGGACCGCAATGCGCTTTGGAACATCGCGCATAACAAATGCGTGCCCGACGAAACGCAAAATCATAATCCCGCGCCTTGCGCCGTAGTCGATCTCGAAGGCGGCGAAGCGCGGGGCTATGTGATCTTGAAGGACATTCGCGGCGTTGCGCAATTCCTGATGATCCCAACGCGGCAAATCTCAGGCATCGAATCGCCTGATATATTGTCATCCGATCTCCCCAATTATTGGGCTGCCGCATGGGCGCATCGCGATCTGATCTCAAGCCGGCTCGGGCGCGCGCTTCCGTGGGACGGCATCGGGCTCGCGATCAATTCGGAAGCGGCGCGCAGCCAGGATCAATTGCACATCCATATGGATTGTTTGCGCGGGGACGTGCGCGCCAGCCTCGCGCGGCACAGCGATGAGATCGGCGCGGATTGGGCCGAGCTTCCCGTCGATCTTGCCGGCGGCCACTACATCGCGCGGCGGCTCGCAGCCTCCGATCTCGCAACCCATGATCCGTTCAAGCTCTTGGCCGAGAGTTCGCCGCAAGCAAAGGCCAATATGGCGCAGCAGAGCCTGGCGCTCGTCGGCATAGGCCAATCGCCGGAAACGCAAGCCTTTATGCTGCTGGCCGCATCGCCAAAGGACGCGCAGAGCGCGCCGGCGCACAGCGAGGATCTTCTCGATCACAGCTGCGCGCTGGCGCAAACGAAGTAAGGCTGCTCAGCCCGCGGCTTGAGTCACAAGCTTGGTGTTGAGATAGGCTTCGATCGCTTCAAGACCGCCTTCGCTGCCATAGCCTGAATCCTTGACGCCGCCGAAGGGCAGTTCGGGCTGCGCAAAGCCGATGTGATTGATCGTCAGCATGCCCGTCTCGACATTCTGCGCGAGCGCCGTCGTCGTCTGCGTCGAGCGCGCGAAGGCATAGGCTGCCAGCCCATAGGCCAGCCGGTTGGCCTCGGCGATCGCTTCATCGACGGTCTTGAAGCGGTTCACGAGGGCGACCGGCCCGAAGGGCTCGTCGTTCATGATGCGCGCGGTGATCGGCACATGCGCGAGAACGGTCGGGGCGTAGAAATAGCCCTTGTTGCCAAGCCTCTGCCCGCCGGTCACGAGCTTCGCGCCATGCTGTGTCGCATCGGCGATGAGGCTATCGAGCGCGGGAATGCGGCGCGCATTGGCCAGCGGTCCGACCCGCACGCCTTCCTCAAAGCCATTGCCGACCTTCAGCGATTGCGCCACCGCGACGAATTTGTCCAAGAAAGAGTCATAGACCTTCTCTTGAACGAGAAAACGCGTGGGCGAGATGCAGGTCTGGCCGGCATTGCGGAATTTGGCATTGCCCAAAAACTTCACCGCCGCATCGATATCGGCGTCATCGCAAACGATTGCCGGCGCATGTCCGCCGAGCTCCATCGTCACCCGCTTCATATGCGTTCCTGCCAGCGCCGCGAGCTGCTTGCCGACGGCCGTCGAGCCGGTGAAGGAGATCTTGCGGATGATTGGATGCGGAATGAGATAGGCGGAGATTTCCGCCGGCACGCCATAGACGAGATTGACCGCGCCGTCCGGCACGCCGGCATCGACGACGGCACGAATGAGCTCGACAGGCGAACCGGGCGTCTCTTCCGGCGCTTTTACGATGATCGAACAGCCGGTGGCGAGCGCCGCGCCCATTTTGCGCGCGATCTGCATCATCGGGAAATTCCACGGCGTGAAGGCCGCGACGGGGCCGACGGGCTCCTTGACGACGAGATTGAAGACCGCCTCGGCGCGCGCCGGCACGACGCGGCCATAGGCGCGCCGCGCCTCTTCGGCGAACCAGTCAAATGTGTCGGCGCAGGTCAAAACCTCGAGCCGTGCTTCGATCAGTGGCTTGCCTTCTTCGAGCGTCATCAAAGGCGCGATCTGATCGGCGCGCTCGCGCAGGAGATCGGCGGCTTTGCGCAGGATTTTCGCGCGCTCGAAGGCGGAGATGCGCCGCCAGGCGGCAAAGCCCTTTTCGGCGGCGGCGAGCGCCAGATCGAGATCGGCTACGCCGGCATGGGCCACGCTGCCGATTTTCTCTTCGGTGGCAGGATCGATCACATCGATGGTCTTGCCCGAGGCGGCCTTGCGCCACTGCCCGGCGATGAACAGCAAGACATCAGGATATTGGTGCACGGAAGTTCCTTTCTGGCCGCCCAACCTTTCCTTGCTGACGTAAGGCAGGCGGGGCCTTGCGGCAACCTGCGGAATGCCGCGCGGCGCGGTCAGCCTCGGCCCAGGCCGCCGTGCTAGCTTCGATACTACTCGAAAGACAGATGTTCGATCTCTCGCATTCGTGATTCAATGTTTGTGTTGGGCGCTTCGGCCGTGATGCGGTTTGAGCCCCGAAGAGGTCCCCCTCACCATCTCTTTGGCGATATGAACTTCGAGCCGGGTTTTGCCCGGCTCTTTTTTCGTTCGAGAATCCGTTAAGGATTTGGCTCAGGCGGCTTGCGTTGCGCCGCGCTCGCCCTGAACCCGCGGTTCGCCTTCGCCGGATTTACCGATGAGCCAGGCTTCGGCGGCATTGCGCCCGCGCGTCTGGAGATCCGAGATGAAGCGCCAGTCGAGATTGCTGGCGCTTGCCTCAGACAGGCGTTCTACTTCCTCCTCGGCGGCGATGCGATGGAGCGCGAGGCGCCGCCACTTGCGCCCATTGTGCGAGAGCAGGCCGAAAATCCCCCGATAGAGTTCGGATTGTTCGGTTACCCGGTCGGTTTCGGCCTGCAATGAGGCGCTGAAGGTGATCTGATCAAGCCGCCGCATGATCTCCTGCGAGGTCGTCGGCACGGCGGCCTCCTGCGTCGGCGTGATCTGGACGATCAGGAGATCCGGCGTTTTGCTCGCCTTCACGAGATCATGCAAAGGCGGATTGGCGGAATAGCCGCCATCCCAATAGGCCTCATTGTCGATCGTCACCGCATGCTGCAGCAGCGGCAGCGTGGCCGAGGCCAAAACCGATTCGGCGGTGATTTCGTCATTCGCAAAGATGCGGGCGCGGCCGTCGGCGACGCGGGTCGCCGCGATCAAGAGGCCGACCGGCCGCCGCCGCCTCAGCCGGTCGAAATCGACCAGCTCATTAAGCAGCATGCGCAGCGGATTGAGATCGAAGGGATTGAATTGATAGGGCGAGACGAGACGCGTCCAAAACGACAGTGTCCCCGAGGCCGTGCCCGGCATCAGCCCCACATTGTGCCCGAAAGGGACGAAAGCCGCCGTGCGGCTGAGCCGCCGCCAGAAGGTCGCGAGCTTCTCGCGTGCGGCCTCGCGGCCGCCCTCGGCGAGGCCGGCGGCAAGAAGCACGGCATTGATGGCGCCGGCCGAGGCCCCGCTTATCGTATCGAAATCGAGGTCCGGCTCTTCCAAGAGCCGGTCGAGCACGCCCGAAGTGAAGGCGCCGAAAGAGCCGCCGCCCTGGAGCGCCAGAGACAGTCGTCGCGGCGGCCATGCCGCGCGCTGGCCGAAAGCCAGTTCCATTTGTCGTCCTATCTGATCGAACATCCGCATCGTCCAATCTGTCTATGTGATCGGCGCTTCAAACTGCGCCGACCCCCAGTTTGGACTCTATATATATTGCATTGCAATATTGCGGACGAGATATTCGCAAATAGGAAAATTATACCTACATGACAATAGGTTGAAGGCCATTAAACTTCGTTGCGGCGGCCGAATGCGGCAAAGCTGTGTCGCAATGCGATATCAATGGCTTCATCTGATTTTCTGATCGCGCCTCCCGTGTGCCGCCGCCGCTTTCTGCTGGCATGGGCGCGGATTGCCGCCTAAAAAACCTTATGAGTCTCACCCACCGTCCCGTCCAAGCTGGCGACCATATTTTCCTGGTCGATGGATCCTCCTTTGTCTTTCGCGCCTATTTCCAGTCGATCCGGCAGGATGCGAAATACAACTATCGCTCCGACAGGCTGCCGACCGGCGCAGTGCGGTTGTTCTGCACGAAATTGTTCCAGTTCATCCGCGAGGGTGCGGCAGGCATTCAACCGACGCATCTCGCGATCATTTTCGACAAGTCGGAGAACTCCTTCCGCAAGGAGATATATCCGCTCTACAAGGCGAACCGCTCCGAGCCACCGGAGGATCTGATCCCGCAATTTCCGCTGATGCGCGCGTCCGTGCGCGCCTTCGGTCTCACGCCGATCGAGCAGGACCGCTATGAGGCGGATGATCTGATCGCGACATACGCGAAGCAGGCGCGCGAGCGGGGCGCCGATGTCCTGATCATCTCGGCCGATAAGGATCTGATGCAGCTCATCGGACCGGGCGTCTCCATGTATGATCCGGCCTCGGGCGAAGCGGGCGCCAAGGGCGCGCGCGAGGAACGTAAGATCGCCGAGCCCGAAGTCCTCGCCTATTTCGGCGTGCCGCCGGAAAAGGTGGTCGATGTGCAGGCGCTCGCCGGCGATTCGACCGATAATGTGCCGGGCGCCAAAGGCATCGGTATCAAGACTGCGGCGCAGCTCATCAACGACTATGGCGATCTCGATACGCTGCTGGCGCGCGCATCCGAAATCAAGCAGCCGAAGAAGCGCGAGACGCTGACCGATCCCGAAAGCGTCAAGCTCATCCGCGTCTCGAAGGAGCTGGTGAAGCTCGTCACCGATGTCGACGTCCAAGTGCCCATCGACGAATTGGGCCTGCATCAGCCCGACCCGAAAAATCTCGTCGCCTTTTTGAAGGCGATGGAATTCACCACCATCACCAAGCGCGCCGCCGAAACCTATGGCATCGATGCCGGAGCGATCGCGCCGGACCCGGATTTTCTGGGTGTGGGCGGGTGGCGCGGCCGCAATGGCCAAGTGACGGGCCAAGTGACGGGGCAAGTGACGGGGCAAGTCGCGAGCGAGGTCGCGGACGCGCAGCCCGAAAGCGTCGGCGACAAGGTCGAGGCGGATGTGTCTGCGGCTACGGCCGCGACGGGCAGGCCGGCGCCGCGCAAAAATGCCCGTTACGGCGAGATCTCGCCGAAGCAGCATGCCGCAACCGGACCCGGCGAATTCGCCGCAGCGCGGGCTGCGGCCGGGCTTGCGACGCAGATCGATCGCGCGGCCTATTGCACGATCACGACGCTCGAAGCGCTCGAAGCCCAGATCGCTGCGGCTTTCGAAGCGGGCGTCGTCGCCGTCGATACGGAGACGGATTCGCTTGACCCGATGCAAGCGGAACTTGTCGGCATTTCATTGGCCGTCGCGCCCGGCAACGCCTGCTACATTCCGCTGGGCCATAAAAGCGAAGGCAAGGGCGACCTCTTCGGCGGCGCCGATCTTTTGCCCGGCCAGCTGCCGGCTGACGCCGTCCTTGCCGCATTGAAGCCGCTGCTCGAATCCGGCAGCGTGTTGAAGATCGCGCATAATATGAAATTCGACTGGAAGGTCTTCCGCCAGCGCGGCATCGACATTCATCCGATCGACGACACGCTATTGATCTCTTATGTCCTCGACGCCGGCTTGACCGATCACGGCATGGATGTGCTGTCGCAAAAACATCTCAACCATAAGCCGATCGCCTTTTCCGAAGTCGCGGGCACGGGGCGCACCTTCATCGGATTTGCGCGTGTGCCGATCGACAAGGCAACCGAATATTCGGCCGAAGATGCCGATGTTGCCTTGCGTCTCTGGAACGTTTTGAAGCCGCGCCTGCCGGCCGAACATATGACGACGGCCTATGAGACGTTGGAACGGCCGATGGTCGAGACGCTGGCGCGGATGGAATGCCGCGGCATTGCGATCGATCGCAATATGCTGTCGCGCCTCTCCGGCGAATTTGCGCAGGACATGGCGCGGCTCGAAGCCGAAATCTTCGAGATGGCCGGCGAAAGCTTCAATCTCGGCTCGCCGAAGCAATTGGGCGATATTCTCTTCGGCAAGATGGGCCTATCCGGCGCCAAGAAGACGGCGACCGGGGCCTGGTCGACGGCCGCCGGCGTGCTGGAAGATCTGGCCGAAGAGGGCAATCCCTTCTGCACCAAAATCCTTGATTGGCGGCAACTATCGAAGCTGAAATCGACCTATACGGATTCGCTGCCCAATCACGTCGATAAGGCAACGCAGCGCGTGCATACGTCTTTCGCGCTGGCCGCGACGACGACGGGGCGCATCGCCTCATCCGATCCCAATCTGCAGAACATTCCGGTGCGCAATGAGATCGGCCGCAAGATCCGCCGCGCCTTTGTCGCGACACCGGGACACAAGCTCGTCTCCGCCGATTATTCGCAGATCGAATTGCGGCTGCTTGCGCATATCGCCGATATTCCGCAACTGCGTCAGGCCTTCGCCGACGGTCTCGACATTCACGCGATGACGGCGTCTGAAATGTTCGGCGTGCCGGTCGAAGGCATGCCGAGCGATGTGCGGCGCCGCGCCAAAGCGATCAATTTCGGCATCATCTACGGCATCTCGGCCTTCGGTCTCGCCAACCAGCTCGGCATTCCGCGCGACGAAGCCGGCGCCTATATCAAGAAATATTTCGAGCGCTTTCCCGGCATTCGCGCTTACATGGACGAGACGAAGAAGCGCTGCCACGAGCAGGGCTATGTCGAGACGATCTTCGGGCGCAAATGCCATTATCCGCGCATCAATGCGTCGAACCCGTCCGAGCGCGCCTTCAACGAGCGCGCCGCGATCAATGCGCCGATCCAAGGCTCTGCCGCCGATATCATCCGCCGCGCCATGGTGCGGATGGATGCAGCCTTGGACAAAGCGAAGCTTTCCGCGCAAATGCTGCTGCAGGTGCATGACGAATTGGTCTTCGAGGTGCTGGAAGAGGAAGTCGACGCGACGATCGCCCTCGTTCGCAAGGTGATGGAAGAGGCGCCGCATCCGGCGTTGAGCCTTGCTGTGCCGCTGCACGTCGATGCCAAGGCTGCGCTGAATTGGGATGAGGCGCATTGATGGCTCGGACCTCGTTTTTCTCTCGCTTGCGGTAAGGATCATGCGCGCTTTGGCCGGCCGGATAACCGCGGCTTTGCTCGCGGTCGCTTTTGCCATTGCCTTTGGCATCGTCGTAACGCCCGCTTGCGCCGCGGAGCATCTCGATGGCGCGGGCCTTCCGCTTTGGGAAGGGCTTCCCTTCGCCGGGCTGCTGCTCTCGATCGCGCTCGGGCCGATCTTCGCCAAGCGGCTGTGGCATGTCCATTATGGGTGGGCCGCCGCCGCTTGGGCGGCACTCGCTTTGAGCCTTCTCATCGCGACGCAAGGGCTGCAGCCGACGCTCGTCGCGCTCAGCCACACCATGTTCGCGGATTATCTGCCGTTCATCTTGATGCTCTTCGCGCTCTATGCGGCGGCGGGCGGCATCGTCGTGTCCGAGCTCGACCGCGCGACGCCTCTGACCAATACGGCGATGCTGGCGATCGGCACTCTGGCCGCGAGCATCATCGGCACGACCGGCGCCTCGATGATCATGATCCGGCCAGTGCTGCAGGCCAATGCCAAGCGGCCGCATCAGATCCATGTCATCGTCTTCTTCATCTTTCTCGTGTCGAACATCGGCGGCGTCTTGAGTCCGCTCGGCGATCCGCCGCTCTTCTTCGGCTTTCTGCGCGGCATCGATTTCTTCTGGCCGCTGCGGACGCTTTGGCCCGAAATGCTGGTCGTATCGCTCGCCGTGCTTTTGATCTTTTATGCGCTCGACAGATATTTTTACGGGCGTGAGAGCAAGGAGCATCCAAAGCCGGCGCTGCATTTCTCGATCAGAGGGCTGCCCAATCTCGCTTTGATCGGTCTGGCCATCGCCGTCATTCTGCTGAGTGCCGCCTGGCATCCGGGCATCGCCATCGATTATCTCGGCACGCGGCTCGAATTGCAGAATCTTCTGCGCGATACTGCGCTCGCGGCGATCGGCCTGCTCTCGCTGGCCGTCACACCGAAGCAGGATCGCATCGACAATCATTTCTCCTGGGAGCCGCTCGAAGAGGTTGGCAAGCTCTTTGCTGCGATCTTCATCTGCATCATTCCGGTGATGGCGATGCTGGCGGCCAATTCGCATGGGCCCTTTGCGCCTGTGATTGCGCTGCTGGCGCATCCCGACGGAAGGCCGAACGAGGTCGCCTATTTCTGGGCGACGGGGCTCTTATCGTCCTTCCTCGACAATGCGCCGACCTATCTCGTCTTCTTTGGGCTTGCCGGCGGCGATCCCGCGACGCTCATGGGGCCGCTCGCCAAGACGCTCGCCGCGATCTCGCTTGGCGCCGTCTTCATGGGCGCTTTGACCTATATCGGCAACGCGCCGAACTTCATGGTCTATGCGATGGCGCGCCGCGCGCGCGTGAACATGCCGGGCTTCTTCGGCTATATGGGCTGGTCGGGCGCGGTGCTCGTGCCGCTGCTTATCGTGGTGACGGTTTTGTTTTTAAGGTGAGGCGCGGATGGCCAAGCTGTCCTGGCCATCCACGCGGCAACAGCGACTTGCACCGGGAGAAGCGGCGGTGCTGCTTAATCAGCAAGGATGCTTTATCGCCTGCAGTTACTGGCAAACCCACACGTAGCCGATCGGCGATTGCGTCCAGCAAGAGCCGACGCCATAGGCCCACCACCGGCCATGCCAATAACGTCGCCCTGTGCCGTACCAGACGCCGCCGTAATAGCGGCCACCCACGCGATATCTTCCGTGTGCAACTACCCGTCCGCCGTGCATGCCATATCCGCGGTGTACGCCGCCCCTAGCATGAAATCCGCCATGGACTCCGCCGCGCGCAAACCGCGTCAGCTGAACATAGGACGTGGGTGCACTGGCGCTCTGCGGCTGTGGATTGGCCGGGAAAGCAGATGCCGGATTGGAGCTGGCCCAGGCGAGCGTCATGCCTAATGCTAATGAAAGCCATAAATTCCTTCGCATGGTGCGACCTCCTGAGCGGGGACTTCCGGTTTGTCGTAGCCCATGCCCCAATAGGCATAAGGTGAATTTAGAAAACAACTGCACGACGCCATCGTTGATGCAGGTCAATCCAATATCGCTTAGCTAATGATTTGACATCAAACGTGGGCTATTCTTGACCCATCCCACAGGACGAAGGTGATTATCCGGCCGCGCGTTCCATCTCTTCCGTTGTCACCGTCGGCACGAACTGCCGTCGTGCTAGTTTCGCGAATGTGCCGCCTTTGGCGACGAGCTCTTCGAACGTGCCCGTCTCGACCGCGTGGCCGTGATCGAAGACGATGATGCGGTCGGCATTGCGGATCGTCGAGAAGCGATGCGCGATGATGAAGGTGGTGCGCCCCGCCGTCGCCGATTCGAGCGCCTTCTGCAATTCGGCCTCGGTCTCGGCATCGAGCGCCGAGGTCGCTTCGTCAAAAATCATGATCGGCGGATCTTTTAAAAGCGCGCGGGCGATCGAGAGCCGCTGGCGTTCGCCGCCGGAGAGCGAGCGGCCACGCTCGCTGATCACGGTCGCAAGCCCATGTGTCTGGCGGCCGACGAAATCCTTGGCCTGGGCGCGCTCCAGCGCCAGCGCGATTTCGCGCGGTGAGGCATCGAGCTTGCCGATGCGAAGATTGTCTTCGATCGAGCGGGCAAAGAGCATCGGTTCCTGAAACACGACGCCGATGTTGCGGCGAAGCCCCGCGATCGTCATGTCGCGAATGTCGGTTCCATCGATCACGATGGCGCCTTGCTGCGGATCGAAGACGCGATGGAGGAGATTGAGCGTCGTCGATTTGCCGGAGCCCGTTGCGCCGACGAGCGCCACGGTCTCACCGGGGCGGACATCGAAGCTCACATCGGCGACGGCGTTCTTGCCGGGCTCATAGGCGAAGGAAACATGATCGAAGTGCACATGACCTGCGAGACGGCCGGGATCCTTGGCATCGGCGCGATCGGCGACATGCGATTTTGTGTCGAGTACGGCGAAGAAGGCCTGGAGCTTCGGCCCTTGCAGGAAGAGCCCGTTGATGAAGCTCACGATCTCATTCAACTGGGCGATGAGCAGCGTCGAAAAGGCCGTGAAGGTCACGATCTGGCCGATCGAGGCGAGGCCTTGCGCATGCAATTCGACGCCGAGCAGGAAGATTGCGAGAAGCGTCAGGGTCGCCGCGGCCTTGGCGCCGATGACGGTCACCGCCCACCAGTTGAGGACCGGCATCTGCGCCGAGAGCAGATGCTCCATCAGGCCCGCGACTGAGCGCAATTCGCTTTCGACCCGGGTAAAGCTCTGCACCACAGGAATGTTGCCGAACACATCGGACGCGCGTTCGGTCAGCAGCGTGTTCTGGCGCTCGACTTGATCTTGCAGCGTATTGGTGCGGCGGACGACGAAAGTGATGAGCCCGCCGAAGATCGCGATCAGCACGATCAGAAGGCTGCCGAGCCGCCAGTTGATGATGAGCGACAGCGGCAGAAGCACGGTCAGGGCGACGAGCGCCGTGCATTTCTCGCGGAAGAAGGAGAGCCAGAGCCAGAAGAGGCCCATCGTGCCTTCGATCATGACTTTCAGCAGCCGGCCCGAATGGGTGGTGCTGTGAAAGCTCATCGGCAGATCGAGCACATGCTGGAAATAGAGCCCCATGGCGGCGAGCCGCCGGCGATGCGCGAGCCGGTCGGCGTAAAGCCCGACGAAGACGGAGCCCAGGATCGCGAAGAACGCGAAGCCGATCCAGGCGATGACGAGCGGCAGGAGATCGCCGAGGCCGGGCACCTGATGTGCCGCCTCGCCGGCATTCATCCGGTCGACGATGCGGCCGAAAAGGACGGGTTCGGCGAATTGCGCCGAGGCGAGGCCGAGCGAAGCGACCATGAGCCCTATGCCCAAAGCGAGTTCATGCCCGAGCAGGCGCATGGCGCGAAGATAGATGCGGGGCAAGGACATATCGCCTAGTTCACTTTCGAGGACGGGCACAAGCGCCTATATGGGGGAAATCCCTCCATTTGCACCAGCGGCACTTTTGGGCAGATTTCACCGCTGACGACGGGCAGCCGTCGAGCCGACTTATGCACCGGCGGACCGAGCAAAAATTTAAGGATACGGAAAGGCGTTTACGGATCCAGCATGGCGAAAAAGACCGAAAAGAAGATCATTGCCGCTGCGCCATTTGAGGACAACGTCGAGGATGATGCCGATGATGTGCTGATCGAGGCGCCAAGCGAGGCGCTGGATGAGGCATTAAGCGAGGCTTGGCCCTCAACTCTCCTCTTCGACGTCGAAGCGGAGGCGGGCGAGCGGCTCGACCGTTTTCTGGCGAGCCGGCCCTCGGCGCAGGAGGCCGGTCTGTCGCGCACGCGGCTGAAGGCGCTGATCGAGGCCGGCGCGGTGCTGCTCGACGATGCGGTGGCGACCGATCCGGGCGTCAAGCTGCGAGCCGGCCAAAAGGTCGCGCTTACTGTTCCGGCGCCCGTCGATCCTGTGCCGCGCGGCGAAGCCCTGCCGCTCGATATCGTCTATGAGGACGCCCATCTCATCGTGCTGAACAAGCCGGCGGGGCTCGTCGTGCATCCGGCCCCCGGCCATCCGACGGGAACGCTCGTCAATGCGCTTATCGGTCATTGCGGCGCTGAGCTGTCCGGCATCGGCGGCGTAAAGCGGCCGGGCATTGTCCATCGGCTCGACAAGGAAACATCGGGCCTCCTGGTGGTCGCAAAAAGCGATCTCGCGCATCGCGGGCTTGCGGCGCTCTTCGCCGACCATGGCCGCAACGAGCCTTTCACGCGCGAATATCTGGCTTTTGTCTGGGGCGTGCCGAGCAGGCCCGTGGGCACGGTCGAGGCGCCGCTCGCCCGGCATAAGACCGATCGCGAGAAGATGGCGGTGTCGCCGAACGGCGGCCGCGAGGCGATCACCCATTGGGAACTCTGTGAGACCTTTGCGGGCCGCAATGGCGAACCCGTCGCGAGCCTCATCCGCTGCGCGCTCGAAACGGGGCGGACCCATCAGATCCGCGTGCATATGGCGCATCTCGGCCATCCGCTGCTGGGCGATGCGATTTACGGCAGCGGCTTCAAGACGAAAGCTGTGCTGCTGGAGGATGCGGCGCAGGCCGTTTTAGCGCGTCTTGGGCGCCAGGCGCTGCATGCCGCTGTTTTGGGCTTTGCCCACCCGGTGACGGGAGAAATGCTGGAATTTGAAAGCGATCTGCCGGCAGAGCTGCAAGAATTGCATGCCAGCCTTGCGCAAAGACCGGAATCTTGAACATCTAAAATTTAAGCTGATTTAGATCACGGCGGCTCAGCTTTGACGCAAGTTTTATGACGTAAATGTAAGGAAAGAGGCCGAGTTCGGCCCTCTTTCAGCCCATGTCCGGGCTCCCTATATAAGAGAGTTGCGGCGGCCGACTCGACTAAGAGTGGCCGCCGGTCCGAGCCTGCCGCACTGGGGGCTCGCGTGGAGGGTATCTATGGCAACCGCTGCACTTCCCGTCCTCTCCGGGGACAATGGACTTGCTCACTATCTCAACGAAATCCGCCGGTTTCCTATGCTGGAGCCGGAGGAAGAATATATGCTCGCCAAGCGTTGGCGCGAACATGAAGATCCGCAGGCGGCGCATAAGCTCGTCACCTCGCATCTGCGTCTTGTCGCGAAGATCGCCATGGGCTATCGCGGCTACGGCCTGCCGATCGGCGAAGTGATCTCGGAAGGCAATGTCGGCCTGATGCAGGCCGTCAAACGCTTCGAGCCCGATCGCGGCTTTCGTCTCGCCACATACGCCATGTGGTGGATCCGCGCGTCGATTCAAGAGTATATCCTGCGCTCCTGGTCGCTCGTGAAAATGGGCACGACAGCGAGCCAGAAGAAGCTCTTCTTCAACCTGCGCAAGGCAAAGAGCCAGATTTCGGCGCTCGACGACGGCGATCTGCGCCCCGATCAGGTCGAAAAGATCGCGACCCGCCTCGGCGTGCCGAAGCAGGACGTCATCGACATGAATCGCCGTATGTCGGGCGATGCGTCGCTAAACACGCCGCTGCGCGAAGAAGGCGAAGGCGAATGGCAGGATTGGCTCGTCGATGATTCGACCAGCCAGGAAAATCTCTTGGCCGATCGCGAGGAATCCGACAATCGCCTTGGTGCCCTGCATCAGGCTCTGTCGGTTTTGAACGATCGCGAGCGGCGCATCTTCGAGGCGCGCCGACTGTCGGATGATCCGATCACGCTCGAGCAATTGTCGGATGAATTCGACATTTCGCGCGAACGCGTCCGTCAGATCGAGGTTCGCGCCTTCGAAAAGGTGCAGGCCGCGGTGAAAGCTGGCGTGGCGAAGATCGAAGCCGCCCCGGCCCCGGCCGGCGCGGCCTAATCTCCTGCGGAAATCTCTTGAATGAATGCGCCGGCGGACTCTTGCCGGCGCCGGGCTACGCCGCTATAAGGCCTGACCTGTGAAGGTGCCGCGCAAGCGGTCTGTCGGAGTGTAGCGCAGCCTGGTAGCGCACCTCGTTCGGGACGAGGGGGTCGGAGGTTCGAATCCTCTCACTCCGACCATTTCTTCCAGCTTTCCGCTGCTCTTTAGAGGCAATCGGCCGGCTAAGTCCGGCCGTTCGCATTTGGCTTTAGCGCCAAGCGCCTCTAGCCGCCGAAGGCGACCTTCAAAATCTCATAGCTCTTGCCGCCGCCGGGCGTATTCACCTCGACGGAATCGCCAACCTTCTTGCCGATGAGCGCACGCGCCGTTGGCGAGGTGATCGAAACGCGGCCCTTCTTCACATCGGCCTCGGATTCGCCGACGATCTGATAGACCTTCTGCTCTTCCGTATCCTCGTCGATCAGCGTGACGGTTGCGCCAAACATGATGGTCGAGCCGGACAATTTGCTGACGTCGATGACTTCGGCGCGCGACAGCTTGTCTTCCAGCTCGGCAATGCGGCCCTCGTTCAACGACTGCGCCTCTTTGGCCGAATGATATTCGGCATTCTCAGACAAATCGCCATGGCTGCGGGCTTCCGCGATCGCCTGGATGATGCGGGGTCGCTCAACCTGCTGACGCTGGCGCAATTCCTGTTCGAGGGCGGAATAGCCCTGCGCCGTCATCGGAATCTTGTCCATTTCTTCTGTCTCTTTCGACTGTCTGTATGCTGCAAACCCCGGGTCCAGGACGCCTACATTAGAGCATGTTGCGCCAAAGTGGACAGGGATTTCAGGCCCGGCCGGGCTTCAATTTTGTCGATAACCCACTGCGGAAAAGGCCGGATTTTGCCAGCAACTGCATGCACTTATTTTTGATGAGCGCTATAGCCCATTGCCCTGTCGGGGTTCCCCGACTCAGCCGAAGTAGTCTTGCAGCGCGCGCACCTCAAGATCGCCCGCCACATAGGCACGGATGCCCTGCGACGCGGCGATCGCCCCCGCCAAGGTGGTATAATATGGAACGCGGTGCAAGAGGGCCGCGCGACGGAGCGAACGTGAATCAGACAGCGCCTGAGCACCCTCGGTCGTGTTGAAAACGAGCTGAATGCTGCCGTTTTTGATCGCATCGACGACATGCGGCCGGCCTTCCGAGACTTTGTTGACCTTTTGGGCCGGAATTCCCTGCGTCTCCAGATAGCGTGATGTGCCACCCGTCGCGCAAATGCGGAAGCCGAGGCTCAGCAAAAGCCGCATGGTGTCGAGGACGCGCGGCTTATCCACATCGCGGACCGAGACGAAGACGGTGCCGCTCGTCGGCACCTTCGTGCCGCCGCCGAGCTGGCTCTTGGCAAAGGCGATCTCGAAGGACCGATCAAGCCCCATGACCTCGCCGGTCGAGCGCATTTCAGGACCCAGCACCGTATCGACGCCAGGGAAGCGCGCGAAGGGAAAGACGGCTTCTTTGACGCCGACATGGTCCAGATGCCGGGACACGAGCTTGAAGCTCGCCAGCGTCTCGCCCGCCATGATGCGGGCGGCGATCTTGGCGATCGGCACGCCGATCACCTTGGCGACGAAGGGCACGGTGCGCGAGGCGCGGGGATTGACCTCGAGCACATAGATCTCGCCGTCCTTCAGCGCATATTGCACATTCATCAAGCCGCCGACGTTCAGCGCCAGGGCGAGCTTGCGCGTCTCTTCTTCAAGCGCAGCGATCACTGCGAGCGACAACGAGCGCGGCGGCAGCGAGCAGGCGCTGTCGCCCGAATGAATGCCCGCCTCTTCGATATGCTCCATGATGCCGCAGACGAAGACGTCTCGCCCATCGCCGAGCGCATCGACATCGACTTCGACCGCATCCGACAGATAGCGGTCGAAGAGCAAAGGATTCTTGCCGAGCACAGTGTTGATCTGGCCGGTCTTGTCGTTTGGATAGCGCGCCTTCACATCCGAAGGCACGAGGCCCGGCAGCGTGCCGAGAAGATAATCGTCGAGCGCCGCCTCGTCGCGGATGATCGCCATGGCGCGGCCGCCGAGCACATAGGAGGGGCGAACGACGAGCGGCAGATTGAGTTCGGCCGCTACGAGCCGCGATTGTTCGACCGAATAGGCGATGCCGTTCCTCGGCTGTTTGAGGCCGAGCTTCTCGAGCAGCCGCTTGAAGCGGTCGCGGTCTTCGGCGAGATCGATCGAATCGACGGAGGTGCCGAGAATGCCGATCTTGGCATTTTCGAGCACATGCGCGAGCTTCAACGGCGTCTGCCCGCCGAATTGCACGATGGCGCCTTTGACCGTGCCGGCTTCGCTTTCCGTCGCGAGAATCTCAAGGACGTCTTCCGCCGTCAGCGGCTCGAAATAGAGCCGGTCGGAGGTGTCGTAATCCGTCGAGACCGTCTCCGGATTGCAATTGATCATGATGGTTTCAAAGCCGGCTTCGCGCAAAGCGAAGCTCGCATGGCAGCAGCAATAGTCGAATTCGATGCCTTGCCCGATGCGGTTCGGACCGCCGCCTAAAATGACGATCTTTTCGCGCGTCGAGGGCTGCGCCTCGTTCGCTTCGACGCCGGCGAAGGGCGCTTCATAGGTCGAATACATATAGGCGGTGGGCGAGGCGAATTCCGCCGCGCAAGTGTCGATCCGCTTGAACACCGGACGCACGCCGAGGCCGTGGCGCAGCTCCGTGACAGCCGCTTCGCTGAGATTGGCGAGCGAAGCGAGCCGGGCGTCGGAAAAGCCCGCGGCCTTCAGCATGCGCAGATTGACGTCGTCCTGCGGCAGGCCGAAGCGGCGCACCTTGTCTTCGAGATCGATGATCTCTTGCAGCCGTGCGATGAACCAGCGGTCGATCTTGCACGCCGCGTAAATGTCCTCATGCGCCATGCCTTGCCGCAGCGCCTGCGCGACGACGAGAAGCCGGTCGGGCGTCGGGCGGCCGAGCGCGGCGCGCAGCACATTCTTGTCGTCGCCCTTGCCGAAACCCTCGATTTCGATTTCGTCGATGCCGTTGAGGCCCGTCTCAAGTGAGCGCAGGGCCTTTTGCAGGCTCTCGGCAAAAGTCCGGCCGATCGCCATGGCTTCGCCGACCGATTTCATCGCGGTCGTCAGGATCGGCTCGGCACCGGGGAATTTCTCGAAAGCGAAGCGCGGGATTTTGGTGACGACGTAATCGATCGTCGGCTCGAAGGAGGCTGGCGTCGCACCGCCCGTGATGTCGTTGGCGATCTCGTCGAGCGTGTAGCCGATGGCGAGTTTCGCGGCGACTTTCGCAATCGGAAAGCCGGTGGCTTTGGAAGCTAGCGCGGATGACCGCGACACGCGCGGGTTCATCTCGATGACGACCATGCGGCCGTCTTCAGGATTGATCGCGAATTGCACATTCGAGCCGCCGGTCTCGACGCCGATCTCGCGCAGCACCGCGATCGAGGCGTCGCGCATCACCTGATATTCCTTGTCGGTCAGGGTCAACGCCGGCGCCACGGTGATCGAATCGCCCGTGTGCACGCCCATCGGATCGATGTTCTCGATCGAGCAGATGATGATGCAATTATCCGCTTTGTCGCGGACGACCTCCATCTCATATTCCTTCCAGCCGAGGACGCTTTCCTCGACCAGCACTTCATTCGTCGGCGAGGCATCGATGCCGCGCTCGATGATCTCGATGAATTCTTCCTTGTTGTAGGCAATGCCGCCGCCGGTGCCGCCCATGGTGAAGGATGGGCGGATGATCGCCGGCAGACCGATGTCGTCGAGGATCGACAATGCCTGGGCCAGCGTCTTGATCTGATGCGAGCGCGGCGTCATGAGCCCGATGCGGCTCATAGCCTCGCGGAAGAGCTCGCGGTCTTCCGCCATGTCGATCGCTTCCGCCGTCGCGCCGATCATCTCGACATCATATTTGGCGAGCGTGCCCATGCGCTTCAAAGACAGCGCGCAGTTCAAGGCCGTCTGGCCGCCCATCGTCGGCAGCAGAGCGAAGCCGCCGGGCGCCGCATGGCGCTCCTCGGCGATGATTTTCGCCACCACCTCGGGCGTGATCGGTTCGACATAGGTCCGATCCGCCATATCCGGATCGGTCATGATCGTGGCCGGATTGGAATTCACCAGCACGATCCGATAGCCTTCGGCGCGGAGCGCCTTGCAGGCTTGCGTGCCGGAATAATCGAACTCGCAGGCCTGGCCGATGATGATCGGGCCGGCGCCAATGATCATGATGGTCGAAATATCCGTCCGCTTAGGCATGTGGTGTGTGGGCTCCTTGCCGCAGTCTTTCGCTGCGCGCTGGGCATTGTTAGCATCTAAAGA
This sequence comes from Methylovirgula sp., assembly GCA_052144065.1. Lineage (GTDB taxonomy): Bacteria > Pseudomonadota > Alphaproteobacteria > Rhizobiales > Beijerinckiaceae > Methylovirgula. The sequence continues at coordinate 17,085 of JBKQRA010000157.1, read as the reverse complement.
GGCGAAATCAGAAGCGCGCGCCGCTCACGACAGATCGACGGCGTAACGCTTCAGATCTTCAAGCGCGCAATATTCGAGCGCGCCCTCATGCGTCGCGCGCAGGACCACGCGCGGCGCCTTACCAGCTTCGAGGGCCTGTTGCCAACGCGGGGCGACAAGGCACCAGCGGTCGCCGGGCTTCAAGCCCGGAAAGCCATATTGCGGCGCCGGCGTCGAGAGATCATTGCCGGCGAATTTGGAGAAGGCCAGAAATTCTTCGGTCGAGACGATGCAGACCGTGTGACTGCCGACATCCTCAGGCGACGTATCGCAGCAGCCGTTGCGGTAAAAGCCGGTCATCGGCGCGTGCGAGCAAGGCTCCAGCGGCTGGCCGAGCACATTGCGCGACGGCCGGCGACCGCCGCCGCCATTGTCTTCCCTGAACATAGAGAAATCCCCAAGAGAGCGGTGCATCCGGCGAGCGCGACCGCTGCCGATGCTTAAGGTTGCCGCGACCAAATCAGAATAGGCTCTCGCCCGCAACCCGTTTCGCTCTGCAGGGGCCTAGCTGGCGAGGCGCTCCGTCTCGGTCCAGATTGGCGAGGGGGCTGCCTGGAAGCGCGGCGGGACTACGGCCTGGGCTGAAGCGGGGGCCGCGGCGTCGATCTGCTGACAGAATTCCCGCGAACGGTGCAAAAGCCGCTCGGAATAGCGGGAGACCTCGTCGGTGGCGATCAGGATTTCGCCGGCGACGCGCTGCGTCTCATTCGTCGAATGGCCGACGTCCTGCAGGATTAAAGTGAGATTCTCTGCCTCCTTGCCGGCGGCGGCGACGCAATGGGCGATCGCCTGGCTCGCCCGATCCTTCTGGTCGATGGCGAGGCCGAGCTGGCTCGACATTTCGGCGATGCGGCCGATTCGGTCGACGGTCACGCCAATGGCGGCGACGACTTGATCGGTCGCCGATTTCACCGTCTCGATGCGCTGGGCGATGTCGGCTGCGGCGCGCGAGGTCTCATGCGCCAGCGTCTTCACTTCGCCGGCCACCACGGCAAAGCCGCGGCCGGCCTCGCCGCAGCGGGCCGCCTCGATCGTCGCATTGAGCGCGAGGAGATTGGTCTGATAGGCGACGCCGCCGATGAAATCGGCGATCTGGCCGATCGTTTCGACCGCATCGACGAGTTCGATCGCCCGCTTGGATGTCGCGCGCCCGTCTCCGGTCGCGCGCCGGGCGATGTCGCCGGCCGACACGAAGAGCTCATTCATCCTGCTGATCGTATCGGTCAGCTCAGTGGAGGAGTGGAAGAGATTGTCGGTGGTTTCGCGGCGGTCCTGGGCGAAGGCGACGACGCTTTTCGCCCGATTGTCGGTAGCGCCGGCGATATCGCGCATGACGGTGGCATTGCGTTGCAATTCGGCCGTGGCGGAGGTCAATGCGGAGATCGCCTCAAGCACCTCCTGCTGAAACACTTCGACGACGCGCTGGCGCTCAGCCGTGAGCGCCGCGGCGGCGCGCGCTTCCGTCTCGATGGTTTCGCGTTCGAGCCGCTGGACGGAGAGGCCCTTGTCACGGAAGACCGCGATGGCGCGGGCGATTTCGCCGACCTCGTCGCTGCGGCCGGTGTGTCGGATTTCGGCGGCGTGATCGCCGCCGGCGATCCGCCGCATGGCTTCGGCAAGTCCAAGCATCGGCCGCGCGACGGCGAGATAGCCCCAGACCATCGCGCCGAGGAAGAAGATGACGAAGCCGAGGGCGAAGACTTCGAGAGTGGTGCGCACCCCGATCGATTTCACGCTCTGCGCATAGTCGATCTGATCCCGTGCCTCGCGCGCGAATTTGAGCGAGAGATGGGTCACGCTGGCTTCAAGGTCGTCGCGCAACGCCGAGAAGCGATATTCGAGCTGGAACTCGGGCGTCTCCGCACCGGGTTTCGGAAAACTCTCCAGAAACGCCCGCATGCGCTCGAAGCGTTCCGCCACCGCGCTGATGTCGTGCGACGCTTCGGGGCAGAGGCTTTGCACATTCGTCAGCCAATTGCGGAAGCGGCGCGCCTCTTCGCGGATTGCTGAGCGAAGCTCGGGGATATCGTCAGGCTTCGCATCTTTCAGCTGATAGGCGAGGACGCCGAAGACGCTTTCCGACGCCTTGGCTTCGCCGAGCGCGACGCGGGCCGGATATTGGCGATTGATGATGTCGGCGTCGGTCTGCTGCAGATCGACGATTTTGGTCCAGGTGATGGCACCGCTGATGCTGGTCAGCAGCATGAAAGCGAGGATGACAAGAGCGATCCAATGCGTGAGTCGAATGTTGCGAAAGAAGCGCGGCACAAAACTTCCCCTGCTACTGCGCCACTGGGTCGTCTCCCCAGCCAAAAAGCCAGCCTTGCAAAGGCTGGAAGAGGCGGGGTTGGAGGGTGACGAAGGCCGTGGCGGGAATCGATGGATCGTTCTGCGTTGCAATATCGATTTTAGGTTAAAATACCATGAGCCTGCGATGCCAGGACAACCCTCGTCGAATCGCCTCCTAAGCTTCATCGAACTGTCATCTATTTGATGTTTTGCAGTGACTCTGTGGCGGCCGCGCAACAGACCTCCAAGGGGGCTTCTGCTATAAAGAGAGCGCTGACGACCTGTGGAGCCGGCCGGGGGGCTACGGCTCAATTTGCGAACAGGCGGAGGGGAAGGCAAAAGCCCGGTTTCATAGAGATGAAACCGGGCTTTTCATTTGCGCGCTGGTGATGCAGTCGCTCACATGAGCGACGCGCAAAAGCGCTGAATCTTCGTGCAGGCCGTCTCGAGCGTTTGCGTCGAGGTCGCATAGGAGAGCCGCAAATTCGGCCCGAGGCCGAAGGCCGAGCCATGCACCACGGCGACGCCTTCCGCGTCCAGAAGCGCGGCGACGAAATCCTCATCGGTCTCAATCACCTTGCCGTCTGGCGTCTTGCGGCCGATCGCTTTGGCGCAGGACGGATAGACGTAAAAGGCGCCTTCCGGCGATGGACATTTCAGATATTTCGCCTGATTGAGCATCGACACGACGAGATTGCGGCGGTCTTCGAAGACCTTGCGCCGTTCGGCGATAAAATCCTGCGGCCCGTTCAGCGCTTCGACCGAGGCCCATTGGGCGATCGAACAGGCGCCTGAGGTCTGCTGGCCTTGCAGATTGTCCATTGCCTTGATGATCTCGGCGGGGCCGGCGGCATAGCCGATGCGCCAGCCGGTCATCGCGTAGGATTTCGACATGCCGTTCATGGTGAGCGTGCGGTCGATGAGGCGCGGCTCGACTTGCGCAGGGGTCACAAAGACGAAGTCGCCGTAGATCAGATGTTCGTAGATGTCGTCGCTCAGCACCCAGACATGCGGATGGGCGAGGAGGACGTCGGTCAAAGCCTTCATCTCGTCGCGGTTATAGGCGGCGCCCGACGGGTTCGACGGTGAGTTCAACATCAGCCATTTGGTTTTGGTCGTGATCGCTTTGTCGAGATCGGCGGGCTGCAGCTTGAAGCCCTGCTCCATCTTCGTCTCGATGATGACGGGCGTGCCGCCGGCAATCGCGACCATGTCCGGATAGCTCACCCAATAAGGCGCCGGGATGATCACCTCGTCGCCCGGGTTCACAGTGGCGAGAAAGGCGTTGAAGAGGATGTGCTTGCCGCCAGTGCCGACGATCGTCTGCGACGGCTTGTAGTCCAAGCCGTTCTCGCGCTTGAATTTTGCGGCGATCGCCTCGCGCAGCGCCGGAATGCCCGCGACCGGTGTGTATTTCGTGTCGCCGCGCTCGATCGCTTTGATCGCCGCCGCCTTGATATTGTCCGGCGTGTCGAAATCCGGCTCGCCGATCGACAGAGAGATGATCTCGCGCCCGGCGGCCTTCAGATCGCGCGCCTTCTGCGACACGACAATGGTCGCGGAGGGTTTGACCCGCAGCAAGGCGTCGGAAATGAAGGCCATGAAAGGGCTCCGATCAATCGGTGGGCAGGAAGGGCAGCGTGACGTCCGGCAAAAACCGGAGCTGTCGCTTGAGGCGAGCATTTGCCCGGCGAGGCGGTGTCGCTGGCGAAACCTTAAGGGAGCGGGCTTGGTCGGAGCAACCCGAAAATCGGCTGAGATCCCCCGCTCTGTCCGTCTTGTTTCTGTGCAAGGTGGGGACAAAAGAAGGTCCGGTCGGATTTCCCGATGTGTCCGTCTATTTGTTCAGATCGGCGTGATTTTAGAGAAACAGCTAGGCCTTTTTTGACCCTCTCGCGCAGGATTTTTTCGCTTGCTTTGGCATGGCTAATCGCTCGTAACGCAACCTTTCGCCCGTCTTGTGCATTGTAACCATGATTTGAATAAACGCCCGAGCGACGCTTGCTGCGGCACGCGGTGTGACGCCAAGTGCGCCGGACAGAATTGCGTAATAAAATGATTCTCTTGAGCTATCGCGGCGGCGAATGATTTTGATGCCAGCCTGCGAGTTCAGCCTCCGCCAGTTCCTGCGGGCGATCAGACGGTCTTTTGGCGACCCGAAACGGCGCGCAAATCAGTTTTTGCGGGTCGCCTATGCACAACAGTCAAGATAATTCTATTGAAGAATGAAACTTTTTATGGTCGTGTGGTGTTTAAGTGACGTACGGGTTGTTTACCCGCCTCCGACAACAGTTTGAGGCAGATCAGCGCCACCCAAACCCAAATGTTCCAAATGTGCGGGACAGCACGGCAAGGGAGCTACCGATCGCTTAACCGTTGGGCGTCTTGAGGGAATGCCGCGAAGGAGTTGCGTATGTCGATCGCCGACCATTTTTATCACGCGCCGGACGCCGGTTTTGTTCGTGCTTATGATTCCCGGGCCGCGAGACGCCAATTCCAGGTTTCTCTCGCGCTCATTCTGATTTTGGCCTTTGCGGCTTTTGCCCTCGGCATGCTCGTGCGCTTTGACGATCCGTCCGCGGTCAGCCCGTCGCCGACCAAGGTTCATGAAGTGCATTTCGCGCAGGTTGCTCCTGCGTCCCTCGCCGCCCTGCGCGGTTGAAGGTCCGCCTTGCGCGGCTAGAGTTTCGGGAGAAGGCGATCCAGGCGTCGCCGCTCCCAGGGTCTCACGGCTCCTACAGCCCCCCGTAGAGGAGTCGTGCATTGGGGCCGCGTTCGCACAGGGCGCGGCCCCTTTTTTATGCCTTCACGATAGAATGATCAGCCGATCAGGCCGCGCATCGGCGCGACGGCGACCGAGTTCGGAAACACGCGCTCTGCAAGGACCGGCGTCGGCAGGCCGAGCTGATCGGCGAGCAGACCCTTCAACACGCTGCGCAGATCGGTCGTCGGCTTCAGATCCCGGTTCTGGAAGAGCTCGTTGAGCTTAAGGCCAGGCCAATCGGCGATCACCCGCCCGCCCTTCACCGCTCCTCCTGCAAGAAAAGCCACCGTTCCGGTGCCGTGATCAGTGCCGATCGTTCCATTGATATGGGCGGTGCGGCCGAATTCGGTGATCGCGACGATGGCGGTCTGTCGCCATTTCGCACCCAGCGTGTGCTGCATCTCCTCGAAAGCGCCGTCGAGACCGCCGAGCAGCTCGGCGAGCCGGCCGCGCACGCTGCCTTCATTCGCATGGGTATCCCAGCCGTCGAAGGAGAGCGCCGCAACGCGTGGGCCGTCGTCGGCTGCAATCAGTCTCGCAGCGCCTTGCGCCACGGCGCGCATGGCGGCGATCGTGCCGCCTTTGGGTTGCGGGCTGCCGTTCATCTCGCGCCGGGCGATGGTGTCGATCTTCATGCCCTGCGCCAAGGCTTCGGCCAGCAAGGGATCCTTGTGGCGGTAGAGATCGATGACCCGATTGGCGAGATCGTCATCCGCCGCCGGCAGAGTCTGCGGCGCCCAGCCGAAGACCGGCGCAGAGCCGCGCAGCACCAAAGGCGTCGCGGCACCGATGGCGAGCCCGCCGCGCGGATTCACCTTCACGCCTTTGGGCAGATATTCGAGCGCGCGGTTGAGCCAGCCAGATTGCGCAAAGCCCGGCGTCGGCATGCCGCTTTCCAAAACGTCCTGACCGTCGAAATGCGAGCGGTCACGATAGGGCGTTGCGACCGCATGGACGACGGCGGCTTGCTTGGCGGCATAGAGCTTGGCGAAGACCGGCATCGCCGCATTCACGGCGAAGAATGAATCGAGCGGCAGGGCAGCGGGATTGCCTTGCGTCGACAGAGCCAGCGCGCCGTGAAGGGCGGCATAGTCGGGATCGCCGACCGGCGCGACAGCGGAGAGGCCGTCGAGCGCGCCGCGCAGGATGATCACGACAAAGCGCGGATCATTGGCGCCGGCGGCGCTGGCCAAGCGCGGCAGCTGTGCCGACGCGAAGACGGCGCCGCCAGCCGCAAGCAGGCTGCGGCGCGAGCAGTGGGTCAGACGCGCGAGCGTTTCGGAATCGGTCGGATGACTCATCGAACTCATCTCCGTTGGCATTTTCATTTGCGTTGAAATTCCGGGGCCATGAAAAGCAGCGCCAGGCCCTGCCGCTTGGAGGCGGCGCGTGCCACCGTCTGGCGGGTTTCGGGCGACGCGGCCGGGCCGCAGAGCGCGTCGAGCAGCTCGGAGGGATTGGGCGGATCGCGCAGATGGTCGGCGATATTCGCCGCATAATCGAGCCGCAGCTTCATGCCCTCGGGCGAAGCCCAGGCGGCGGCGGTATCTTGAAAGCCATTGGGTCCAGGCGGCGCCCAAAGCGGCATGCCCATCGTGTTGAGTGGTCCGAGAATCTGGCCCGGATCATCCGGCAGATGGCCGATGGCGCGATTGGCCGCGATCAGAAATTCATACGGCGTGCGCATCTTGCTCGCCGGGGTCGTAAAGGCGCGCGGATTGTTGATGAGCGCCAGCGTCAGCGCCTTGAGATCGCCGTCGGTCGCCATGAACACGCTGGCGAGTTCGGCCACCAGCGCGGGGTCCGGCGCATCGGTCATGAAATGGCGGGCGAATTTCGTCGCGATGAAATGCGCCGTCTGCGGCCGCCGCACGATATCGGCGAGCGCGGATTCGCCTTGCGCGCGGCCGGGCTCGGCATAGGCCTTGCCGAGGATGACCTCCGTGCCGGGTTCATGGGCATGCGCGTTGAAGATGAAGGCGCCCGGCGCGCCGTCATGCGCTTGCGGGCCGACATAGGTCCACCCCGTCAAAATGCGCGCGAGATTTGTGACATCGGCCTGTTTGTAATTGCCGACTCCCAGCGTGTGGAGCTCCATGATCTCGCGGCCGAGATTCTCGTTGAGGCCGCGTTTGCTCCTGATGCCGGCTTCGGAATCGGGCCCGATCGACTGCACATTGTCGAGGAAATCGAGCATGGCCGGATGGCTCTCGACGGCCATCACCATATCGGCGAAGCGGCCGAGCACATAAGGCCGGATCGCTTCACGCTCGAAAGCGCCGGCCAAGGCGCGGATCAAGCCGCTCTTATTGACCGAAATGCAGAAATGATTGGACCAGAAGGCGACGAGCCGTTCGACGATGCCGGCGCGCGCCTCAATGGCGCGGCGCATGCGCGCGAGGGATTCATCGCGAAAGATGATCTGCTCGGGCGATGGCGGTTGCGGCGGCGGCTTCATCGGCTGGGCGGCACTTCCCGGGACGGGCTGCGCCATTGTTGGCGGCATTGCCGGTGCCATGTTTCCGGCCGCCATCTGATTTTGTGTCATGGCTGGCGGCGTCTGCAGCGCCATCATTTTATCGGAGGCCGCGGCGACCGCGGCCGGCTTGGCTTGCGCAAGCTCTTTGGCGAGCCGCTCGCGTTCGGCCTTTTTCTGGGCCTGGTCTTCAAAGAAGGCCTGCGCCGCCTTGGTGCTGGTGGGAAGCCCCGCGCCGGAGAGAAGCGCGAGATCGGGTGCGGCCAATTCGGCGACGAGAAAGCCGCGCGGATCGCGTGCCGCGGCCTCGGAATCGCCGTCGCCGCGCGGGCCGTAACCGAAGCGATTTAACACAAGAAATCCGGCCTTCGGATCTGCGGGAAATGCCATGGATTCGCCTCTGCGCCTCGATTTTTAAGTGAGAAATGCGGCTGCATAATTTTCTCTGAATGTAATCAAAGAAAACCCTGTCTTTGGAGCCGCGAGATTCTGAGATCGCTTCAATATTTCGGTAGGGCGTTGGAGATTATGCTGCGCTGTATGAACACGAGTTCAACACAACCCTTCGGCCGCAGAGGCCTCAGCCAGACGGCCGCGGCACGGCCTCAGTCGTTTACGCCTTCGGCCGCGCCGGCATCCCCAAACGTTGCGATTTCGCCCGAGCTCATCGCTCACCTTGTCAGTAAAGGCGATAAGGAAAAGCATGCACGGCGTGGACCGGATCCGGTGCGATGGTCTTATCTCGCGGCGCTGCTGTCAGGCTTCATCGTGGCCATTCTCAATGCCGCGGCGAATGCATCCTTTGCGGCGACAGCGCGCGACGGCTTGGGCTTTGTCAGTTTCGGCTCGGCCGATGGACCGATCATCGCCGCGCTGCTGATCACGGCTTTATGGAAAGGCGCGCGCACCAGCGCACTCTGTCTCATCGTGGTGCATCGGCTCCTCGCCTGGATGGGGCGTACATCCTATGCGAGCTATATCATCGGCGGCGGCGCGACTTCGCTCGCCTTCGCGCTTCTCATCGAGGCTTTCGGCTACGGGCCGGGCGCGGGAGGATTGGGTCTCGAAGCCCTGTCCGGCATGGGCGCTGGCCTCTTTTATCGTCTCTTTGCCGGCACCAAGCCGCAAGACCCCTGACGCGAGACGCTTAACTCTTGAGCGCCTGAAATTTGATGTCGCGGCCTCGCGCGGGCCGCGCTATTTTCCGCGCCGTTCGCATAAAGAGTCTCAGAGATATTTGGGGGAGAAGAGAATGTTTGGCCATAGACGGCTGACGCCGCCGAGCAATGTTGTTTTCGTCATTTCGCTCATCCTCGCGGTTCTCGCCGTAGTGAGCGTCTTCTTTCATATTCCGTCGATCGGCAGCTATGTCGCCGGCCATCGCTTCTGGATCATGACCGCAGCCTATGCGTTACTTGCGGCAGGTGTGATCCTGCGCAAATTCTAGATCGCTGCATCTCTCAACGTTTCACTTGCGCGTGAAAGTTTGTGTCGTCGGGAATAAAGGCCCCGCGGCACGGGTCTCCATTGCAGCTGGCCGATGCGGCGACAGTCGAAGCGGCCAAGCCAATGCAAGAGGAGTCCCCCATGAACATGCATTTTCGGAAACTCTGCCTCACCCTCGGTTTGATTGCCGCAAGCGCCGCGATTGCCGGTCCGGCCTCTGCCGGGACCCACGCGAAGCACGCTGCGAAGCCGCAGAATAGTGATGCTTTCTATGCGACGACTCAGAGCGTCCCGGCGGCCACGATGTCGTCTGGTGGTGGGCGCTATAACTCGATCGAGGAATATATCCGCAGCGTCGAAGGCACGCCGTAATCCGTCGTCCCACACCTGCCGTCACCTGACATTGTGACATGAAAACATGATTGGGCGCGGAGCGCCCAATCATGTGCATTTTTCAAGCGGCGCGACCGCGACTTCCACCCATCGAAAGAATTTTCATTTCGGCGGGAATAAAGGCCGATTGAGCTGAGTCTTTCAGCCGAGCCGCAGTCGAAATCCCTCGAATGACGGCAGACAAGGCAGGGCGGGATGAAAAACGGCAAGAAAGATGACGACGAAAATGTGAACCTCAGTCGTCGTGGCGCGCTTGAATGCATGGCCTGGGCGGGCGGCGGCCTGTTGTGGACCGTGGGCGGCGGAATTCCCAAAGTCTCGGGCTTTCTCGGCGTTCAATCGGCGCATGCGGAGGCGACCGAAGCCTTCACTTTCGCACAGATCTCCGACAGCCATCTGGGTTTCAACAAGCCGGCCAACCCGGATCCAGCCGGGACTTTGGTGGAAGCCATCGGCAAGATCGCGGCCGCCCCAGACAAGCCGTCCTTCATGATTCATACCGGCGACATCACGCATCTGGCGAAGCCGGCGCAATTCGACGACGCCGAGAAAATCATTTCGGCGGCCCGGCTCGACGTTCACTATGTGCCGGGCGAACACGATCTCATCGACGAAGGCGCGAAAGCCTATCTCGAACGCTACGGCAAAAACACTGTCGGCAGAGGTTGGTATTCTTTCGATCAGGCGGGCGTGCATTTCGTCGGTCTCGTCAACGCATCCAACACGGTCGACGGCATCGGTCATCTCGGCCCCGACCAGCTTGCCTGGCTTGCTGCCGATCTCAAGGGACGCTCGACGTCGATGCCGATCGTAGTCTTCGCGCATATCCCTTTGTGGACCGTCTATCAGGATTGGGGTTGGACGACCGATGACGGCATGCAGGCTCTTGATCTGCTGAAAGGCTTCGGATCGGTCACCGTTCTGAACGGACACATCCATCAGATCTTCCAAAAAGTAGAAGGCAATGTGACGTTTCATACGGCACGCTCGACGGCCTTTCCGCAAGGCGTGCCGGGCAAGGTCCCGTCCGCTGGGCCGCTCAAGATGCCGGAAGGCAAATTGCGCACGGTTCTCGGTGTCGCCTCCATCTCGGTGAAACAGGGCGTCCACGCGCTCGCCATCACCGATACGCCGCTGGCCTCGTGATGCGGCGGCGAGCAGACATCGAGAGGAGAGATGACGATGCGCAACTGCAAGACGGCGGTTTATCTTGCGACGATGCTCCTGACGACGGGCGTCGCGCATGCGGCGGGTGACGCCACGCGCGGCGAGCAGATCTATCAGAGCTGTCAGGACTGCCATTCACTTGACGAAAACGAGGTCGGACCCAAGCACCGCGGCGTCTTCGGCCGCGACGCCGGCACGGTGCCCGGCTACAATTATTCGCTGGCCCTGAAAAATTCGAAGATCGTATGGAATGAGATGACGCTCGACCAATGGCTGACCGATCCGCAGGCCTTCGTGCCCGGCTCGAAAATGGCCTTTCATCTGTCCAGTGCGAAGGACCGGGCAGACGTCATCGAATATTTGAAGGAAAAGGCGAAATGACGCCGCGCGCGATATGGTTCAGCCCTCTGCTTTCACCTTCGCGACTGCCGGCGAATTTGCCTATGTTTGCGGCCTGCATCCGCATATGAAGGGCAAGATCGTCGCAACGCGGTGATCGGCTTTGGATGGCGGCGTGCACAGCGCGAGGTGAGGTGACGCAAGAGACGACCCATAGGCTCTTCGCTGTAACCGTTCTGCCCTATCTCGACGATGCTCTGGCATTGGCGAAATGGTTGACGGGCAATGCGAGCGATGCCGAGGACGTCGCGCAGGAAGCCTGCGTTCGGGCGTTGCAGGCGCTCGAACGCGGCCCGGCGCAGAATGCGCGCGCCTGGCTTTTGACGATCACGCGCAATACGGCCTTCACCTGGCTCAAGCGCAATCGGCCGAAGGCTCTGGTGTTGACCGGCGATCCGGAGCTCGCAGCGGAAAATGCCGATGTGGAGCGCGCGCCAGCACCCGATGCGGCGTTGATTGCGGCGGCAGATGCCGCGGCGCTCGAGGCGGCGCTCGCCGCTTTGCCGCTGCCGTTTCGCGAAGTGTTGGTGATGCGCGAGATCAACGGTTTGAGTTATCGCGAGATCGCCGACGCGACGGGTGTGCCGATCGGCACGATCATGTCGCGTTTGGCACGCGCGCGGCGATTGATGTGCGCCGCGTTGAAAGGACAGATGGAATGAGTGAGCCTCTGGGCGAGACAACATTGCTGCTGCAGGCCGCGCTCGATGGCGAGCTCGATGCGGCTGGCATGCTCGCCTTCGAGCGCGCAATGGCGCAGGACGCGGATCTCGCCGCCGAATATCAGGCTCTTGTCGCATTGCGCGGGGGCTTGCAGAGCCTGCCGAAGCCGCAGGCGTCCGAAGCTCTGCGCAGCCGCGTCGCGGGGCTGGCCGAAGCGCCCAAGGTCAGCGTGCTGCGTCCGAAGCGCTTTGCCCAGGCGCCGCAATGGCTGCCGATGGGGCTTGCCGCCTGTTTCGCTTTTCTGATCGGCAGCGGCCTCACTTATCTGATTGTGCCGCAACCGCCAGGTGAAATCTCATCTGCGCAGATGCAGGCGCTGCTGGCCGATCATGTGCGCGGCCTGATCTCCGGCCAGCCGGTCGATGTCGTTTCCTCCGAGCGGCATACGGTGAAGCCTTGGTTCGATACACATATCGCTCTGTCGCCCGAGGTCGTCGATCTCAAGAGCGACGGATTTCCGCTCGTTGGCGGCCGCATCGATGTCATCGGCGTGACGCCGGTGCCGACGCTCGTCTTCCGCCGCAATCAGCACATCATCAGCCTCAGCGAAATGCCGGAAGAGCTCGCCCATGTGCCGGAAGGCAAAAGCAGTCTCGACGGCTTCGAGGTGCTCGCCTGGCGGCATGGCACTGTGATCTATGTGGCGATCTCCGATGCCATGCCGGCCGAGCTTGAATCGCTGAAGGCGGCCTTCGAGAAGGCGACGGCGGGGCAGCCGTGACTTTGCGCTGGGCCGCCGCGCGATTTGCCTCATCGTTAATCATATCGATGCTGCAACGCTCCTATCGCTCCGATAGTTATTCACTCAATGAGTAAGAAAAGTGACGGTCGGGCCAGTCGAAGACTTGACGCGGATTCTCACCTGATTCACAAAAGGAGGATTCGAAGCGTGCTTCGGGAGGTCCGCATGCTCGCTGCCGCATCACCAGAACGTGAAAGATTTCCGCCTCTCTTCCAGCTTGCGCTGCAGGTTCTGAGCGCCCGAGGTGAATTGCCAGCCCAATTAGCGCAGCATCTAGAAACTGTGATCGTGCAAGCGCTAGAGATTGCGGGGGACCCGCAAAAGGTAAGTCCGAGCACGCTTCCGGAAGCTATTCAGCTCGCCTTAGAGATTCGAGGCAACGATCAGTTACGAGCGGCAATTGAGCCGAGCCGAACGGCTTATATGACAGTGGACGCGGCCAAGAGCATTCTCGCATTGGAGCGTAACCTTGCGGCCCCGCGTTGATCTAAATCTGATCCGGCAAAGCCTCCAGCAACTGAATGACTCCACCTATTTTGAACCTAGGTTACACGATTTTACTGATCGTCTAATTGCAGCCATCGATCATGTCCTTCAACCTTCAGGCACATACGATGCGGCTATAGAAGCAGCTTTTGCCGGATTGATGAGACTCGTTCAGTCGTATCTTTCAGGCAGTACGACGAACGAAATCCCATACGAGGTCGTTTATTGCTTGAACGACGCGCTTAAGCGGTGGGTCAACCGAGATACCGTCATAATCACTCAATTGACGGAAGGGCACAATTTTCATTTGATGCCTGTTGATCCCTGGCAGTTCATTCAAAAGACGCTAACGGGTTATGATTCTAGTGGATTTGATTCACTCCTGGTGATGATCGGTGTACCTCGTCTCTATGCACACAAGCCTCTTTTTTGCGTGCCCCTTTATCATGAGCTCGGGCACTTTGTGGACATTACGCATAAGGTTTCAGAATTCTCGTTGTTGGTTTCACCAGCACGGATAGCAGCCCCCGCATTCGACGAGCTCAGTCACCGGCGCGAATTTTTTGCGGATTTATTTGCTGCTTGCTTCACAGGCCGTTCGGGAATTTCTGCCCTTGAAGCAGTTGCTGCAGGACATTCAGCATCCAACACCCATCCAGCCACCTTGCAGCGGGCCTCAGTGACGGAGGCCTTCCTCAATGGAAATACTAACAATATAGTCAGCATTTTCCAGTCGGCGCTTTTGCAACGTTCGCTTCCTCCTCTTCGACCATTTTTCGAGCCCGCTTCAGTTTCGAATGATTTTGATGATCTACGAACCTTTGTGCCTAACGACATCGAGCAGGTGCACGGGATGCTCATCAGCGCATGGTCCTATATGTTCGACGCCATAGATCAACGCCGAAATCCGTGGAACATTGCGAGGCTTTCAGAAGGTGACATAGAAGCAATCACTAATGATCTTGTCGAAAAATCGATCCGCAATTTTGCTATTCGTACGGTATGGAATGAAACTGCTTCAAGCTGACGACATAAAAGTTCGACTCGCTGCTTCCGACTCCAAACGGCTCTACATCGATCCGCTCTTGGACAAAGAACAAATTGGCGCGGTAAGCATTGATCTCCGCCTCGGTACAGATTTTCTAGTTTCTCTTGTAACTCGGCGTCCTTCTATTGACGTCGCGTACCGAGCGAGCACGCACACTGCTCGAAAGTCGCGTGGCGTAAGCTCATATTTTCGGATCACTCGGAGGGATTTTGCCGATAAGTTTATTCTTTATCCAGGCCAAGTCGTTCTCGCGACGACGATCGAATATATTGCTTTGCCTCCGGACGTCTACGCTGATGTGATATCACGCAGCAGTTATAACCGATTGGGAATTCACCATAACACGATGATCCAACCAGGCTTTCGCGGGTGTTTTCCGTTAGAGCTTTTTAATCACGGAAATAATCCTGTCGAGCTTGTTGTCGGAGCGAGGATTGTCCAAGCCCGATTTTTTGAAACAGATAGCGCAAGCGCCTATCAGTCGAGTGATTCGACCCGCAAGTACTATGGCAATGTTCGCCCTGTTGTTTCACGCGCGCAGTTCGACCCGGATTTAGAAATATTATCGCGTATTCGCGAACAGTAATTCATGGCCTTTTGTCTCCTGATAGCCCCACTTTAATCAAAGAACATTTTCCCCCATATTAGCGCCATGCCAAAAGCGCCGAAATCTCCCGATTCTTCCTCGAAAAGCAACGCCGCGAAGCCGACCCGTGCGAAGGCCTCAAAGCCCGAGCTGAAGCCGCTCGGCGAGCATCTGGCGGCGCTTCTCAACCCCGCGCTGAACGATCGGCCTACCGGTTTTGCCGAGGCGCCGCAGGCGTCTTACGAGGCTTTCGTGCCAGCCGGCATGGGCGGCGTCGAGGCGACGCTCGCCTCGCTCAAGGATCTGTTGGAGCGCGGCGATCCCAATCTGCGCGATCGCGCGGTCTGGACGCCGCATCGGCCGGCGCGGCCGGAGAAATCCGAAGGCGGCATCGATTTCAAGCTCATCTCCGAATATGAGCCGAAGGGCGATCAGCCGGCGGCGATTGCCGAGCTTGTCGAAGGCGTCAATGCCGGCGAGCGCGACCAGGTGCTGCTCGGCGTCACCGGTTCCGGCAAGACCTTTACGATGGCGCAGGTGATCGCCCGCACCAATCGCCCGGCCTTGATTCTCGCGCCGAACAAGACGCTCGCGGCGCAGCTCTATGGCGAGTTCAAAAGCTTCTTCCCGGAAAATGCGGTCGAATATTTCGTCTCTTATTACGACTACTATCAGCCGGAAGCCTATGTGCCGCGCACCGACACCTATATCGAGAAGGAATCATCGATCAACGAGCAGATCGACCGCATGCGCCATGCCGCGACGCGCGCTCTGCTCGAACGCGACGATGTGATCATCGTCGCCTCCGTCTCCTGCATCTATGGTATCGGATCGGTCGAGACCTATACGGCGATGACCTTCACCGTGAAGGCGGGTGAGCGCATCGATCAGCGCCAGCTCATCGCAGACCTCGTCGCGCTCCAATACAAGCGCTCGGCCGGCGATTTTTACCGCGGCACGTTCCGCGTGCGCGGCGATACGATCGATCTCTTTCCGGCGCATTATGAAGATCGCGCCTGGCGGCTGAATTTCTTCGGCGACGAGATCGAGTCGATCACGGAATTCGATCCGCTGACCGGGCACAAGACGGCCGATCTCGACTTCGTCAAGATCTATGCGAATTCGCATTATGTGACGCCGCGCCCGACGCTGATCCAATCGATCAAGGGCATCAAGGAAGAGCTGAAGCAGCGGCTCGAAGAGCTTTATGCTTCCGGCCGCCTCCTCGAAGCACAAAGGCTCGAGCAGCGCACCCTATTCGATCTCGAAATGCTGGAGGCGACGGGCTCCTGCGCCGGCATTGAGAATTATTCGCGCTATCTGACCGGGCGCAAGCCCGGCGAGCCGCCGCCGACGCTCTTCGAATATCTGCCCGACAATGCGCTTGTCTTCGTCGATGAATCGCATGTGACGGTGCCGCAGATCGGCGGCATGTATCGCGGCGACTTTCGCCGCAAGGCGACGCTCGCCGAATATGGTTTTCGCCTGCCGAGCTGCATGGACAATCGGCCGCTGCGCTTCGAGGAATGGACGGCGATGCGGCCGCAATGCACGCATGTCTCGGCGACGCCCGGCAATTGGGAGATGGAGCGCACCGGCGGCGTCTTCGTCGAGCAGGTGATCCGCCCAACCGGCCTCATCGATCCGCCGGTCGAGATTCGCCCGGCCCGCGCGCAAGTCGACGATCTCTTGGGCGAAGTGCGCGACGTGGCGCTCAAAGGCTATCGCTCGCTCGTCACGGTTCTCACGAAGCGCATGGCCGAGGATCTGACCGAATATCTGCACGAACACGGCGTGCGGGTGCGCTACATGCATTCCGACATCGACACGATCGAGCGGATCGAAATCATCCGCGATCTGCGGCTCGGCGCTTTCGATGCCCTCGTCGGGATCAATCTTTTGCGAGAGGGGCTCGACATTCCCGAATGCGCCCTTGTCGCCATTCTTGACGCCGATAAGGAAGGATTTCTGCGCAGCGAAACATCGCTTGTTCAGACGATTGGCCGCGCGGCCCGCAATATCGATGGCAAGGTGATCCTCTATGCCGATCACGAGACGGGCTCGATCAAGCGGGCGATGGCCGAGACCAATCGCAGGCGTGAAAAACAAGAAGCCTATAATGCCGCAAATGGCATTACGCCCGCCTCGATCAAGCGCGGGATCGCGGATATTCTGGGCTCGGTCTATGAGCAGGACCATGTCACGGTCGATGCCGGTCTCGCCGCACCGGAGAGTCTGACAGGGCATAATTTCAAGGCTGCGATCGCCGATCTCGAAAAGCACATGCGGGAGGCCGCCGCCAATCTCGAATTCGAGGAGGCGGCGCGCTATCGCGACGAATTGAAACGCCTGCAAGCGGTCGAACTCGCCATTGCGGATGATCCGCTGGCAAGCCAGAGCGATGTCGAAGCACAGGCCGGGGCTTTTGGTGGCGAGCGCAAATATGGACGCGCGGCGAATCTGCCGGCCAATCGCCCGCATAAGCCGACCGACGCCGAGATGGGGCCGCATAATTTCGGCGGCGGCG
>JBKQRA010000156.1:0-25560 GCA_052144065.1 Methylovirgula sp. | reverse complement strand
TCGCTACGGCGATCTCCTCCTGCAATCCGTGGCTGCGCGGCTTTCCCAGATCGTTCCGCCGGACGATCTTATCGCCCGGCTCGGCGGCGATGAATTTGTGATTCTGCAGCCGAATATTCCAAGTGAGACCGTCGCAGCAGGTCTCGCCAGCCGCATCATCGCCGATCTCAGCGAACCCTTTCGTCTCAATGGAAGACGCGTGGAAATCGGCGCCAGCGTCGGTCTCGCCTTTACAGCCGGCGCGCCTCTCCTTCCCGAGCTTCTGCGGCAGGCCGATCTCGCGCTTTATGAGGCGAAGCAGGACGGCAAGGGCCTGGTGCGCGTCTTCGCCAGCGGCCAGCTCACGTATCGGCATCGGTCGAACCAAATCGAAAAGCGTCTCGCCGGCGCCATCGTGCGCAATGAAATGACACTGCATTTTCAACCGATCGTGAACAGCCGCAGCTGCGAAATTGTCGCCTTCGAAGCGCTGCTGCGCTGGTTCCAGCCGCAGCTCGGTGAAGTCGGACCGTCCGAATTCATTCCGATCGCAGAGCGAAACGGCTCCATCATCTCGATCGGTAGCTGGGCTTTGGAGAAAGCCTGCCGGTGGGCGTTGAAATGGCCGTCGCATTTGCGCTTGGCTGTCAACGTCTCGCCGCTGCAGTTCAGTCAGCCCGACTTTGTCGGAACCGTCAAAGATATCCTCAATCGTACCGGCCTGCCGGGACACCGGCTCGATCTCGAAGTCACCGAATCCTGCCTTTTTCTGCGCGACGAATCGGTCATCTTCACACTGACGTCGCTGCGCGAGATGGGCATTCGGATCTCGGCCGATGATTTCGGCACCGGCTATTCCTCGCTGCATCAGCTGAAGAATTTTCCCTTCGACATTATCAAGATCGATCGCTCCTTCGTGAGCGGCGACACGACCAAATCGGCTGAAATCGTGCGCGCGATCACAGGTCTCGGCAAAGGTCTCGGCATGAAGACGATCGCCGAAGGCGTGGAAACGCGCGAGCAGCGTCAGCTCGTGACCAGCGCAGGCTGCGAAGAAATTCAAGGCCATCTCATCAGCGCCGCCATGGCGCCTGAAATGGTGCACGTCTTTTTGAAGAGCCGCAAACGAATCGCCGGCGCGGCCTGACCAACAGATGATGGCCAATGGCGGATGGCAGCGTCGCCATCCGCCAAAATATTCCCGTTGGAATCAACCTAGGTTAAGCATGTAGATTTAAATGACCCATTGCAGCTCGTTTGAGCGCGCATCTATCCTTTCACAAATGGATTCGGGGGCTCTTTCAACTCTTATTGCCCGCAGCCAGAACGAACCAGGGGGGCAGTCGTGGCACAAGCCGGCAATCTCGACGAGCGACTGCAATTCATCAAAATCGATCCGCATGCGAAAGAGATTATCCGCTCGTTGCGGCCGTTTCTTCAGCAGCATCTGCCGAAGGCGCTGGACGTCCTTTACGAGCAAATCCACGCCTTTCCAGAGACACGCCGATATTTTCCTTCCGACATCCATGTCAAACGCGCGCATGAGGCGCAGCTCCGTCATTGGGATCTCATCAGCGACGGCCACTTCGATACGCGCTATTTAGAGGCCGCCCGGAAAAACGGCGAGGTTCATGCCCGCATCGGTCTCGAGCCACGCTGGTACATTGCGGGCTATGCTTTGGTTCTCGAGCCCTTGATCCACGAGATGGTTCAGCAGACGCGGTCAAGCGGCTGGCCTTCCGAACAGAAGGATCGGAAGAAGAATCACGCACTAGCCGAAGCGCTGAGCGCCGTGGTGAAATGCGTCATGCTCGACATCGACATGGTCATCTCGACCTATTTCGAAGCCGGTGAAGTCGCACGTCGCCAGGCCGAAGAGGATGCGACGAAGGCTGAGCGCGCCATTGTTTCAAGCTCGATTGGCGCCGCCTTGAGCAGGCTGGCTGATAAGGATCTCACGTTTCGTCTGACGGCCACAATGCCCGCGGCCTATCATCAGCTTCAGGACGACTTCAACACGGCCCTTCAGCAGCTCGAGGCTGCGATCGTCCGAGTCGGCTCGTGCGCCGAGGCGATCCGCGCCAGCGCCGGGGAAATCTCTGTCGCCGCGGATGATCTGTCGAAGCGCACGGAACAGCAAGCCGCCGGTCTCGAAGAGACCGCAGCGGCGCTCGAAGAGATCATGTCGACCGTCGCCAATACCGCGCAAGGGACAATCCATGCCGCGGATATTGTCGCGATCACCAAGGGCGAGGCGGAAAAGACGCATGGCGTCGTCCAGCAGGCGGTCGCCGCGATGACGCGGATCAAAAAATCCTCGGAGCAGATCACTCAGATCATCGGCGTCATCGACGAAATCGCCTTCCAGACGAATCTTCTGGCTCTCAACGCCGGCGTCGAGGCAGCAAGGGCGGGTCATGCCGGGAAAGGCTTTGCCGTTGTCGCGTCGGAGGTGCGGGCTCTGGCGCAACGCTCCGCCCAGGCCGCCAAGGAGATCGCGGGCCTCATCATGTCGTCAACCCGCGAAGTCGAGCAGGGCGTCGCTCTCGTTGGTCAGACGGGCACAGCGCTGCAAGGCATCGTCACAAGATTCAGCGACATCGATCGGGTCGTCTCAGAAATCGCCGGCGCCGCAAAAGAGCAGGCTGCAGGCCTCAGCGAAGTCAATGTCGCCGTCGGACAAATGGATAAGGCGACACAGCACAACGCCGCCATGGTCGAGGAGACGACAGCGGCGACGCGCAATCTCCGGCTTGAAATGGAAGAGCTTTTGAATCTGATTGCAAATTTCAATGTGACCGGCGAGGCGACGGTCACCGAGGAACGCTACAGCGCGGAGCCCACCAAACGCGCCGCGCGCCGGTAGGTCAAATACGATCGCGCAGCGCGTCCGCACCCGCTGCGAGTTCGACGATCTCGGTGGTAATCTCGTTCTGACGCAGCTGCTGCTCGCGACGCGACAATTCGCTGAGCTTTTCCTGAATATTGGTCTTCGCCGCCGACATAGTCATCATGCGCGCTTCGTTTTCCGCCGAGAAAGCGTGCATGGCCGCATCGCAAAGCTGCGAGAAGACAAGTTCCGCCGCGAGGCTCGCGACGAGCTCGCGCGGCGCGAGCGTCGTCAAAGGCAGGAGATTGCCGGGCGGCAGCTGAAATCGCGTGAAGTCGAGCGGCAGCAGCGAGCGCTTCTCAATCTCGATGCCGCTGCCTAGGACGAAGCGCGGAAAGAAGAGATCGACCTTGTTCATCTTGCCGGCGGCAACCGCATCATAAAGAGCATCGGCCGTGCGATTGGCGACATTGATGACGGCGCCCGTCTGCGCGGCCATCGCCGTCGACCAGGTGAATTTTATGCCGCGCTCTCGCGCGATGGCAGCGCCGCGCGTCCCAAGAATGAAGACAGAGGTTTTGCTCGATGTCTTTTCATTCAATGCGGCAGCATCCAGGATCCTTTCGCTGAAGGCGCCGGCAAATCCCTGCTCTGCACAAAACAGAATAAGACCTCGGCGCACAGCGCCCGGCTCCGGTGCGAAGAGCTCGCCATCCGCTAAAAGCGCAAGCGCCTGCCCCATGGCCTGCACAACGACGCCGCTATAGGCCTCGATCCCCGGCAAGAGACCACGCGCCTGCTGAGCCCGCGAAGCGGCAATGCCGCGCATCGCCGTCACCACCGATTCGAGCTGCCGAACATTGGCGATCTTCGCGGCGATCTCGGCAAGACGCTCTGCCATCAGGCAGCGTCCAAATGGGCCGGCGGCGCTATATGCGCGACGAGCGCCGCAAGGCTCGTCTTGAGCGCAGCGCGGCCGGTGTCATCGAGCGTGCCGTCCGCCTCGATGGTCGCAATGAGTGGACCGATCGCCCGATCGAGCCAGCCCGGAAGCTCGGCACGAAAGGCGCCGAACGCTTTGAGCGGCAGCGCATCGAGAAGACCCTCCTGTAAAGCGGTGAGCAGCGCGACTTCGTCTGCAAGCCGCAAGGGCGCATATTGCGGCTGCGCGAGCAGCGCCCGGATATGGCGCCCATGCACAATCTTGCCTTTGACCTGTTGATCGGTGATGCCGCCGAAGCGGGTGAACATTTCAAGTTCGAGGAATTGCGCATAATCGAGCCGCAGGCTTTCCGCCGCAATGCGCAAGGCAGGCGCCTGTGTCTTGCCGCCAACGCGGCTGACGCTGGTGCCAACATCGACGGCCGGCTTCTGCCCCTCTTGAAATAGGCGGCTGTCGAGCACGATCTGTCCATCGGTGATCGAAATGAGATTGGTCGGAATATAAGCGGAGAGATTGCCGGCATCCAGTTCAGCGAGCGGCAGCGCCGTCAGCGAACCGCCGCCGATTTCTTTGCGGAGTTTTGCGGCGCGCTCCAGCAGCCGCGCATGGATATAAAAGACATCGCCGGGATACGCCTCGCGGCCCGGCGGCTGGTGCGTCAGAAGCGCTATCTCGCGATGGACCGCGGCATGCTTCGAGAGATCGTCGATTACGATCAGAGCATGGCCGCCGCGATCGCGAAAATATTCAGCCATCGTCATGCCGGCAAAAGGCGCGATCCATTGCAGCCCGGAGGCCGATGAGGCTTCGGCGATGACGAAGATGCAGCTTGCTGGTGCGCCGTGCGTCGTGATCGCGTCGATGACACGTTTGACAGTCGAGGACTTTTGCCCGATCGCGACATAGATCGAGATGATGTCGCTGTGCTTTTGATTGATGATCGTGTCGACCGCGAGTGCCGTTTTTCCGATGGCGCGGTCTCCGATGATCAATTCGCGCTGGCCGCGGCCGAGCGCGAACATGGCATCGACGACAAGCACACCCGTCTGCAGCGGCTCGGTGACAAAATCGCGATCGATGATCGCCGGTGCAGGCCTCTCCACAGGCTCATAGGATTCGGCTTCGATCGCGCCTTTGCCGTCGAGCGGGCGGCCGAGCGGATCGACGATCCGACCAAGTAGTCCCTTACCGACCGGCACGCACACCACTTCGCCCGTGCCGAAAACCTTGTCGCCCGCTTCGACGCCTTCGGCATCGTCAAAGAGAACGCAGCCGATGGCGTCGCGATCGAGCGTCATGGCAAAGCCCATCTGCCCGCGAGCGAAGCGCAAGATCTCGTCAAGGCGGACATCGGGCAGCCCCGACACACGAGCAATGCCGTCGCTGACCGACAAGACACGGCCGAATTGCGCAAGCTCCGGCGCCAGCACGCTTGTTCGAACCTTCTCGGTCGCCGTGCGTAGCCAGCTATCGACAGCCGCGGGTATTGTGTCCGCCAAAATCAAACTCCGAAGTTCAGATCTTTCGCGAGATGATCGAGATCCTGGCGAAGACTGTTGCTGAGCGACATGGTGCTGCCATGCAGCTCGATGCCGGCAATCACCGCGGGATCGGCGCTGAAGCTCACCACGACATCCTTGCCAAGAACGGATTGCAGCCTGTCGGCGAGACGCGTCTTTGCTTCCGTCGACAAAGGCCCTGCCGTCACGACCTCGAGCGGCTTGCTCTTCGCATGCTCCCAGATCAGCGCGGCGCGTGTTTCCGCCGAAGCTTCTTTCAATTGCGCACAAAGTCCGTCGACGAAGCCGTCGAGACCCGCATCGGACGCGACGCGCGTGATGAGACGTCGCGCGATCTCTACAGCGAGGTCCTTGAGCCGGGCAACGAGCGCTGCCTCCATCGCGGCTTTGTCGCGCGCATCCGCCGCCGCTGCTTCCTTGCGTACTGCTTCGATGTCCGCTTTGGCGAGATCGAGCAGCCGCGCTTTCTCCTTGGCTGCTTCGGCCTGCGCAGCGGCGATGAGGCGGTCCTTCTCTGCCGCAACGGCTTCGCGCGCCGTCTCCGCTGCGGCTCTGCTTTCGGCAGCCTGCTGTTTGAGCTTTTCGACGTCCGCAAGCGACGCGTCGACTTGTTCCTGGCGCTTGGCGATGATCGCCCGCACCGGCTGAAACAGGAAACGCGAAAGAATCCAGACGAGGATCAGAACATTGATCGTCTGGAGCGCCAGTGTCGACCAGTCGATATGCATCGTTTTAATGGATGAAAGGGTTGGCGAAGAGAACAAGCAGCGCGATCACCAGACAATAGATCGCCATCGTCTCGATCATCGCGAGGCCTACGAAGAGAGTTCGCGAGATCGTGCCGGCGGCATCGGGCTGGCGCGCGATGGCTTCCATCGCGGCGGCGACCGCACGGCCTTCCGCAAGCGCAGGACCGATGGCGCCGAAGGACACGGCGATCGCTGCCGCGATGATACTGACGATTTGAATGACGTTCATGCTCTCACTCGCGAGTCCTATGTGGGTCAAGTGGTTTGGCTCACAGGGCCCGATGCCTCGCGCACCGCGCCGCCGATGAAGACCATGGCGAGTGTGGCGAAGATGTAGGCCTGCACCGCGCCCGTGAGCAGATCGAGCGCCATCAGTGGTATCGGCACGATCAAGCCAGCGAGCGAAAGGATGATGGCGATAATGAATACGCCGCTCATGATATTGCCGAAGAGGCGCACGATCAGCGAGAAGGTCCGCGTAAATGTCTCGACGATGTTCAGCGGTATCATCACGACGCTTGGCTCGGCGAAGGTCTTCAGAAAGCCGAGAAACCCGCGCGAGCGGATGCCGAAATAGAAGACCGAGCAAAACACGATGAAAGCAAGCGCCGCGTCGGTCTCGATATGCGCCGTCGGCGGCTCGACCCCGGGAATGAGCGAAGACCAGTTCGCGACCAGAATGAAGAGGAACAAAGTGCCGAGCAGCGGCACATAAGGCTGCGGCGCGACGCGGATTGTTTCGCGGATCTGCTGATCTATCGCGCTGAGAAAGAGTTCCAGGGCCGCCTGCCATGCAGATGGCTTGATCGTCAGGGATCGCGTCGCGAAAACACTCGCGCTTCCGATCGCCGCCATCAGCCCCCATGTCACGACGACGGGTGTCGTGACCGCGACAGGGCCCAACGAAAAAAGCGTTGTTGTCGCAAGCGGCGAGGCGATCATCGAGCGCCTCCGTTTGGCCGCATCGCGATCTGTCTGCTTACCAGAATGCCGATCATGACGGCAAGCAAAGGCAGGGCGCCAAGGCGCGCAGCGCAATAGAGTGCGAAACCGGTCGCAGCGAAGCGCGCCAGATAGAGAGCGATCGCGCGGCCGACCGAGCCGTCGATGACGATCAGATCGACATTTCGCCGCAGCAGGCCGAAATGGGCAAAGCCGATGCCTGCGCCGGCCACGAGGGCGATGACGATCTCGGTAACGACCAAAAGGATTTGGCTATTGGATAAGACGCTCATTGCCGATGCATCCATCTCCAAGCCGACCAGCAGCCGACACCGACGCCGATGAGCATCAAGGGTGCGCTCCAGAAAATGCCGCTGTTCAAGCGTGAGTCGATCCAGCGGCCGATGAAGAGGCCGACCAGAATCGGGGTCACGATGATCCAGCCGAGCACGCCGATCTGGCCGACGAAGCTGAGCGTGGAGGGCTCGCCCTCTTTCCGCCAAAGGCTACGCTGGCGGGCGCGGCGCACCGAGTCCAGCATGCCGTCATGCGTCTCGGCTGGCGTTGGCTTCTGCGGTTCGTCGTTCACGGACCATCTCCGAACACGCCGCCACGCTGCGGCCGAAGATAACGGATGATCTGGCGAACCGCCGCCATTTGCATTTGCAAGCTTTCGGTTCGCGAAACGCTCTCCGCCTCATCGGCTTGACGGAACTCGGCGAGCGCCACGCTTTCAAGATGGTCGAGATCGTCGCCAACAAGCGCCTCGCGCGTCGCGACGGAGATTTCCCTGCCCTCGCGCACGGCCAGCGTTCCGTGGCGCACGGCGCAATAGTGCTGCGTGCCCGCTTCATCTGTCCAGCTGATGACGCAGACCGCCAAAGCCGTCAGAAAATCAGCATGGCCATTCAAAATGCCGAATTTGCCGCTCGCATCCTCGGCCACCACAGAAGTGACGTCATGCCGATCGACAGTGATTTCCGTTGGCGTCGTCACAAGAAGCCTCATGCGGCCCTCGGCGCGCTTTGCGAGGCGGTGTGTTTCTTCCGCGCCTCTTCAACCGTACCGACCATGTAGAAGTCGCTTTCGGCAAGGTCGTCGCATTTGCCATCGAGAATGGCGCGACAGCCTTTCAGCGTTTCGGCCAGAGGAACGGAGCGCCCAGGGATGCCGGTGAAGGCTTCGGTCACCGAAAACGGCTGGGTGAGAAATCGCTGCAGCCGCCGTGCCCGCGCCACGATCAGCCGGTCTTCGGCGCGCAGCTCCTCGATGCCGAGGAGCGATATGATGTCTTGCAGATCCTTGTAACGGGCAATGGTCTCGCGCACGCGCTCGGCCAGTTGATAATGCTCGTCGCCGACGACGGTCGGATCGAGAAGGATCGATGAGGACGCCAGCGGATCGATCGCCGGATACATTCCTTCGGCGGCCATGGCGCGCGACAGCACGATCATGCTATCGAGATGCGCGGCGATGGCGGTGACAGCCGGATCGGTGAAATCATCAGCGGGAACATAGACCGCTTCAATGGCCGTGACCGAGGCATTCGCGACCGACGCGATGCGCTCATGCAGGGCGGCAACTTCGGCCGCGAGCGTCGGCTGATAGCCGACGCGCGACGGCAGCCGGCCCAAGAGGCCCGAGACCTCGCTGCCCGCCTGCACGAAACGGAATACATTGTCCATCAGCAGCAGAACATTCTGCTGTTTCGCGTCGCGAAAATATTCAGCGACGGTGAGCGCGGTGAGGCCGACGCGCCAGCGCGCGCCTGGGGGCTCGTTCATCTGCCCATAGACGAGGACGCTGTGATCGATGACGCCGGAGCGGCGCATTTCGGCCAAGAGCTCATGGCCTTCACGCGAGCGCTCGCCGATCCCGGCAAACACCGAAATGCCCTGATAGCTCTTCACCATGGCGTGGATGAGTTCCATCACAACCACGGTCTTGCCGACGCCGGCACCACCGAACATGGCCGCCTTGCCGCCTTGCGCGAGCGGCGCCAAAAGATCGATCACCTTGATGCCAGTCTCGAAGATTGACGTCGCCGGATTGCGCGATGCGAGCGGCGGCGCGTTGCGATGAATCGGCCGGCGCGCCATATCGCTCGACAGAGCCGGCCCATCGTCGCGCGCCTGGCCGGTGACATCGAGGAGACGGCCGAGTATGGCATCGCCGACAGGCACCATGATCGGGCCACCCGTACTGCGGACGGGCGTGCCGCGGCGCAAGCCGCCTGTCGCTTGGAGTGCGACGCCACGCACGGTAGCGGCATCGAGATGCGCCTGAACCTCGACAATGAGGCTCTCCGGCCGATCCCATTCGATGATCAGCGCATCATCGATCGGCGGCAGATCGCCTTCAAATGCGATATCGACGACGGCGCCGCGGACAGCTGCGACCTGGCCTCTTGTAGATGGCGATTGATCCATCGCGCCGCTCATATCTTCGCTGCGTCGTCGAACTCTGTGCGACGCAACTTAGGACGATCGCGCGAAATTTCCTTTGCGATCGATCAAATCACAGTTTTGTGATCGACCCGCGATGGTAGCTAAACTACTTAGCTGACGCTGCGGCGCACGTGTTCGTCATGACTCTTTAGCTCGCCTTCGCCTGCTCCTTGGCTTCATATTGCTGCAAGGCCTCGAAGGCTTCGCAGGCATACATGGAGGCCGGGCCGCCGCCCATCATCACAGCGACGGAAAGCGCTTCGATGATTTCGGCGTGGCTCGCGCCCGCCTTCAGAGCATCATGCACGTGAAAAGCGATGCAATCCTCGCAACGGATCGCAATGGCGATAGAGAGCGCCATCAACTCCTTGAATTTCGTAGGCAAAGCGCCCGGCGCCATCGCCTCTTTGTGAAGATGCGCAAAGCCCGCGAGCGTGCCCGGCGCTTCCTTACCGAGCCGGCCCATGAGCAATTGCAGATCATGATGCTTGTCGGGAAAGTTAGTACTCATTGGACTTTGTCCTCGAAGAGTTTGGCGGGCGCCGAGACGATCTCGGCGAGCGTTTGCAGAAAGCGTGCGGCGTCGCCACCGAAGACGACGCGGTGATCGCAGCTCAAAGTGCAGAAGGCGCCCTCGTCTCGCGTTGCCGCCACCGAGAGAATGGCCGACGCCCCGATGGGAATGACCGAGTCGAAAGCATAGACTACCGAGAAGACGCCGAGATCGGAGAGATAGAAGGTCGCGCCGCGATAATCGCTCGGCGCAAGCCGCCGCGTTTTCACTTTCTCGCGCAGTTGCGCCCAATCGGCACTGAGTTCCGACAAGGGCCTTTTGGCCACATCACGCAGTACCGGCGTGATCAAACCATCTTGGCTATCGACCGCGATGGCGACATCGACCCGTTCGCGTTGCGCTAGACCCGCGTCCGTATAGGCGGCATTGAGCAAGGGATGAGAACTAATGGCCCATGCGCAGGCGCGCGCCAGCGCCAGCGACAGTGATACGCCCTTGTCCTTGGCCATTGCGACAAGGCTGCCAAGCGGCAAGAGAGCCGTGACACGAAATGTCGGAGTTGCGGCACTTGCAATCATATTGCGGGCGACCGCTTCGCGCAGGCTCGACGCCCGCGCGAGCGTATAGGGAGGCCCCTCGGTCAGAAATGCGGGACCGCCCGCCGCAGTCACGACCGGTGCCGGCTGGCTATTATCACGAGCTGTTGAAATCTCCACTTTCTCATTAGCCGCGACCGGCGGAGCATGGGGATGCGCATGCGCATGCATAGCGCCGCCCGGCCGATGGCTCTGCGCCGCCGCCAGAATGGGCGACAACGCAGATTGTGGAGGAGAGGCAGATGCGGTTGTGACCGCGAGTGCCGGCGCGGGCCGCTCCGCAGGCTTCACGGACGCATTGTCGATGCTTGCGGCCGGCGCCGACGCGGTTGGCGCCCCGACTTCCGCCGCCGTATCGGCGATATAGCCAATCGTGTCACCGATCGGCAGGTCCTGATCGACGGGAGCGAGTGGTCCCGCAAGGAAGCCATCATGGAAGGCTTCGACTTCCATGATGGCCTTGTCCGTCTCGACTTCGGCAATCGCCTCACCGGACTTGACCGGATCACCCGGCTTCTTAAGCCATCTGGCCAATCGGCCATTGTTCATCGTGTCCGACAGAGCCGGCATAGTGACTGCCTGCTTCATGGCAAATGCCTTTCCCTATTCTGCAGCTGCGGTCTGCTGCGGCTTGCACAAGATGCGCGCCGCATCGACGATGTCGGAAACGCGTGGAATGGTGGCTGCCTCAAGCGCACCGTTGAAAGGCGTCGGAATGTCGAGGCCGGCCACACGTTGCACTGGCGCATCGAGCGTATAGAAGCAGCGCTCGCCGAGCGTCGCGGCCACTTCGGCACCAGCGCCTGAGAAGCGGCAGTCTTCCTCGACGATGAGCAAGTGGCGCGTCTTGTTGACCGAAGCGGCGCAAGT
Organism: Methylovirgula sp.; assembly: GCA_052144065.1. Lineage (GTDB taxonomy): Bacteria > Pseudomonadota > Alphaproteobacteria > Rhizobiales > Beijerinckiaceae > Methylovirgula. Next base: position 14,170 of record JBKQRA010000156.1, on the reverse strand, counting down.
GTCCCAATCGATCGGGCTCAGGCTGCGGAGATCGATCACCTCCGCCTCGAGGCCCTCCTTGGCGAGTTCGGCGGCCGCCTCCTGCGCCAGCAAGACCATGCGCGAATAGGCGACGATCGTGAGATCCTTGCCCGCACGCCGCACGATCGCACGATGCATCGGCGGTGGCTCGGCGGTGATGTCCACCATGCCCTTGGAGAAATAAAGCAGCTCATGTTCGAGCAGGATGATCGGCTCGTCGCTGGCAATCGCCTGACGCAGTTGCCAATAGGCATCCTGCGGCGTCGACGGCACGGCGATACGGAGGCCTGGCACGTTCATGAACATCTGCTCAAGGCGCTGCGCATGCTGCGCAGCGAGCTGGCGGGCGACACCGGTCGGGGTGCGAATGACGATCGGCATCTGAAACTGACCGCCGGACATGAACGAGATTTTGGCAGCGCCGTTGACGATGGAATCCATCGCCTGAAGCGCGAAATTGATCGTCATGATCTCGACGACCGGTCGAGTGCCGACGAGTGCTGCGCCGACGCCCACACCGGTGAAGCCGCCTTCCGAGATCGGCGTGTCGCGCACGCGCCACTCGCCGTATTTTGCGTAGAGACCTTCGGTGACGCGATAGCTGCCACCATAGAGACCGACATCTTCGCCGAGCGTGAAGACCGATTCGTCCTCGCTCATCTCGATGTCCATGGCCCGATTAAGAGCCTGCCAATAGAGCATTTCCTCTGCCATGGGTAATTCTCCTCAGATCAGGACTTCGTGGCCGCGGTTGCAATTCAAGGCTTGCCATGCCGCTTCCATGGTCGGCTGCGCGCTCGCGAGGGCATAGGCGGTTGCCGATTCAACCGTCTTCTGTACCTCGGCTTTCATGGCTTCGACTTCGGCCTCGCGGAGATGACCGGCATCGACCAAATGCTTCGCCAAGCGAGCGACACTGTCGGGACCAGCGGCCGCCAGCTCGTCGCGGCTCGGATAGGTGAATTCGAGCTCCCGGATCGCCGTCGAAAGCGGATCATGAGCCTGATAGGCTTTCAGCTCGACGGCCGGCCGATAGCTGCCGGGATCGGCCATCGAATGGCCGCGATAACGATAGGTCTCGCATTCGATGAACTGCGGGCCGCCTCCACGCCGGATTCGATCGAGCGCGTGACGCGTCGCCTCATGGACGATGAGCACATCCATGCCGTCGATCTTTTCGGCCGGAATGTTATAGGCCGCGGCACGCTTGTAGAGATCCGGTAGAGCCGAATGCCGATGCACCTCGGTGCCGATCGCGTAATGATTGTTCTCGCAGACGAACAGGACGGGTAGATGCCAGAGGCCCGCCATATTGAGCGACTCGTGGAAGGCGCCCTGGTTCATGGCGCCATCGCCGAAGAAGCAGATGACGGTCTCAGGCAGATTGCGCATCGCAATCGCGTAAGCGATGCCGACCGCGATCGGACAGGATTGGCCGACGATCGCATAGCCGCCCATGAAGCGACGCTCGCGGTCGAACATATGCATCGAGCCGCCCATCCCACCCGACATGCCGTCGGTGCGGCCGAAAAGCTCAGCCATCACTTTTCCCGGCGGCACGCCGCGCACTAGCGCATGCGCATGCTCGCGATAGGTGCTGACGATATAATCGGACGGGCCGGCGGCGTTGATTACTCCGGCGGCAACGGCTTCTTCGCCGGGATAAAGATGCAGAAAGCCGACGATGTTGCCCTTCGTATATTCTTCCGCGGCGCGTTCCTCGAAGGTACGGGCGAGCAGCATGTCGTGGAGAAGGCGATGTAAGGTTTCGCGTTCCATGTTCGAACCTCGTTTTCAGAGTTGGAGAGCGTGCTGCGGAGCTGCGCCGCGCAGCACATGACTTCTCATTGGGCCTTGTGGACGGCCCAACCGGTCTCCTTCAGGAAGAGCGCGATGATTGCAGCAAGGATGATCGCGCCGATAAAGACCACGCCGCCCTTGTCGAAGACTTCGAGCGTCAGCGCGCCGCCACCGGCGAGCTTCTGCAACAACCCACCGAAGAGCGGCGCTGCGAAGGCACTCATGATGAAGACGATGAAGTTGATCGCGCCCGTCGCGCTGCCCTTCACCTTGTCCGGGTTCACTTCCTTGATGATCGAATAAGGGATCATCGCAGCGCCGGAGCCAAAGCCGAGCAGAAGCCCGAGCATATAAGGCGGGAGGGTATTCGGCGGCAGATAGATGAGCGCGAGCGCGCAGACGAGCATCAGGGCCATACCCGCCATCAGCACCGGCTTGCGACGGCCGATGTGGTCGGAAATATAGCCGAGAACCGGGCAGCCGATCACCCAGCCGAGCGGCACCATGGAGGCGCGCGCAACCGCTTCACTCTGGCTGATGTCCCAGCCCTGGCGCAGGAATGAGACGCCCCAGATCATGCCGCCCACGGTGGTCGGCAGAAACAACAGACCGGCGCTCAACCCGCATAGATAAGACTGCGGATTGCTCAGCACGGTCTTATAGGGATCGAACATGCGCCAGATGCTGGTCGTCGCATGCTCTGCCACGTCCTGCTTCGGGGTCGCGAGGTAGAGCGCCGCGGCGATCACGAAAGTGGCAATGCCGGAATAGATCCAGAACTGCTGCCAGCTGACCACGCCATGAACGACCGGTCCGACAAGGAACTGCCCCGCCGATCCGCCCAACATGCCGAGCATCTGCGTAAAGCCGATGGCCGTCGCGAGATAGCGTGCAGGAAAGCCATGCGTCGCGAGATAGACGGCGCCGACGAACGCGAAGGCCGCGCCGCCGCCCTGTAGAAGCCGGCCGATATGCGCCACCGAGCTGATACCCATGCCGAACATGATCGTGCCGACGGCGAGGAAAAAGACGCCGATCGGGATCGTGTATTTGGCGCCCCAGCGATCAAGCGAAGCACCGGCGACGAGGGCGAAGGTCGAGTAGGTATAATAATAAAGCCCGAGCAGCGAGCTCAGGCCCAATGTACTAAGACCGAATGAGGCCTTAAGTTCCGGCAGCATCACGCTCGGTGCCGAGCGGATCGCGTATTGCGCAAAATAGAAGAGGAGACAGAAAATCCAGGCGACGATGAATGAGATGCGAAATCCGCTCGCTGAAGTCGACCGCTTCGTCGGCGGCGCAATGGATTGGACGGACATTGGGAGAATCCTCCGAGTTGGAGATCAGTCCAGATCTCGGGGGCCACGCTAAGTCTGGTTCCGGTAAACTAATTTGACGTGTGTCAACATCGCAGGATAGTGAATAAGCGATCGAGACCCTCGTTTTTTATTCAAATGCATTTCTGGAACAGTTCGGATGTGCGCGAACAAAGCGCAATCCATCAAAACATTAGCCAACGTAAAAATCAGTCATGGGTGCAGCGCTCCTGCGGTTGCGTGCAGCGCAATCAAACTAAAGCGAAGCCCGAATTTTTTTGGTTCTATGCAGGTGATGTCAATCAATCAGCACCGGTCACTGTCTCCGTGCAAATTGACTGAGTAAAATTGTTTTGCTGAAGCTGTTCGACCTTAAGTGCGCCGTTCAAGCTTGCGTTTGGCTTTTCCGTCGCACGCGCTTTGGGGCTGGCCTTTGCTTTGCGGCTGGTCTTTCATGAATGAAGCAATGACCGCGGTGCTGATCGCGACGAATCGTGTGCCGGGTCCATCGAGGCCGACGCTTTGCCAGCTGACGCGCGCGCCTTCGATCAACAGGCACAAAGTATCGGCAAGGAGCTCCGCCTGCGGAATCTTCGCGGCCGCGCAGAGCGCCGCGAGCCGGTTGCGGTGATTGACCTTAAATTGTTCGATCACTTTGCGGGCCGGATGATCGCGCTCGGTCAATTCCACAGCCGCATTGGCGAGATCACAACCGCGTGTATCGTCGATCGCGCATTGGGCTGCCGTCTGGACCCACTCTTGCAATTGCGCCATAGGATCGCCCGGATGATCCGCCTCGAACTCTTTCCACATCTCATCAATTTCGGCTGCAGCTTCAGAAAGACAGGCGACGATCAGCTCATCTTTTGAGCTGAAATGACGATAAAGCGTCATTTTGTTCGTACCGGCGGCTTCGGCGATCGTCTCGACGCCAACGCCCCGCAATCCGTGACGGCGGAAAAGATCGCGCGCAGTCTCGACAATGCGCTCGCGCGGACGCTGCCGCGTCGTCTCACAGTCTTTCAGCATCTCGGCCTCCAATTTTTCTTGTCTCAGGCTCTTGACAGGGTGTGACCAGTCAGTAACATACAGCGTTACTGACTGGTAACACCCTCCTGGCTGTGCGTCAAGATTGAATTCATTTTTTTGACACGCGAGCGCCACTTTGAGGGGGCGAAGGAACTTAAACCATGTCTCCACCCGTAAACCACCGGGTCGCCGAAGTTCTCGCCGATCCAATCGTCCAACTGATGATGCGCGCCGACGGCGTCGATTGCCGCGCCTTAGCCAAGGAGCTTCACGGCGTCGCCCGCCAGCTGCGTGAAAAGCGGCAAGGCGACCGCGAGGAGCAAGAGCAGGATGAGCCTGCCCCGGCCGGCTGGCTTGCCGCCTGTAACGGCATCGACCATCTGAAGCGCGTCGCTGCCACCGGAGCCTGCTGCCGGTGATCAGCTTCTTCATTCACAGACCGATCTTCGCCTCGGCGATCGCCATCATCATGGTACTTGCCGGGGCGGTCTCCTATTTCCTTTTGCCGATTTCGCAATTCCCCGACATCACGCCGCCGCAGGTCGTGGTGAGCGCCATGTATCCGGGTGCCAGCGCGCAAGTTGTTGCCGATACGGTCACGACGCCACTCGAGCAACAGATCAACGGCGTTCAAGGCATGACCTATATGTCATCGTCGAGTTCGAACGACGGCTCATCGACGATCACCATCACCTTCGATGTCGGCTATCCGCTCAGCATCGCCGCAGTCGACGTGCAGAACCGTGTCTCGCAGGCCGCCTCTTCTTTGCCGGCGATCGTCAATCAGGGCGGCGTGACGATCAAGAAGCAGAATCCGAACTTCGTGCTGATCGTCAATCTCACGTCGCCGGATCATTCCGTCGATCCGGTGACGCTCAGCAATTATGCCTATTTGCAGATCGCCGATCCGCTGAAACGCCTGCAAGGCGTAGGTGACGTGCAGATCTTCGGTGAGCGGCGCTATTCCATGCGCATCTGGCTCGATCCCGACAAGCTCGCCAATCTCGGCGTCACCGCAGTCGATGTTCAAAACGCCATCGCCGAACAAAATATCCAGGTCGCTGCCGGCAAGATCGGCGAATCCCCCGCGCCGAAAGGCACGCCCTTCGAAATGCAGGTGAATGCGCTCGGCCGATTGAGCAGCCCCGAGCAGTTCGGTGATATCGTCGTGCGCACCAATACGTCGGCAGGCTCTGTCGTGCGGCTGCGTGATGTCGCGCGCATCGAGCTCGGCTCGCTGCAATATTCATCGACCGGCTTCATCGGCAACGATCCGACCGTCGTTCTCGGCGTCTTCCAGCTTCCTGGCTCCAACGCGCTCGATCTGCAGCAGCGCGTCAAGGACAAGATGGAAGAGCTCTCGAAGCGCTTCCCCAAGGGCATCGCCTATGGGATGCATTATGACACGACGCGCTTCGTCTCAGCGTCGATGCACGACGTCGTCGTCACGCTCGCGCAGGCGCTTATTCTCGTCGTCCTCGTCGTCTTCGTCTTCCTGCAAAGCTGGCGCACGACGATCATTCCGACGATCGCCATCCCTGTGTCGCTGATTGCGACGCTGGCGATCATGGAGGCGCTCGGATTCTCTCTAAATATGCTCAGTCTCCTCGGCATGGTGCTCGCCATCGGCCTTGTCGTCGATGACGCGATCGTCGTTGTCGAGAATGTTGAACGCCAGCTCGAGGCCGGCCTGCCGCCGCTTGAGGCGACACGCAAGGCGATGAGCGAGGTGACCGGGCCTATCATTGCGACGACCGCCGTGCTGATGGCGGTCTTCGTGCCTGTCGCCTTCATTCCAGGTGTTGCTGGACGACTCTATAATCAGTTTGCGTTGACCGTCGCGATCTCCGTCGGCGTCTCCGCTTTCAACTCGCTGACGCTGAGCCCGGCGCTCAGCGCCGCCTTCCTGCGGCATCGGCCAGCAACAAATTTCGCGCCGTTTCGGCTGTTCAACCAGGGATTCGACTGGCTCTCGCAGAGCTATGCTCGGTTCGTCCGCACGCTGATCCGTATCCGCTGGGCCTTGCTCGGCGTCTTCGCGGCGGGTCTCGGCGTGACCTATCTCGTCTGGACCCATATCCCCTCAACCTTCCTGCCAGTCGAGGACCAAGGCTATTTCTTCGTTGTCATCCAGCTGCCTGATGGCGCTTCGCTCGAACGCACGGATGCGGTCGCCAAACAAGTGCGCGGCACGCTGCTCGCGACGCCCGGAGTCGACAATGTCATCTCGATCAGCGGCCTCAACTTCCTGACCAATGCATCGCAATCGAACTCCGCAGTCGAATTCGCCATCCTGAAGCCTTGGGACGAGCGCAGCGCGGCGGAGAACGCATCGCGCATCGTCGCCAATGTTCGCCCGAAACTACTGTCGATCCCCGGCGCCATCGCGCTGAGCTTCGACCCGCCGTCGATTCCGGGGCTTGGCACGACGGGCGGCTTCGAATTCGAGGTCGAGGATCTGACCGGACGCGGCAGCGCCGCGCTCAATGAGGCGACGCAGGCGGTGATCGCCGCGGCGCGCAAGCAGCCGGAGCTCAATCCGCAGCAATTGTTTTCCTCCTTCAGCACGTCGACGCCGCAGTTCAACTACGACCTCGACCGCAACAAGGCGAAGCTGTTGGGCTTGAGCCTGCCGGATGTCTTCAACACGCTGCAGATCTATCTCGGCTCGCTCTATATCAATGATTTCAACCTGTTTGGGCGCACCTTCCGCGTGACGGTGCAGGCCGATAAGGACGCGCGCGCCTCGGCGACGGATATTTCGCGGCTTTATGTACGCAATGCGACCGGCGGTATGGTGCCGCTCAGCACGCTTGGCACTCTGGAGCCAATCATCGGCCCGGAAACCGTTCCGCATTACAACAATTACGGCTCGGCCCTGATCAATGGCGTCGCCGCACCGGGCTATAGTTCGGGCCAGGCGGTCGCGGCCATGGCGCGTGCTGCTGCGGAGGCTCTGCCGCACGACTTCACCTATGAATGGACCGGCATCACATTCCAGGAACTCAAGGCGGGCTCGGTCGCCTCGCTCATCTTCGGCCTCGCGCTCGTCTTCGTGTTCCTCATCCTCGCGGCGCAATATGAGAGCTGGACCATGCCTTTCATGGTGCTGCTCGCGGTACCGCTCGCGCTCTTCGGTGCCTTGTTCGCGCTGTGGCTGCGGTCGAAGCAGATCGACGTCTATTCGCAGATCGGCTTCGTGATGCTCATCGGCCTCGCGGCGAAGAATGCGATCCTGATCGTCGAATTCGCGCGCCGCCGGCGCGAGGAAGGATTCGGCATCGTCGAAGCAGCGATGGAAGCCGGACGCCTGCGACTGCGGCCAATCCTGATGACGGCCTTCGCCTTCATCCTCGGCGTCGTGCCGTTGATGATCGCGACGGGCGCCGGCGCGGCAAGCCGTCAATCGATCGGCACCACCGTCTTCGGCGGCATGCTCGCGGCGACGATTCTGACGCTGCTCTTCGTCCCCGTCTTCTATGCAGTCATCGAACGGCTGCGCGAACGCGGCGACCGCGACGAACCGGCTGACACAAGGCCTCACCATGAAGCCGCGCCTCAGTCCGAGGCTGCCGAATAATCTCGAAGTTTAGGATTTTGGGAACCAGACCATGCGCATTCGCAACGTCCTCTTAGGCTCCGCCGCGGTGATCGTCCTCGCCGCGGGTGGCATACTCCTCGCCCGCGAGGGTTCCGATCTCTTCGGCGGCAAGACCGATGTCGCGGGTGCTGCGCCCGCCATGCCGGCGATGCCCGTGCCTGTCGCCAAGGTCATCAAAAAGTCCGTGCCGATCTATCTCGATTATGCGGCGCGTACCGAGGCGATCCAGGCCACGACGCTCGAAGCCAAAGTGTCCGGCTATCTGCTGCAGCAAGTTGCTCCAGAAGGCTCGGATGTGAAGGCCGGCGATCTTCTCTACAAGATCGACCCGCGCGACTATCAGGCGGCGCTCGACCAGGCGCGCGCGCAAGCCGATCGGGACACCGCAGCGCTTGCCTACGCCAATGCCAATCTGTTGCGCGGCACGCAGCTCGCCAAAACCGGCTTCCTCGCCAAGGATACTTACGATCAGCGCCAAAGCACGAAGGACCAGGCCGAGGCGGCGCTCGCGATGGATAAGGCGCTCGTCCATACGGCCGAGATCAATCTCGCCTATACGGAGATCCATGCGCCTTTCGCCGGGCGTATCGGCCGCAATCAGGCGCCGCTTGGCGCGCTCGTGACGTCGGCGAACACGGTGTTGAACACGCTGGTTCAGCTCGCGCCGATCTATGTCACCTTCAATCCGAGCGAGACGGATCTTCTCGAAATCAATGAAGCCTTGAAGGCCGGTCCGGTAAAGGTCGATATTCTGCTGCCGGGCGAAACCGTCCCGCATCACTTCGGCGCCTTGAGCTTCCTCGACAATACGGTTGATCGCGCGACGGGCACGATCGCCGCGCGCGCCTCGATCGCCAATGCCGACTACAGCCTGCTGCCCGGCCAATATGTCCGCGTGCGGCTGCATGTCGGCGAGCAGCTGGACGCGCTGCTCGTGCCGCAAACGGCGCTGGGCTCGAGCCAGTTCGGCAAATATCTCTATGTCGTCTCCAAGAGCGACACGGCCGAACAGCGGATCGTCTCGCTCGGACCGAGCGACGGCGAGCTCGTCACCGTCACGAAGGGCGTTGCCGAAGGCGATCAGGTGATCAACGGCAATCTGCAGAAGATCGGTCCCGGCTCGCCGGTGCGGCCGCTCCCCTGATCAGGATGCGCTTTCGCTCAGCCGACGCTTTCGACGGCTGGCGCGAGCGCATGCTCGATCTCGCTTAAGACGCTGGCGTCTTCGATCGTCGCCGGCACCGTATAGGTCTCGCCGTCGGCAATGCGCTTGATCGTTGCGCGCAGGATCTTGCCGGAACGCGTCTTCGGCAGCCGCTCCACCGTCACGACGCGCTTGAACGCCGCGACAGGCCCGATGCGATCGCGCACCAGTGCGATGATCTCATCCCCCACCGCCTGCGGCGACAGAGTCGAGCCGCTCTTCAAGACGACGAAGCCGCATGGCAATTCGCCCTTGAGATCGTCCTTGCAGCCGATGACGGCGCATTCGGCGACGGCGGGATGCGAGGCGACGACCTCCTCCATGCCGCCGGTCGAGAGGCGATGTCCCGCGACATTGATCACATCGTCGGTGCGGCCCATCACCCAGAGATAGCCGTCCTCGTCGAGATAGCCGGCATCGGCGGTGTCGTAGAAGCCCGGATAGCGCGCCAGATATTTGTCGCGAAAGCCGTCATCGGCATTCCATAGCGTGACGCCGGCACCGGGCGGCAGCGGCAGTTTGATAACGATATTGCCCATCTCGCCGGACGCCATCGTCTCTCCGCCGGCATCCAGCACCGCGACCCCATAGCCGGGCATCGGCACGGTCGGCGAGCCGGGTTTCACCGTCAGTCCGCCGAGGCCGAGTGGATTGGCTGCGATCGCCCATCCGGTTTCCGTCTGCCACCAATGATCGATGACCGGCACGCCAAGCGCCGTCTCCGCCCAACGCACCGTGTCGGGATCGGCGCGCTCACCGGCAAGAAAGAGCGCGGTGAAATGCGAGAGATCACGGCCCGCCGTCAGGCTCGCCTTCGGATCTTCCTTGCGGATGGCGCGCATCGCGGTCGGCGCAGTGAACAGCACTTTGACATTGTACTCTTCGGCCACGCGCCAAAAGGCGCCGGCATCCGGCGTGCCGATGGGCTTGCCTTCATAGAGAACCGTCGTGCAGCCGGCGAGCAGCGGCGCATAGACGATATAGCTGTGGCCGACGACCCAGCCGATATCGGAAGCGGACCAGAAGACTTCGCCAGGATTCATGTTGTAGATGGCGCGCATGCTCCAGCGCAGCGCCACCATATGCCCGCCATTGTCGCGCACGACGCCTTTCGGCCGGCTCGTCGTGCCGGAGGTATAGAGCACGTAGAGCGGGTCGGTGGCGGCGAGCGGAACGCAGTCGCAGGCGCGGCCATTGTCCAGCGCGATCAGCGCGCGGGTGCGCAGGCGCTCCCAATCATAATCGCGGCCGGCAACGAAGCGCGCCTCATATTGCGGACGCTGAAGGATGACACAGGCGGTCGGCTGATGCTGGCTGAGCGTCAGCGCCGTATCGAGCAGCGGCTTATAGGCAATGATGCGAGCGGCCTCGATACCGCAAGAGGCTGAGAGGATGACCTTTGGCGCCGCGTCATCGATGCGCGCCGCGAGTTCCGGCGCCGCAAAGCCGCCGAAGACGACCGAGTGAATCGCGCCGATCCGCGCGCAAGCATACATGCCGATCAGCGCTTCCGGCACCATCGGCATATAGAGAAGCACGCGATCGCCGCGTCCGACCCCGAAGTCTTCGAGCATGATCGCGCAGGCCTGCACTTCGCGCAAAAGCTCCGCATAGGTGATCGTCCGCTTCAGTCCGGTGACGGCACTGTCGTAGAGGATTGCTGCCTGCGCGCCGCGGCCGTTGGCAACATGCCGGTCGATCAAATTGTAGCATGTGTTGCAGAGCGCATCGGGAAACCAGCGGCCATAGGGGCCTTGCGCAGGATCGAAGATCGCCTCCGGTTTGCGAAACCAGTCTATGTCTTCCGCCGCCGCGCGCCAAAAGGCTTCCGGCTCCTGCATCCAATGCGCATAAGCGCCCCAATAGTCACTGTGCATATGACGTCCTCCCGACGTCGCATCGGCCGGATCTTTAGCCGGTCTCGCGCACCGTTGACCCGCGCAGACGTTTTCGTCCGTTCTGCGAGTCTCGCTTCCTCTCTTTATTGGGGAGAGCCTACTCCGCGGATCACGCGCGTCTAGCCGACTCTAGTCTAAGGCTTTGGCAGGCCGCCAAAGGGCGCAAAGCGCAAGCCTCGGCGCAGCTCAGCGCGCCACGTCATGAAGACTCTTCTGAAATACAAAATGCCGTGAAGCATTTCAGCTTCGCGGCATTGCCGTAAGTCGCGGCGCTTGGCGCTTATTTCATGGTCGGCATCATGAAATCGGCGCCGGCGCGAATGCCGGTCGGCCAGCGCGTGGTGATCGTCTTCAGCCGCGTGTAAAAGCGCACGCCTTCCGGCCCATGCATATGATGATCGCCGAACAGCGAAGCCTTCCATCCGCCGAAAGAGTGAAAGGCCATCGGCACAGGGATCGGCACATTGATGCCGACCATGCCGACCTGAATCTGATGCGCGAATTCGCGCGCCGCATCGCCGTCACGGGTGAAGATCGCCGTGCCATTGCCGAATTCATGCGCGTTCACGAGACGCGCCGCCTCGGCGTAATCGGGCGCGCGGACGACGGCGAGGACAGGCCCGAAGATCTCTTCCTTATAGATGCGCATCTCCGGCTTCACCCGATCGAACAGCGTGCCGCCGAGGTAATAGCCATTCTCATAGCCTTGCAGCGAGAGGCCGCGGCCGTCGACGACGAGTTCGGCGCCTTCCTGAACGCCGAGATCGATATAGCCTTTCACCTTGTCGCGATGTTGCGCCGTGACAAGCGGCCCCATCTCGGCTTTCGGATCCGTGCCCGGGCCGACATTCAGCGCGCGGATTTTCGGCGCGAGCTTCTCAATCAACGTGTCGGCGGTCTTCTCGCCGACCGGCACGGCGACGGAAATCGCCATGCAGCGCTCGCCGGCTGAGCCATAGGCTGCGCCCATCAGCGCATCGACCGCCTGATCCATATCGGCATCGGGCATGACGATCATATGGTTCTTGGCGCCGCCGAGCGCCTGCGCGCGCTTGCCGGTCTTCGCCGCAGTCTCATAGATATAACGCGCGATGGGCGTCGAGCCGACGAAGCTGACGGCCGAAATATCCGGATGCAGCAGCAGCGCGTCGACGGCTTCCTTGTCGCCGTTGACGACATTGAAGACGCCATCGGGAAGGCCCGCTTCCTTGAGCCATTGCGCAAGCAGCAGCGCCGCTGAGGGATCGCGCTCCGACGGCTTCAAGATGAAGCAATTGCCGCAGGCGAGCGCGACGGGAAACATCCACATCGGCACCATGGCGGGGAAGTTGAACGGCGTGATGCCGGCGACGACGCCAAGCGGCTGGCGTAGCGAATGGCTGTCGACCCGCGTGCCGACATTCTCCGTCACTTCGCTCTTCAAGAGCTGCGGCGCCGCGGTGGCGAATTCCACGACTTCGAGGCCACGCTGGATCTCGCCCTTGGCATCGGACAGCACCTTGCCGTGCTCGGAGGTGATGACGGCGGCAAGTTCGTCGATATGGGCTTCGACGATCGCCAGAAAACGATTGAGGATGCGAGCGCGCCGCAGCGGCGGCGTCTCGGACCAGGCCGGAAAGGCCTTCAACCCCGCCTGCACAGCGGCATCGACATCGCTCGCATCGCCGAGGCGCACGCTGGCGCTTTGCTCGCCCGTCGCCGGATTGAACACCGGCGCGGTGCGCGTCCCACGGCCGCCAATCTGCTGCCCGTTGACGAAATGCGGGATCTCTTTGGACATGACGACCTCATGGCATGGACAGAACGGGATAGGCGGAACCATTGCCGCGCCAGCATTCTTTATCTTTTAATCTGTGCACATCAATAGGCTGGAAATCCAAACTGATGTGCGTAAAACTGCATCCATGGATTGGGATCATCTCCGCATTTTTCTCGAGATCGCGCGCAAGGGCCAGCTTTTGGCCGCCGCCCATTCGCTCGGGCTGAACCACACGACCGTGGCGCGCCGCCTCGACGCGCTCGAAGAGTCGCTCGGCACCGTGCTGCTCAATCGCGGGCCGACAGGCTCCGTCCTGACGCAGGCGGGCGAACGGCTTTTGCCGGTCGCCGAGCGGATGGAGACGGACATAATCAATGTCAGCTCCGCTATGCGCAAGGACGAAGCCTCGGTGTCCGGCACGGTGCGCATCGGCGCGCCAGACGGCCTCGGCAATCTCTTTCTCGCCGGCGAAATCGGTCGCCTGATTGCGCACCATTCGCAGCTCACCATCGAGCTCGTGCCGCTGCCGCGCACCTTTTCCTTGTCGCGGCGCGAGGCCGATATCGCCATCGGCCTCGATCGCCCAAGCCAGGGCCGCCTCGTCATCTCGAAGCTGAGCGACTATAGCCTCGGCGTCTATGCCTCGAAGCGCTATCTCAAACGGGCCGGCACGCCGAAGACGAAGCAAGATCTCGATCGCCATGTCGTCGTGACCGGCGTCGAAGATTTCGCCTATGCGGCGGCGCTCGATTATGCGACGGCGCTCGAGGCCCATGCGGCGCAACGGTTTCGCTGTTCGAGTGTCGTGGGCCAGCTCGAAGCGATCCGCGCCGATGTTGGCATCGGCGTGCTGCATGACTTCGCCGCAGCGGGCCATAAGGATCTCGTTCGAATTCTTCCCGAGATGACCTTCCTGCGCAGCTATTGGATGATGTCGCACGCCGACACACATGAGATTCGTCGCGTCGCCGTCTGCCGCAAATTCTTAAGCGATAGTTTTCGCGATCATCGTGTCCGGTTTCTGCCGCTTGCGTAATGCGCGGCAGAGCTTCAAGCGCTGCCGCATTTCGCCTGGGACCGTCGAGCGTAACATTCGTTGCTCGCGCATCCTGTTATCCTGGAGGAGATAGCAAATGCGTAAAGCACTCATATCCGCGATGATCTTGAGCGGCGGCTTGTTTGCAAGCCCCGCCGTTCTCGTCGATCAGGTCGTGATCGACCATCCGGCCCCCGTTGTCCCGGTTCCGCCGGAGCATCATGAGGTCGTCGTCGAGCATCACGGCAGCGATTGCCAAATGACGACGGTGCGCAAGGAGAATAACGAGGGCGATTCGAAGACGGTTCAGAGCGTTGGCCAGGTCCCGCTCAGTCCGCGCAAAACTGCCGCCAAGCTCTGCCCTGGCCGCCAGGCATGCGGCGCGGTCCATATCCAGCTTTCGCCGGAGACCTTATCCGCGCTTTGTTGCGAACGCGCTTTCTGCACCTAGCAGGGTTGCAGCTAAGCAGAGCTTCCTGGCCGGCCGTCATTCCCGCGCAGGCGGG
>JBKQRA010000155.1:0-16171 GCA_052144065.1 Methylovirgula sp. | reverse complement strand
CTCTTTCGCCGATGATGGCGCGGCTCGACGCGCGATCGATGTCGCGGACCTTGGCGTTGTAGGTGAGCATCGCATCGACGCCCAGCGTCCCGATGACTGCTGTCACCAAGGCTAAGAGGATGACGACTAGATAGATTTTCGGTCCCAATTTCCAGCGGTTCAGGACCATTCCCCATCTCCATTTAACGCCACGCCCGAGAGCCGCGGCAGAGCCGGCCACCGGCATGCCGTAAGCTACGCTATTTCGACACATTAGGACAGAATTGCCGGGCTTGTTTCGAGTTGTGATGACAGTGCCGGCTGGGCTTGATCGTTCAACAAAGCGGCATAGCGGCGCAGCATCCACACGACCCGTTCGAAGATGCTGGTGATCGCATAGAGCGTTTGCTGATCGCGCGCCGCGAGGCTTCTGTCGGCGGCGATTACCCGGCGGCGGAGCTGTTCCACAAGACTGTCACGATCAGCGGTCAGTTGCCGCAAGAGAGCAAGATCATCGGCATTGCCGGATCGCACTGCCTCCGATGCGACAAGAAGCAGCCCCGCCAGACCCTCTGACACATTTGTGCCAAGAGATTGCATTGCCTCTGTCTCAAATGGCGTGGCGAGCAAAGTCACCAGTTCGGCAAGGGATTCATGAATGGATTGTAGCAGGCTGGCCCGCGCTTGCCGGTTGGCGATCTTTTCGAGCAGCTCGCGGCTTGGGTTGGAATCCGCGAGATCATTGAGAAAATGTCCAATTGCGCGGTCGAGACTTGTCGCTGCGTGCAAGACGGCATCGGGCTTTGGGATCGCCTCGCCGTCTTCGAGGTGATCGGCGGCGCCGAAATGCAGTGCCAAATAATCGAAGACGCGATCCTGTTCGCGATCGACGAGCGCCAGCGCCGACTCCGGTTCGTTCAACGCCTGATGGTAGAGATAGCGCGGCTTCGAGGCCGTCTCCTCATGCGACGGCGGCGCGACGCGCAACAAGAGGCGATCGAGCAGAGGCGAAAAAATGATTTCGGCCATGACAGCCGCGAGCTGACAGGCCAGATAGATATAGGCGACCATCCGGCCCGGATCGTCCGTGCTCGCCCGGATCGCATGCATCAGCAAAGGCACGTGAAAGATCTGCTCGATGCCGAACAGTGGCAAAAGCACCGCGATCCCAAGAATTTTGACGAAGGCCTGAAGAATGGGGAGCTGCCGCGATGTGCCCAAGGCACCGCGCGCGATCATATAGGTGCTGAGGCCCGATCCGGCGCTGGCGCCGAAGATCGTCAGCATGGATTGCTCCAAGGTCAGCAATCCGGCCGCGGCCATCGCAATCATGATGACGGCCACCGTTGCGGAAGATTGCAAGGCGATGGCGAAGACGATGCCGACGATGAAGGCCGCGACATTCCATTGTTCGATGGAATGCAGGGACTCGCGAAGCCAGGGAATGTCGTGCAGCGCTTCCGTGCCGATCCGCATCAGCTCGAGGCCGAGAAACATGACGCTGATCAGAAAGATCGCCGACACGAGCTGCCGCCAGCGCGGCGAACGGTCGAGGTTCGCATAATAGCATATGCCCGCTGCGGCGGTCAGCATCAAGACGAAGAGGTGAATGTCGATCGCAACCAGCAGCACCAGGGCGGCGGTGCCGACATTGGCCCAGACGAGGATAGCCTTGGCCCGCCGCGGCGCGACGAGATCGGCGGTCGTCAAACTCATCAATATAACAGTGACGGCACTCGTACTCTGCGTCAGGGCGCCGGCGACGGTTCCGACGAGCGCCCGCGTCACATAAGTGCTGGTGGAAAGCGCCACCCAGACGCGTAGGCCGCGTCCGGCCAGCTGGCTCAGATTGGCGGCAAGCCCTTTGATGCCAATGTAGAAAAGTCCGAGGCCGGCCAGGATCGAGGCAAAGACATTCAGATTTACCATCGATGGGCGCTATGGTCGGGAAATGATGGTTCGATGACGATCGCCTCACAAGCCTGAGGCTGGATTCAGCTCGCCGAGAGAACCGAGCGCGCCGCATCCCGCGAAGGTTGGATATCAAGAATATTGTTGAAGCCGCTGATTGCAAAGACTTCGGCGATCTGCGGATTGAGGGAGCACAGGGCCAGCCGGCCGCCGACCGATTTTAACTTCTTTGCGGCGACGAGAACGATGCGCAGGCCGGCGCTGCTGATGTATTGCAGTTCGGCAAAATCGAGCAGCAGACAGCGGTGTCCGGCATCGATCTTCTGCAGCAGATCCTTTTCGAAGGCAGGTCCGGTGACGCTGTCGAGACGGCCTTGGGGCCGTACCTCAAAAATATCATCCGTCATCGCATAACCTCGCGCGCCTTCGACTTCATAGTTCAGCGGCCAAGCGGCGGCAAGCGGGTGAGCCAGACCCGCTCGGTCGTCCGCTCAGGACGTGGAGGCTTCCCAGATTGACGCCGGGGTCCGGCGGGGCAAGGCAAACCGCAGGGCCGGAAGCTGCGGCAGAAAATACGACGGCTCGCGCAGCCCGGCCATAAAGGCTTCGACGCTCTTTGGCCGAAGCTGTGGATCATGCGCAAGAGCGGCCCTCAGCGTCCGCCATTGCCGCTTGCAGAGATTAGCGGGACGCGCCGGCGCGAGGCGGGCCTGGTCCGCCGCTTCCGCCGTCTTGCCATTGAAGGGGTGGTGCCCCGTCATCAAAAGGTAGGCGAGCAGGCCCAGGCCATAGATATCATCCGTCGGTGCCGGAGCTTCGCCGCGCAACATGGCAAGCGAGGCGAATGTCGGCGTCAGCGCCCGCACCCGGTTGAGATAATGGACGGTTGAATCCTCATCCTGCGGGTGGGCCGTCACATCGCCCGACTGTGCCAGGCCGAAGTCAAAGAGTTTTGCGCGGCCGTCCCGACACAAAAAAACATTTCCGGGCTTCAAATCGGCATGAACGACGCCGCAGCGATGCGCTAGCGCCAGCGCCGAGCCGATCTGCTCGAGAAGCAGCTGCGCCTCGCCGCGCCGCAGCGGCCGGCCGCCGCGGGCTTTGACCGCCGCCGCCAAAGTGCGGCCGCGCATCAGCTCCATGACGATGAAATGCAGCGGACCGTCGAAATCGCTATCGTGAACATCGACGATATTGGGATGCGAAATCTCCCGCGCCCGCCGCGCTTCGCGGTGAAGCAGCTCAATCGCATCGCTTTGCATGCGCTCGACGGCATCGACGATCTTGATCGCCACTTCCGCTTCGGCAAAACGAGCCCGAAGCCGCAGCCTATCGACGGCGCGATAGACGGTGCTCATGCCGCCGCGGCCAATGATCTCGCAAAGCTCAAAACGGCCACGCAACACCGTGCCGACAGGCGCCGGCGGCGCGCGACCCGCAGGAGCCTCGCTCTCTATCTCGTCTTGTGCCGTATCGGCACAGGACTGCGGCTCAATCTTCATCACGGCCTGCGTGCCCCCCGACACCAGGAATCGCAGAAACCCGAACGACAATGACACTAATGTCATCGCGCGACCCGAGCGTGACGGCACGAGCAACGAGACGCTCAGCAACGCCGGTAATGGGTTCCCGCATCATCTCGCTGATTTCATCGTCATTGACCGCTTTGGTCAAGCCATCCGAGCAGACAAGCAGCGTATCGTCCGGTTCAATATGCGTGATAACCCGTTCCAGCTCAAGCTTATCTGAAGGCCCGACTGCGCGGGTGATCGTATTATGGGCGCGCGGCGTCGCGTCCTCCATCTCGGCCCCCAAAGTATGATCGTGGGTCAGCTGGAAGAGCTCGGCGTCGCGCTGCAGATAGATGCGCGAGTCGCCGGCCCAAAGACAGCCGGCATAGCCCTCTCCGATCAGAAGCAGCGCCACGGTCGATCCGATGATGACGGGCTTTGGCCGCTGCTCGCCTTCACGGCGTAGCGCCCGATTGATGGATTCGAGCGCCATCTCCGCCTGCTCCAGCCGCGCGTCGAAAGGCGCCCCCGGTTCGACCGTATGACACAGGATCTCGATGACCGAGCGGCTGGCGAGGCCGCCATCCGTATGGCCGCCGATGCCATCGGCGACGACGAACAGGCCCGCCTCCGGCAATGCCGCGAGCGAATCTTCATTTTCGTCATGGCTCGGCGATTGCCGCGTGGCGCTAGAGGCGACGAGCTTCATCTCGCCGCAAGGCTCGCCTGCGTGCCCGGTCATAGCGGCCGCTCGACGAGCCCGCGCGGGAGCCATCCCGCGTCGAAGAAGCTTGTCGAGGCATTTGCCCGCGGCAGGCCACAACAGCGCAGAGCGATTGCCGCATGGGCAGGCCATTCATCGTGCCACCAATAAGACAAGGCGCCGGAGGCTGCCGCCGCGAGCGGCGCTTGAATGAGGTCGTAGGCACGCGACCAGCGCGCCTCCGCGAAGGTCTGCGCCGGCAAAGGCAGTCGTGCGGCGGCGGCATCTTGGATTTCTTTCGCGCGCCGGGCGAGATCGAGCACTGCCTGATCGACATCGGCGTTGCCGTCGATCAAGGCCAAGGCCAGCGTCTCGACCTGCTGCATCCAGGTGTCGCAATCGAAGACCGGCCAGAAATCGGCGAATTGCGCCGAGCATTCCGCCGCCAGCGTCAAGGGAAAACAACGGTGTAAGGCGTCGACCGACGAGACAACGATGCCGAGCCAGCCATTGTCGTCGAGCACATGCGGATCGAGCGCGAAGCACCAGGGCGGGCTCATCAAATAGGCCTGCATCCAGCTCTCGCCGAGGGCCTCCTGGCTCGCCTTGATCACATGCGCCAGCCAATTGTCCCAGGGCAGGACAAAGCGATTGGGCAGGCCGCGACGGAGAAAATCGCGACTCGACGGCAGCTTGCCGAAAAGGCCCGCGGCCCCCGCCGGGGCTTGAATGTTCAAAGGCGATCCGGGCAGCGGAAGCTCCTCAAGGCGCTCAGTCCGAACGGATTGTTCACGCTCGCGGCGCGCATGTCATAGCTGACGCGCATCTCCTCGGGTCCATTCACCGTCAGGACGAAATGATCGAAATTGCCGCGCACACTCGGATCGATGAAGCGAAACAGCGCCCAAGGTCCGGATTGCTCGACCTTGCTCTCCTTTCCGTCAGCGGTTTGGAAGGTGACCGAGACGGTGCTCGCATCATTCTGATTGGGCCAATGCAGATCATAGCTGCGCGGCGGACCATGGCGATAGGTCATGTCTTGCCCGTCGAAATTCAGCGTCGCCCGGAAAAGCGCCGGCGAGAGATAATATGGCCGCAGGCTGAATTTGACGCCGGGCGCCGGATCACGGTTGCTGAAGAAGGCGTCGCGCACCTGCTTCGCCCGATAGAAGGCCCCTAAACTCGTCGGCTGCAGCGGCAGGCTTGTCCCGTCGATTGTGGCCGGCACATAGGCGCCGCCGCGATCGATTACGAAGGGCGCAAGATTGCTGGAAAAGAAATTATCCATCGTGCCGCCCGGCCGAAAGAATTGGCTGAAATCGGCCAGCTGCATGTCCTGCTTGCTGTCGGCATAGACGGGATAACGGTTGTAGATGGCGCTCAAGCAGACGGGCACGACGTCGCGCGTCCAGGCGGCATCGATCTCCTGATGCGCCAGATCGAGCAGCAGCCCCCAGCTGGTGCGGGAGAGGCCCTGCATAATGCCGCGCAGCGGTTCCGGCCGCAGCACGGCGTCGGACCTTATGTTCCCGAGCGCGTCGGAATTCGGATCCTTGCTGCGCTGGCTGGCGAGCTGAAAGGCCGCTGCGGACGGTTGCGGCGCATTCGCCACATTCGACATCGTCCCATAGAGACTGCTCAACAGATCATGGATTTTATTGATTGGCGGCATTTGGCCGGTGTTGCCGGCCATCACCATTCTGAGAAGCGGCGCAAAGGGCGTGGAAATCGATTGGCCGGGCCAAGGCATATCGCCGAGGACAGCTTTGAAGGCGGCATCGCCCGCGGCACCCTGGGCCGCCTGAACAATCGCGGCACCTGGCGGCGGTGGCGGCTGCGGTCCCATCGACGGCGCCGTCAAATTGCTGGTCTGGCCAGGTGGGGGCAGATCGACGTTCTGGCGCACGACATCGATCAGCTGATCGAGCGGCGATTGGGGACCCGCGAGCGACTGGAGCACGGTGAGCGCACGCGGCAGATCGGCGAATTTGATCACGCTGATGCGGCCGAGCGCGGTCTGCCACGCCGCGACATAGTCGCGGATGTAGCGCTTCATGACTTCCTGCGACAGGCTTTGGATGACCGAATTATCGACGTCGCGGCCGCCGGTGATCCAATCCGAGCCCATTTGATCGCGGACGAGGGTCGGCAGATGCGGCAAGACGAAATTGAAGAAGCCGTCGCGCGTGAAGATGCCAGGCACTGAAAGGCTGCGCGAGCCGCGCGCATCGGGCACGGTTTCGAGGCTCGTCGTGCCGATGGTGCTGAGGAGATCGACGTCCTGCAGCCTGGCCTCTTGATAGGCTTGCCGCAGCAGCTCGGCGTAGATCTGATCGACTGGCGGCACCCGCGTCAAGCGCGACCGGGCACGATCGATCAGACGCTGATCGAGGGGCACGGGCTGGGGCAGCAGCGCGACCATGCGATTGAGATGATAGGTCATCGCCGTCTTACGGCGAGGATCAAGGGGAAAAGCGACGCCCGCCTCATTGGTCGCTGCGGTTGCGACCGTGCCCCGCTCGAAATAGCGCCCCTGCCCCAGCATCAGATAGACGCGCAGCAGGCCGCGCAGCGTGCTGACGTCGGAGTTCATCGAGCCCAGACCCGAATCGAGCTGCGCGCCTATGCGCCCAGCGAAAGTCGGCAGAAGCTTTTGCACGAGGATCGCGTCATAGGCGCTGGCCGCTGCGGGTGCGAGTGCGGCCTTGGCGGAAAGACCGAAACTCTGCAGCAGGCCAAGCGCACTGTCGTCGGTTGCGGCCGTCGTCATCGCCTTTGCTTCGTTCAGGACAGGCAGAATTTGCTCAAAGGAGGCGTAGCGCGGCACGGCGGCAAGATCGACGTGCAAGCGCTCGGCGGCAGCCTTCGTCGCGCCGATCTGGATTTCGCTGCGCGCATAGGCGCCGAACCACAGAGCACTCGCGCCGACCAATAAAATAAACATGCCGACATAGGCAGCCGTCTGCACCACCGCCATCTTGCGCTCGAGCGTGCGATTGGTGCCGACGAGCCCCTGCTCTTCGAAGATCACTTTGGTGAGGAGGTCGCGGATGAAGAAGGTCTTGCCCTTGCCGCTGAACGGCAGGCGATGCCCGACAGAGAGCCCGAAATTGCGCGACATCACGCCAAGCAATCGATCGATCGGCGTGCCTTCCTGCGTGCCGCTCGTATAATAGACGCCGCGCAGCATCGGCTGCATCTCGAAGCGGCTGGGGCGGAAGACTTCGGATAGAAAACCGCCGATCTGAACCCGCAGGCTGGCGAATTCCTTCGGGAAACAATAGATCCGACAGCGCCGCGCAATATTGCGCTCATCATTCATGCGGATCGGAACCGCTGCCTCGATCCGGTCGCCAAGCTCGACGAAGCGCATGTCGAGATCTTTGAGAAGCTGATTGTCGCCCGCGGTCGGAAAGGTCATGCCCCAGACCTGCGCCCGCTCCTCTTCATCGAGATTGTCGAAAAACTCGCTGAAGCCGGCAATGAGATCGCATTTCGTCAACAAGACATAGACCGGCAGCCGCATGCCGAAAACGCGCATCAATTCTTGCAGACGCAATTTGATCGCATCGACATGCCGGCGCCGGTCGGCCTGGTTCAAAGTGATGATGTCGCCAAGGCTGATGGCGAGAATGACGCCATTGATAGGGCGCCGCCGGCGATGCTTCAGCAGGAGTTCGAGAAAGCCGCGCCAGGCGGCGCGATCAACTTCGGCGTTCACATCCTGCGTCGTGTAGCGGCCGGCGGTATCGATCAGCACGGCTTCGTCGGTGAACCACCAGTCGCAATTGCGGGTGCCGCCCATGCCGCTGACCGGATCGACGCCAAGCCGTTCGGCCAGCGGGAAATTCAGGCCGGAGTTTTTGAGAATCGTCGTCTTGCCGGCACCCGCGGGTCCGATGATGATGTACCAGGGCAGTTCGAAGAGATAGCCGCGGTGTCCCGTCTTGCCGAGCGACGCTTCGCGCAAGACTTTGAGCGCCTGCTCGAAACGTTCACGGATAATCTCGATCTCGTCCGAAGATTGATTGTCCGCGAGCGCCGCCAGATTCGCTGTGTCGAGAAGATTGCGGATCATCCGCGCATTGGCGCGTTGGGCGAGATAGATCCGCAGCAAGGCGATGACGATCGTCCCGCCGAAGAGGCCTCCGATCAGCGTGGTCCGGATTGAAACACTTGCTAGCGGCGTGTAGCCACCGAAGGAAATCAAGGGGCCGACAAACCAGATGAGCGCCGCCAGCGCCACGAGCCCGAGCAGAATAAAAAATGTCCGGACCCTGAAAAGCGCTGAAATAAAGGCTTGTATCATCCCTGCCTCCTCCGAAGCGTGGCCGACTCTAGGGTCCACGCCTCAGATGTGTCTTCCTCTATCTGTGGTCAGAATTGTTCGTTGCTTTCGACCGGCTTTCAGCCTCCATGCGCAAGCTGCTGGAGGATGGCGGTCACCGGCGCCAAGGCGCTGTTCAGCCGAAACGCCAGAAATCCATAGATCGCGAGCAGCAGCGCGCCGGTGCAGGCAAAGCCGACCCAGAGCGGCACATAGCTGCGCAAATCGCGACGCGCTGAGACGCCCCGCCATTGCGGCGATAATTCGCGTGGAAGCGCCCGCGCATGCGAATGCCAAAGCCCCGAGACTTCATTGCGCAATTCGTCGAGCTGGTAGCGGCCACCCTCGATGACGCGATATTTGCCTTCGAAGCCGAAGGCGAGAACGAGATCGATCAATTTGAGGAGCGCCAGATATTTATCGACGTCGCTCTTCACCCGATCGAGAATGGTGAAGACTTTTTCGCCGCCCCAGGTCTCGCCGTGAAACTGGTTGAGAAGGCTGCTCGCGCTCCATTGGCTGGCGCTGCCCCATGGGGTCGTCATGACCGTTTCATCGATCAGCGCGCAAAGGATGTAGCGAGCCGCGCTCACTGAGGCCGCCCGCGCGCCGAATTTGATCGCGCGCTCCTCGAATTTCTTCATCTGCTCCGTCGTTTCCCGGCGCAGCGCCTCGACATCGGCGAATTCGACGGCATTGCGCAATTGCGCGACGAGCATCAACAGAGGCACCGCTGCAGCAGCAATCGCATCTTCCGGCTGCTGCGGATCCGCCATGTTCTGCATGTCGGAAATATCGAGCGGCAGATTGCGGCCGGCGCCCGCCGGCGTAGGCGTCGAAGCGCCGGCATCGCGCGAAAAGGCGTCCGGCGCATTGCCCGGTGGCATCGGCCGGCCGAGCAGCGGATCGCGTGGGGGGTGTGCGCCGGCCGCGCCTGGAATGCCCAATCCCGAGTTGCCAAATCCGGGGCTGCCCAATCCTGAGCCAACTGGCGCCGTCGGTCCCGCATCGCCGCCGATCGGACTTGGCCTATGGCCAATGACGGTGGGCTCGTCAGGATCGTGAGCCGAAGGCTGCACCAAGATCAGCTCTCCCTCACGGCCCAGAATTCAAGATGAAGATTGGGATAGTCGCCGCTGACATGCAGGGCAAAGGCGGCCGAGCGCGGCAGCGCCCGCCAGAGCTCGACCGATTGATCGAGCTCGAAATACACCGCGCCTGTCAGATACGGCAGCTCGCGCGGCGCGACCGGCAGGCTGCGCATCGGAATGCCGGGCAATTGCAGATTGACGAGGTCGCGGATCTGCTCGACCGAGCCGATCTTCATATTCGTCGGCAATTGCGTCCTCAGAGTCTCCGATGGCACGCTGGCGATCGCCGCCAAGATGAAACGGCTGCCCTGGAAGATGCTGCGGTCGGTGATCGTCGCGGTCAAAATGCCATAGCCACGTTCTTGCAGCGAAAGGGTCACGACATTGCGCTCGACGACGACGGCCAGCGCCTGCCGCAGGGCCGTGAGCACCGGCTCGATCGAGAGCTCCAGCCGATCGTGCAGATAAGGTGCAAACTCCGGCGGACGCCGGCGCCGCGCATCGAAGGTCGCGAGCTGGCCGACAAGGCGGACATATTCGCGAAACATTTCCTCTGGATGAAGCCCGCGCACATTGGCGATGTGCTGCAAGGTCGCCTCTGCCCCATTGACGATCGACAGGACGAGAAGATCGACGAGGCCGGCGCTTTCTGCCGCGGCACGGCTCGGATCGGCGCGGACAGCCAGCGCCTCGCCGCGGCTGCGCAGCAAGGCCAGGACCTCGCGCAGAATTTGAATGAGCCTGGGTGATGCCTGATAGTCGATACAGGGCGGAATATAAGTTTCTGACAGAATGACCTGCCCCGCCGGCTCGACCTCCTGAATGCGAGCGAGCGGCAATGTCACATAATCGCCGTCCGGCTCATCTTCGAGAAGCAGCCGGAGATTGAGGCGTCCGACCCTTATGTCCATCGCTTCGCGCTGCGGCGCCGTGGCGTCGCGGACGCTGCTCGTCGCGATCTCATAGCGCCGGACATCGATCGTATCGGCGGCGACCTCAGCCCCGTCGCGTGGGCGTACCGGAATGGCGAGCTTGACGAGGCGGTCCTTGACATTCGGAGGCACCGCCACGGGCGCCGGCGGCGGCATGCTGTTTGGAATGTCGATGATCGTCCCGTCCGGCATCACGCCGCTGCAGTTCGTCAGGCTCAACCGGCCCAAAGCGAGGAGTTCCGCATCGAAGGCCAGGGACGACAGGCCCCAGCCATGCTGGCGCAGCGCCGCCGCGCGTCGTTCCACAAGATTTTCGATCCAACGGTCATATTGTTGGAAATGTTGCGGCCTGACAAACATCCCTTCAAACCAAAGCGGCTTGTCTGTCACTCCCATCATCACCCCCCGTCGCACCGGCGACCTATGACTCGTTGCGCATTGCGAAAATCAGAACAGGCCGAGCGTCTTATCGGCGGTGTTCTTCAGCGATACAGAATAGGCCGTCACTTTTATGACAACTTGATTACCGCGCTCCGGTTTGATCTCCGCGACAGCGCGCCACTGGGCATTATCGATGTTTCTAAAGCCGGCGATCACGCCGATATTATGGGTCTCGATCGGCGTATCGCGGTCGAAGGTCTGGGTATCGCCGGGCTTCAATTCGATCTCGCGCTTGGCGACGAGATCGGAGCCAAGCTTCGTTACATCCGAATCGGTCAGCTCGAAATAGGAAAGCTGATTGAACTGGCTCGCCTGCTTCAGCTCATAGATCCGCACCACGATCGGATAGGGATTGCCATGTTCGTCGGGATTGACCGTATTATCGGCGGTGACGAGAAATTTGAGCGCCGTGGTCTTCGGCGCCATGGAGGCGCAATCGGCCAATGGCAGAGCTGCCAAGGCAACGAAAAGCAGCTGCCTTAGATGCAGTCGATAGTGCCCGATCTCGGCTGTCATTTTTGTCCCCCTTGATTCATT
This sequence comes from Methylovirgula sp., assembly GCA_052144065.1. GTDB lineage: Bacteria > Pseudomonadota > Alphaproteobacteria > Rhizobiales > Beijerinckiaceae > Methylovirgula. The sequence goes on along the minus strand of JBKQRA010000155.1, from coordinate 4,739 downwards.
TGATCGATTTGCTCGCGATAGACGCGGGCGAATTCCTTCGCGATGATTTCCGGAATCGTGAATTCGAGTCTCTCGGCATATTGATTGTAGAGTTCGACGAATTGATCCCAGAGTTTTGCCTTGTCGGGCTTGCGGCCGAAGCGCGCGGGTGAAGCGACTTCTTCAATGGCGACCGGCGAGAGACGCTGCAGCAGCCGCGGAATGGCCCGTTGCATCGCCGTCATCGCGGCGACCTCATGCGCCTTGATATCGTTGAAGGCCAGGCGCGTCGCGACATCCAGATTGAGGAAGCCCGGCTGACCGGCGACGACGGCGCGGCGCAGCGTCTCCTCGCCGCTGCGGAAGAATTTCAGCGGATTGTTTTCTTCCGGCTGGATCTGGGTCTGATCCATCCGGAACTCATCTTTGATCGCGGTGCGCGCGGAGAGCACTTCAATGAGACCGCCGATCGATTCTTGAATCGTGGCCGCGAGGATCTGGAGGATCGCGGCGCGCCGCGCTGGGTCGATCTGGGCCGGATCGATACCGAGCGCCTGCCAGAAGATCGCGAGCTCATCACTTCTGCGCGACGTCGTGAGATCGCCCGAAGATCTTGGCGCGGGACCGGCGGACGCCGGCGCCGCAGGTTGTGCTGCCGCCGGACGCGGTGTGTTGATCCGGGTTGCCTCGGCGATCGGGCGCGCTTCGGAGCGCTTCCGCAAAACCGATACAGGATCGAGAGCCGGCGCCGATGCCGGCGTCGCATCTTCCTTGCGCCGCAGGGTGACGAAGCTTGCGGCGAAGTCCGGACGCAAAGGCGCCCGCTGACCCGGCAGCGGTGGGGATCCCGCAGGTTGCACAGGTACGGCCTGCTGAAGTGGCGCCGCCGGCATAGGCGAAGCACTCTCGGGCACGGGACTGGAACCCGCCGGTGCAGCGGGGGCGGACGTATCCGGCGAAAAGCCCGGCAGCCCCATCAGATGCGCGGCGAAATCATCGGGAATGAGCGGCGCTTGCGGCGACGGCGCAAGAGGTTGCGAAAGCGGTTGCGAGATCGACGGCGTGGCAAGCGGCTGAATAGGTGGCGCAGGCGGAGTTGCCCGAGCAGGGCTCGCCGCCGGAGCGAGAAAATCCGCATCCATCGGGAGCAGTGGTGCGCCCGGGATCGGTGATTGCAATGGCGCTTCCTGTGCGAAGGGCAGCGGCGGCAAAATAGCTGGCGCTTGGGGCGCGATGGGCGCGTTCAAATCGGGTATCGCTTCGACCGGAAGCGGCGAGATCGGGGCGGGCGCGCTTCGTCGCCGATATTCGACGGCCGGCGGATTTGGCCGCGGCGCCATCGGCTGCTGGGCGTCACCCGTCAGCGTGAACGATGGCGGGATCGGCCGCGCGGGCGCCATGCCGGGCCGCGGCGAAAGCTCCGGAAAGAGCGTGGAATTTGCCGCCTGTGTCGGGATCGGCCCGGCCAGATCATCCTCGGCATCTTCGGAGACGTTCAAGCCGGCGAGTGGGTCGCGCGCCGCGCCTGCCGGCTTCGCGCTCGGCGCGACCGGTGCGCTCGGTGCAAATCCCGCGAGCGGATCGGTGGTCGGTGCCTGCCGCGATCCGGCAAGGTCTTCGAGGGACGCGGGCGGCGCCGAGGCCGGAGGGTTGCTTCGCGCCTGTGTCCATCCCTCTCCTGTCGGAAGCCCCAGCCGTGCGCGGCCGTCACGCGCATCGTCCTGGATCTCCACCTTGAAGACGAGTTCGCCGATATAAATGAGATCGCCGGGCGTCAGGACGAGGGAATTGCCGCGGCCCAAAGGCGCGCCCGTGTGATTGACATAGACGCCATTGGTCGACGTATCGGTGATGGTGAATCCGCGCCCGTTGAAACCGATTTCCGCATGGCGGCTTGAAATGACATTGCCACCGTCGGCAAGCACGAGGTTGCAGGCGCCATTGCGCCCGATCGTGCCGCCCTCTTCGCCAAAGCCATGGGCTGTCCGCTCGCCGAGCACACGGCGCGGATCGCGGACGACTATCAATCGTAGCTGCATGCCCTCGTCCTTTTCCCACTTTCCGCGTGCATGCTCATTAGAGAAGAACCGCGAGTTCGCGATCCGCGAACGGCTCGAGCCAACTTGTCCATCCAAGCCGTGCCTCGCCCAAGCGCCATGCCGGCGCTTCGCCGGGCCGTAAAACCAGAGCGTGATCGAATGTCAGCGGATCCTTGATCGAGAGGTGGATCAGCGCGTCGAAGGCTTCGAAATCGGGCTCGCCGGGAAGCAGTCGCTCGAAGGCGGTGCGGCTGAGCGGCCCGATCACGACACGGAATTTACCGAGGTCATCGTCGATCTCTTCACCGAGAATGAAGTCCTCGCCAAGGCTCGTTTGCGCGACGCCCAGCCGGCTGCGCAGTGGTTCCGGGATGGCGATACGCCGCGGGATAAATTCCTCGATCCGCGTCGCCGTGCCGGTCGATTGGGTGATGATGTCGGAAATGATCGCCGCCGAACGGCTGTAGAGCGACAGCAGGCCGGCATAAGGCAAGAGGGTAACGCGGAGCGATTGTCCGCGTGCGCCAAGCCCTTCGGGCAGCAGGCCGAAGAGCGCGGCGATGCAGGCCGACAGCGCGTCCTCGGCGCCCGGCTCATAGCGCAGATAATAGCGATTGTGCTTCCAGATCTGGACGATGAGCGCGACCAGCCGATGATGGAAGAAATCCATGAAGGGCGCCAAGACGCCGCCTTCGGATTCGGTCGCGATGACCTGCTCGGTATAAAGCGGCGGCAGCGGCGAGGATGGCCCGTAAAGGCCGAGAAAATTGACGGTGACGTCATAACCGTCCGCCGACCCCGGCCGCGGCTCGATGCGCGCGACTTCCTCGGGCGGAAAGCCGAAGGTCGGATTGGCGCGAAAGCGGATTCGTTCGCGCGCCGGGTCGGTCGTCGAGCCAAAGGATGGCGACTCCGGAAACAACCGTTCGAGCATCATGGCGAGCGCAAAGAACGACTTGCCGGCGAGTTCCTTGTCGAGATCCGCCGCAAAATTTGGGCGAGCGCCAGCGGGAACGGGCTTCGTACCCGCATCCCGCGTCGAAGCGGCGGGGTCGGTCAGATGATTTGAGACGTCGGAAATTTCCGCTCTCCCCGGCACGACTTCGGGTCGTTCAAACCCCAAGTCATCGTGATCTAGAGAGGGCTCGCTGCCCCTGGTCTCGGCGGCCATGCATACACCACATTGCTCTCACTGCCGCGCACCGAAAAGCGATGCAGGCTGTTGATGCTCGCGAAAGCGTTGAAAAAGGCATCGAGCACGGAACCGAACAGAAAGAGTTCCGCCTCGCCGCCGAGTTTGCTTTCAACCGCGACGAGTTCCAGACCCCGCATGCGCACCGGCCGGCCGCGGATGATCCAGTCCATCTCGGAATGATTGAAATCGATCAGGCCTTCGCACAAAAGCTCGAGCCTTCGCCGCGCCTGCGCGTCATGGACGGCGCGAAAATCATAGCTCGCGATCACGCCGCGCAAGGCGGTCGCATCGACGATCGAGCCGAAATTGCGGGCCAGATTGGCAACGAGACGCCACAGCAGCCCATCGGAAATCGGCGGCGGCACCTCGCTGATGACGGGCGCGATATTGGTGACGCTGAGGCCGCTCGGCATGTCGGCACCTGCCTGATCGATGCTACCCGGCGCGAGGCGCTCCGCCAAGCGCCCGTTCGAGCAGGTCGTGACGACGGAGACCACTTCGACGGGCGGGACGGCGATGCGATCGCGGCGGTTCACGAAGGCCAGATAATGATCGATGCCGCGGCCGACGATGCTCGGGCGAATGCGGACACGATAGAAGATCGCGCCCGTGTCCTGTCCCGGCAGATCATGGCGGAAGGATTCGAAGGGCACATAATGAACCGGCTGCGCCCGGCCCTGCATATAGCCGGTCACCTGTTCGATTGCGTGAATCGACAGGCCCGACTCGCTGCTCGGCTGCAGCCGATATTCCGCCTTGGCGCCATCGATCCGCAAAGGCTGTGCATCGCTGGTGAAAAGATTGATCGCGGGTGTGCAATTCAGACGGATATTGCTGTCGCTCACACGGATCTGATTGGGCATCGGCCGGCGGAATTCGAAACTGACGGTGAATTGCGTCGCGGTCCACGCGGCGAGCGCTTCAAGTCCGGTCAGATCGACAAACAGAAATTTTTCCGGATAGGCCAGATATTCCTGGATCAGGCGAAAGCCGGTGAAACTCACGCTCGGCGCCGGGACAACCCCTTCCCGCTCGCCAAAGCCGACCGACTTTACATGATCCGGCGTGAGGCTGAGGCTCTCGCCCGTATCGGCACGAACGGTGATCTGGGCTGCGTGGCGTAGCATCCACAAATAGAGGCTGCGCCCGACGAGCGGCTCGCGCTCGGTCGCGAAATGGAGCCGCAAGCGGCCGTCGCTGAGCGACCGCAAACTGCCGCGCGGCAAGACCTGAATCTTGATGTCGAGCCGCGCCGAGGTCGGTCGATTTTCGAGATCGACCTTGACCACCTTCATCGGCAGCACGTCGACGTCATAGCAGGTCGAGAAGCCGCAGCTGACGCCTTCGATCATGCGCGACCGCACGCTGGTTCCGCGTTCAACACGCACGGCATTGGCGGTCGCCGCATCGCCCTGATCCAAGGCCAGCGTGGTGACCGGCGGCACCGGCCGCAGATAGTTGGGCCAGAGCAGCTGAATGAGGCCGTGAACGATCTCCGGCATCTCATCGTCGAGGCGCTGGCGCAG
>JBKQRA010000154.1:0-8167 GCA_052144065.1 Methylovirgula sp. | reverse complement strand
CGGCCGAAGCCTACGGCATCGCCGCCGAACTCATGCGGAGGCCTGAAATCGCTGCCGCTTTCGCGCCGAAGGTGCCAAAATGAGCCTTGTTGAGCCCCGGCGCCGCGGCGAGCCGCGAAAAATTGACTTTTCCGGCTTTCTGCTCTTATAAGCGCACGGTTTTTCGCCGGCGCTCCCCTCCCGTCAGTCGCGCTCTCCGGTTTGTCCGGAAGCTATGCATTTGAGGCCGAGGGCGCGGCACCCCCGCAGATTTCGGAATGGAGCTAAGGAAGTGAAGCGGACCTATCAACCGAGCAAACTGGTGCGCAAGCGTCGGCATGGCTTTCGCGCCCGTATCGCGACCGTCGGTGGGCGGAAAGTGATCGCGGCGCGCCGGGCGCGCGGCCGCAAGAAATTGTCCGCCTAAGTTCAGCTCACCTCCTATTTTAGCCCATTTCCTCCAAAATCTTTCGGACGGGCGACTGTCGCGGGAATGGCCATGCGGGAGCCCCGGACGACCGGCGGCGAAGAGGACATTCGGCCGAAATCGTGCCAGCACCCGCCGGCGCGCCTGAAGAAACGTGCCGACTTTCTTAAGGCCGCCTCCGGCCAGCGTGCCTATGCCCGCTCCTTCAGCCTGCAGGCGGTGCGCCGCAAAGGCGAAGCGGAAGCCGGTCCGCCGCGCTTCGGTTTCACCGTCACCAAGAAGATCGGCGGCGCCGTCTTGCGCAATCGGGTGCGCCGCCGCCTAAAAGAAGCCCTGCGGCTAGCGGCGCCGGACCTTTCGGCGCGGTCTGGCTATGACTATGTGATCCTGGGTCGGCAGGCGGTGCTAGACCAAGCCTTTCCAGCCCTGCAAGAGGAACTCGCGCGCGCGATTGCAGAGGTTCACGCGCGCCCCAAAGCGGCACCTGCACGGTCGCCGCGCCCGGCGAAAGCACGGCGTTCTCCCGTCGCCGTTCCAGCCAATATGAAGGACTAGTTTTGCCGTCATGACGTCGGACAATAAGAACCTCTACCTGGCGATCGCTCTGTCGATCCTCGTCATCATCGGCTGGAATTTCTTCTACGGTGCGCCGCAGCTTGAAAAGGCGCGTCAGGCGCAAAGCCGTCCGACGCAGACCGTGCTGCCGCAAGCCACCGAGCAGGGCACGCCGCCGACGGTCGCACCGGGCGGGACGGCCGGCAAGGCGCCGGCACCGCAACCGGCCGCTTCGACCGATACGTCGCAGCCGGCGCCGCGTGTGAAGCTCGATACCGCGAGCCTTTCGGGCTCGATCGACCTGCGCGGCGGACGCATCGACGATGTGCTGCTCAAGGCCTATCATGAGACGATCGACCCCCACAGCCCGAACATCGTGCTGCTGTCGCCGACCGGATCGGCACATCCCTATTATGCCGAAATGGGCTTTGTCGCGGACCCCGGCAGCTCCGTCGTTCTGCCTGGCCCCAACACGATCTGGCAGGCCGATCAGCAGCTTTTGACGGAAAACTCGCCGGTCACGCTCACCTATGACAACGGCCACGGCCTGATCTTCCATCGCAAGATCGCCGTCGACAGCCGCTATATGTTCACCGTCACCGACAGCGTCGAGAACAAGAGCGGCGCCGCGGTAAAGCTCTATCCCTATTCGCTCGTCACCCGCGTCGGCAAACCGCAGACCGGCAATTATTCGGTGCTGCATGAAGGTATGGTCGGCGTCGTTGGCGATTCCGGCGTACAGGAGCCGACTTACGATTCGATCGAGAAAGAGCCGAAGGCGACCAAGGAGCTTTCCGGCACGGGCGGCTGGCTCGGCTTCACCGACAAATATTGGGCCGCCGTCGTCATCCCCGATCAAAGCATCGGCGTCACCGGTACATTCTCGTCTCGCGGCGCGACGACGAAAATCTATCAGGCCGACTATCTCGATACGGGCGGCCTGAGCGTCGCGCCCGGCGCGACTTCGGCGATCACCTCGCGCGTCTTCGCCGGCGCCAAGGAAACGCAGATGCTCGACCGCTATGAGAGCGATCTCGGCATCAAGAAGTTCGATCTCCTGATCGACTGGGGCTGGTTCTATTTCATCACCAAGCCGATGTTCCGGCTGCTCGATCTCATCTATCACTTCACCGGCAATTTCGGCATCTCGATCCTGATCGTGACGGTGCTGATCAAGGCGGCCTTCTTCCCGCTCGCCAATCGCAGCTATCTGTCGATGGCGAAGATGAAGGCGGCGCAGCCGCAGATGACCGCCATCCGCGAGCGCTTCGCCGACGACAAGGTGAAGCAGCAGCAGGAGCTGATGGAGCTTTACAAGCGCGAGAAGATCAATCCAATCGCCGGCTGTCTGCCGATGCTGATCCAGGTACCGGTGTTCTTCTCGCTTTATAAGGTGCTGTTCATCACCATCGAGATGCGGCATGCGCCTTTCTTCGGCTGGATCAAGGACCTCTCGGCGCCCGATCCAACAAACGTCTTCAATCTCCTGGGGCTTCTGCCCTATGATCCGACGACACTGCCAATTGTCGGCCATTGGCTCGGCATCGGCATCTGGCCGCTGATCATGGGCTTCTCCATGTTCATCCAGATGAAGATGAACCCGGAGCCGCCGGACCCCGTGCAGAAGCAGATGTTCACCTGGATGCCGGTGATCTTCACCTTCATGCTCGGCACCTTCCCGTCAGGTCTCGTGATCTATTGGACCTGGAACAACCTTCTCTCGGTCTCGCAGCAGATGCTGATCATGCACCGCGCCGGGGTGAAGATCGAATTGTGGGACAATCTCACCAATCTCTTCCGGAAGAAGGCGACGACCTGACCGGTTGTCGTCTCCTTCGCAGCGGCCAGGGACCATGACCGATCAAGCCGCCGAGATTACGCAAGACTACAAGGACGCCGGCAAGAAGCTCTTTGCCGGCGCCTGCGACTTCATTTGGGCGGCGACCGACAGTGCGCAAATGCCGCCGGAAAGCGCGCCCGAAATCGCCTTTGCCGGGCGCTCCAATGTCGGCAAATCCTCGCTCCTCAACGCGCTGACCAATCGCAAATCGCTCGCCCGCACCTCGCACACGCCGGGGCGCACCCAGGCGCTCAACTTCTTCGCTCTTGGCCCCAATTCCGAGACGATCAAACTCCGCCTCGTCGATATGCCGGGCTATGGCTATGCCGCCGTCGGCAAGGAGAAAGTCGCGAACTGGACGCGGGTGATGCAGGATTATCTGCGCGGCCGGGCGAAGCTCCTGCGCGTCTTCGTCCTGATCGACGGGCGCCACGGGCTGAAGCCGCAGGATCTCGAAATGCTCGATCTCCTCGATCGCGCCGCGGTCTCCTATCAGATCGTTCTCACCAAGGTCGATGCGGTGAAAAAGGGCGAAATGGCGAGCCGGCTTGCCGAGACCCAGGCGGCCCTGGCCCTGCGTCCCGCCGCCTTCCCGGAGATCCTTTTCACCTCATCGCATGACGGCGCCGGATTGGACGATCTGCGCGGCGCCATCGCGCGCCTGCTGGCTGAAACCGCGCCCGCGGCTTGACGGCAACCCACACGCCACGGCGCATTGAGCCCGTCACATCAAACCGTTACAACTTGCCGAGCAAATTTGGATCCGACCGCATGACCCAGAGCGACCCGCCGCACAAAGACGTCAATCCGCAGGAACAGGCGGAAATCTTGATGCAGGCGCTGCCGCATATGCTGCGCTATGACGACACCATCGTCGTCGTGAAATACGGCGGCCATGCCATGGGCGATGAATCGGTCGCCCGCAGCTTTGCCCGCGACATGGTTCTCCTCGAGCAGTCTGGCGTCAATCCCGTGGTCGTCCATGGCGGCGGCCCGCAGATCGGCGCCATGCTGAGCAAACTCGGCATCAAATCCGAATTTTCCGGTGGCCTGCGCATCACCGACCGCGCCACCGTCGAGATCGTCGAAATGGTGCTGGCCGGTGCAATCAACAAACAGATCGTCGGCTTCATCAATGCCGAAGGCGGCCGCGCAATCGGGCTGTGCGGCAAGGACGGCAATATGGTCATCGCCAATAAGATGACACCGGCGCTTCGCCCAAACGCCAATGGCGCCGAAAAGGAAGTCGATCTCGGCTTCGTCGGCGAGCCGGCCAAGGTCGACACGACCGTTCTCGATTCGGTTCTCGGACGCGAATTGATTCCGGTGCTCGCCCCTGTCGCGCAAGGCTTCGACGGCGAGACTTATAATATCAACGCCGACACATTCGCCGGCGCCATCGCCGGCGCGCTGCACGCCAAGCGTCTCTTGTTCCTGACCGATGTGCCGGGCGTCCTTGATCGCAACGGCGAGCTCATCAAGGAGCTCCGCATGGAGGATATTCGCGCGCTCATCGCCGACGGCACCATCACCGGCGGCATGATCCCGAAGGTCGAAACGTGCATCTATGCGTTGGAACAAGGCGTCGAGGGCGTCGTTATCCTCGATGGCAAGCTGCCGCACGCGGTGCTTATCGAACTCCTCACCGATCACGGCGCCGGAACACTGATTACGAGATGATATGAAGCACGCGAGCCGCATGGATCCATCAGATAAGGCTGTCCCACAGCCCGCTACGCCTGCGCTCGACATTCAGCCCATCGCCTTTCCGGCGGAATGCCTCGTTCATATCGAGACCTGGGTCTTCGATCTCGACAACACGCTCTATCCCGCCGATTGCGATCTCTGGCCGAAGATCGATCGGCGCATCACCGCCTTCATGATGCATCTCTTCGGCCTCGACGGGCTGTCGGCGCGCGCTTTGCAAAAATTTTATTATCAGCGCTATGGCACGACGCTGCGCGGCCTGATGGACGATCATTCGATCAAGCCGGCGGAGTTCCTCGACTTCGTGCATGACATCGACCGCTCGACGCTGCTGCCCAATCCGGATCTCGCGGAAGCCATCGCGGCGCTGCCCGGCCGCAAGCTCATCTTGACCAATGGCTCGCGCGATCATGCGCGATTGACGGCGCAGGCGCTGGGCCTCGACGACATGTTCGAAGACATATTCGACATCGTCGCTGCCGAACTCATCCCCAAGCCAGAACTCGTGACCTATGAGCGCTTTCTCGACAAGCATGACGTCGATCCGAAGACCGCAGTCATGTTCGAAGACATCGAACGCAATCTGCGAATCCCGCATGAAAAGGGCATGAGCACCGTGCTTGTCGTGCCGAAGCCCGGTCAGAACGATCACCGCGAAGCTTTCGAGATCGCCGCAAGCCCGACCTTCCCCCATGTCGATTTCGTGACCAGCGATCTCGAATGCTTCCTGCGCGATATTTCGCTCCATGCGGGAGGCTTTTGAGTCGACTCTGCCGGCACGGCTTGGCTAAAGTCGCAGCGGCGCGATCAGCCGTCGCGCCCGCCCTCGGAGGCTCTGCCATGAAGCTTCGTTCCGCGCTCCTCGCGATCCCCGCATTTGCCGCCGTTTGCGCGCTTTCGCCGGCGAAGGCCGAGGATCTCGACTTTTCGAAAATCACCTGCAAGCAATTTGTCGCGGCATCCAAGGAGGAAATTTCAACTATCCTCACTTGGCTCGAAGGCTATTATACGAAAGAAAATGCGCCGCCGATCATGTATGCGGACAAGACCGTGAAGGATGCCAAAAGCCTCGCCGGATATTGCAACGCGCATGGCGACGACGACATCATCAAGGCTGCTGAAGCCGTGATGCCGGTGAAATAGGCAAGGCCACACACTGGACTTTCCCCACTGAATTGCGTTTAGGCGGTCGGCGACGGACCGACCGTTGGAGAAGACTCATGCAGCATCAAGACCTCGAAAAGATCATCGAGGCGGCCTTCGAAGATCGCAACGCCATCACTTCTGCCACGACCGGCGAGCGCCGCGAAGCCGTCGATTACGCCCTCGACCTTCTCGACAAGGGCAAGCTGCGCGTCGCCGAAAAGATCGCCGACAAAACGGGCCCCGAGGCCTGGGTCGTCAATCAATGGCTCAAGAAGGCGGTGCTGCTGTCGTTTCGCCTGAACGATATGGACCTCATCTCGGGCGGCCCAGGCGGCGCTTCCTGGTGGGACAAGGTGCCGTCGAAATTTCTCGACTGGGGCGCAGAAGAGCATGCCGCCGCCGGCTTTCGCTCCGTGCCCAATGCGATCGTGCGGCGCTCCGCCTATATCGCGCCAGGCGTGATCCTGATGCCCTCCTTCGTCAATCTCGGCGCCTTCGTCGATGAAGGCACGATGGTCGATACTTGGGCGACCGTCGGCTCCTGCGCGCAGATCGGCAAGAATGTGCATCTCTCGGGCGGCGTCGGGATCGGCGGCGTGCTCGAGCCGTTGCAGGCCAATCCGACCATCATCGAAGACGGTTGCTTCATCGGCGCCCGCTCCGAGGTGGTCGAGGGTGTCGTCGTCGGCCAGGGCTCGGTGCTCGCCATGGGCACCTTCATCTCGGCCTCGACGAAGATCATCGACCGCGCGACGGGCGCCATCCACACGGGCTTTGTCCCGCCCTATTCCGTCGTCGTGCCAGGCGCCCTCCCAGGCAAGCCCCTCCCTGACGGAACGCCTGGACCTTCGCTCTATTGCACGGTGATCGTGAAGACCGTCGATGCGCAGACGCGCAGCAAGACCGCGATCAATGAATTGCTGAGGGACTGATGGCGGAAGAGACGTCGCGCTGGTCGTTTCTCTTCCGTAGCGATGAAGGACGCATCGATGCCGCCACATGGTGGCGCTATACCGCTTTGCTCGCCGGCATTTTCGCCCTGCTGACGCTCGTCTGGATTTTCGTCGAGCCCTTTGCCGCGCATGATCTTGCGAAAGAGCCGTTGTTCACTCTGCCGATCCTCGCCGCAAATATCTATCGGCTGATCTATGGTTTCGGCAGCGTGCTTCTGCTCGTGTCCTTCTACAATCTGAGCGCGAAACGCTGGCGCGATATCGGCCGCTCCTCTGGGCTCGCCGGGCTTTTGCCCTTCATCGTCTGTCTCGCCGCGGCGCTGCATTGGCTCGAACCGCGCGTCGGCGGCGACATCCCGCACTTCGTCGTCGTCATCGCCGACATACTGCTTTTTGCGACATTGGTTTGGAACGTCATCGAGCTCGGCGGCTTCGTGCGGCGCAAGCAAGACTAGTCCGCCTCAATTGACGCATTCTCCGCAAACTGCGAAGCTCGCTCCGTTTTCAGGAGCAATCTCATGGACTATCAAGACCTTTTTCTAACCAATGCAGGCAGGATTAACCGCCAACCGTTCTGGATCGGCGGCATCATTCTCGCCGTCATCAATGTGGTCCTCGGATTCATTTTCGGACTCATCTTCGGCCACAACAATCTTGCGAATATTCTCGCGCTGATCGTCAATGTGGTTTTGATTTATCCGAGCGTGAATCTGGGCATCAAACGCTTTCATGATCGCGGCAAGAGCGGTTGGTGGGTGCTCATCGTCGTCGTGCCGGTCATCGGCTGGATCTGGTATTTCATCGAAGCCGGATGCCTGCGCGGCACAAACGGGCCAAATCAATTTGGTCCGGACCCGCTCGGGGCCGCCTGAACGCAGGCCGAAACAAGATTTTCAATCGCGGGCGGCTTCCGTAAAGTTACGGCGGCTCCCGCACCTGCAGCGCGATTGCATGCGCCATTGGTCGAACAGCGCCGATTGCTGCGGTTTCAGATGGCCCTTCGATCGTCTCTGGTCCAATCGGTTGAGCCGACGCGAAAGGTCCGGCGGATGCCGTTCGAGGCGGCCTTGCCGAAGGTCCGCCGATATTCGCGCGCCAGATGCGCGGAGTCGAAGAAACCAGCGGCGTGCGCGGCTTCCGTCATCGTGGCGCCTTGCGCGATCCGCATCCAGGCCTGTCGCAACCGGCCCCAGGCACGATAACGGCGGAAAGGCACGCCCGCGTGCTGCGTGAAGAGGTGCTGAAAGCGCGACGGCGATAGATCCGCGATCCGCGCACAGTTCACGACCCCTCCGCAATCCTCGACGCTCGCATTGAGATAATCCATGACCAACGCGAAACGTGGATCGAACGCATCGGACTGTCCGCGTCGGCGGGCAAATTCCAAAAGATCGCCCAGCGCAGGCTCTATCCATGTCTCGCTGAACAGATCCTCATAGAAACCGCGCAACAACGGGATCGAGTCCGAGGCGCCGATCAGCACACCCCCTTCCTGCGCCGACGTCGCCTGCAACAGAGTCCGCAGGGCTGCGAGCCCGCCATAGCCCGGCTCGACATAGA